>NZ_JAMYVK010000043.1:0-61720 GCF_040323975.1 Mesorhizobium sp. M0019 | reverse complement strand
CGGTGATCATGTTCTTCACATAGTCGGCGTGGCCGGGGCAGTCGACATGGGCATAGTGGCGGTTGGCGGTCTCGTATTCGACGTGTGCCGTCGAGATGGTGATGCCGCGCGCCTTCTCTTCCGGCGCCGCATCGATCTGGTCGTAGCGCTTGTATTCGCCAAAATACTTGGTGATCGCCGCCGTCAGCGACGTCTTGCCATGGTCGACGTGACCAATCGTGCCAATGTTCACATGAGGCTTAGTGCGCTCGAATTTACCTTTTGCCATGTGATCTCTCCATTCCTGCCAGCCCGTGCGGGCCTTGAATTAAGTTACTGATGCAACTCGTTTCGAGTTACGCGTATTTCTTCTGGACTTCCTGGGCGACCGCGGTCGGGACCGGCTCGTAGTGGTCGAACTGCATCGTGTAGGCCGCGCGGCCCTGGCTCATCGAGCGAAGGTTGTCCACGTATTTGAACATGTTGGCGAGCGGCACCATCGCGTTGATGACCACAGCCACGCCACGGGCTTCCTGGCCCTGGATCTGGCCGCGACGGCCGTTCAGGTCGCCGATAACGCTGCCGACGTAATCTTCCGGCGTCACCACTTCGACCTTCATGATCGGCTCGAGCAACTGCACGCCAAGCTTGGGGGCTGCTTCACGGAAGCAGGCGCGGCCGGCGATTTCGAAGGCCAGAACCGACGAGTCCACGTCGTGATAGGCGCCATCGATCAGCGTCGCCTTGACGCCGATCATCGGGAAGCCGGCGAACGGGCCCGAGGTCATGACGCTGTTGATGCCCTTTTCGACACCGGGGATGTATTCCTTCGGCACAGCGCCGCCGACGATCTTGGTTTCGAACTCGAATTCGCTGCTTTCCGGATTCGGCTCGAACAGGATCTTGACGCGGGCGAACTGGCCGGTACCGCCGGTCTGCTTCTTGTGCGTGTAGTCCTGCTCGTGCTTGCGGGTGATCGTCTCGCGGTAGGCCACCTGCGGCGCGCCGACATTGGCCTCGACCTTGAACTCGCGGCGCATGCGGTCGACGATGATGTCGAGGTGAAGCTCGCCCATGCCGGAAATGATCGTCTGGCCCGATTCCTCGTCGGTCTTGACGCGGAAGGACGGATCCTCGGCGGCCAGGCGGTGAAGGGCGAGACCCATCTTTTCCTGGTCGTTCTTGGTCTTCGGCTCGATGGCGATCTGGATGACCGGATCGGGGAATTCCATGCGCTCGAGGATGACCGGATGCAGCGGATCACTGAGCGTGTCGCCGGTGGTGGTGTCCTTGAGACCAGCGAGGGCGACGATGTCGCCGGCAAACGCCTCTTCGACGTCGGCGCGCGAATTCGCATGCATCTGCAACATGCGGCCGATGCGCTCTTTCTTGCCCTTCACGGTGTTGTCGACCGAGATGCCCTTGGTGAGCTTGCCCGAATAGATGCGGGCAAAGGTGAGCGAACCGACGAACGGGTCGTTCATGATCTTGAAGGCAAGCATCGACAGCGGCTCGTTGTCGTCAGCATGACGCTCGATCTCGGCGTCGGTCTTGGCGTCGACGCCCTTGATGGCCGGGACATCGGCCGGCGACGGCAGATATTCGACGACGGCGTCAAGCAGCGGCTGCACGCCCTTGTTCTTGAAGGCCGAGCCGCAGAACATCGGATAGAACTTCACCGCGATCGTGCCCTTGCGGATGAGCGCACGGATCTCGTCGTTGCTCGGCATCTTGCCTTCGACGTAATTCTCGAGCGCCGTTTCGTCCATTTCGACGGCGGCCTCGATCATCTTCTCGCGGTATTCTTCGGCACGAGCCTTGAGGTCGGCAGGGATCTCGACGATGTCCCAGGCAGCGCCCAGCGTCTCGTCGCGCCAGACCAGCGCGTTCATCTCGACGAGGTCGACGACACCCTTGAACTCGGTCTCGGCGCCGATCGGCAGCTGCATGACGACGGCATGTGCACCGAGGCGCGAACCGATCATCTCGACCGAGCGGTAGAAGTCGGCGCCGATCTTGTCCATCTTGTTGCAGAAGATCATACGCGGCACGCGGTACTTGTCAGCCTGACGCCAGACGGTTTCCGTCTGCGGCTCGACACCGGCGTTGGCATCGAGCAGCGCGATGGCGCCGTCGAGCACGCGCAGTGAGCGCTCGACTTCAATGGTGAAGTCGACGTGGCCGGGGGTGTCGATGATGTTGAAGCGGTGCATCTTGCCGTCGCGACCCTTCCAGAAGGTCGTGGTCGCGGCGGACGTGATGGTAATGCCGCGCTCCTGCTCCTGCTCCATCCAATCCATGGTGGCAGCGCCGTCGTGGACTTCGCCGATCTTGTGCGACTTGCCCGTGTAATAGAGGACGCGCTCGGTGGTCGTCGTCTTGCCGGCGTCGATATGCGCCATGATACCGAAATTGCGGTAGTCTTCGATCTTATATTCGCGGGCCATGGGAGGTGCCTCTTCAGTCTCGTTCGCGCTTTACCAGCGGTAGTGCGCGAAAGCGCGGTTGGCTTCTGCCATCTTGTGGGTGTCTTCACGCTTCTTGACGGCGGTGCCGCGGTTGTTGGCCGCGTCCATCAGCTCGCCGGAGAGGCGGTCGACCATAGTGGTCTCGTTGCGGTTGCGGGCGGCGGCAATCAGCCAGCGGATGGCCAATGCCTGACGGCGCTCGGGGCGCACGTCGACCGGAACCTGGTAGGTGGCGCCGCCGACGCGGCGCGAACGCACTTCCACATGCGGCGCGACATTGTCGAGCGCCTGATGGAAGACGGTGACCGGCTCCTGCTTGGTCTTGGACTGGACCTGGTCGAGCGCGCCGTAGACGATGGTCTCGGCAACCGACTTCTTGCCGTCATACATGACGGCGTTCATGAACTTGGTGACGATCAGATCGCCGAACTTGGGATCCGGATTGATCTCACGCTTTTCTGCACTGTGACGACGGGACATTTTTTCTCTGCCTCAATTCTACGCGGTGGCCTGGATCCCGGATCGTCGCTTGACGCCGCCCGGAACGACCTTGGCTACGCTTCGGTCACTTCGGACGCTTGGCGCCGTATTTCGAACGGCGCTGCTTGCGGTTCTTCACGCCTTGCGTGTCGAGCACGCCGCGGATGATGTGGTAACGGACGCCCGGAAGATCCTTGACGCGACCGCCGCGGATCATCACCACCGAGTGCTCCTGAAGGTTATGGCCTTCGCCGGGGATGTAACCGATCACTTCAAAACCATTGGTCAGGCGGATCTTGGCCACCTTGCGCAGCGCCGAGTTCGGCTTCTTCGGCGTCGTGGTGTAGACGCGCGTGCAGACGCCCCGCTTCTGCGGGTTCTGCTGCATGGCCGGGACCTTGTTGCGCTTCACCGGCGCAATGCGCGGCTTGCGGATCAGCTGGTTGACGGTAGGCATTAAACCCTCTTGTCTCTCAATTCCGTATCTCGCCCGGTCAGGGCCGCTCAAAGCGTCACTTCCATACGCAAATTCGGGCCACAAACCGCGCCTCGCGGTCTTGCCCGAACAAATGGCAGAGGAAGCGGAAGCCGCTTCATGCACGCCGGAAATGTCTTTTCGCTCGTAAAACGAACCCTGTTTGAGGCAAACTCCAAAGCGTGTCGCTTCGGAAGCAAGAGCCTCACATCGGTTCTGACTGGCCGGCTTCTACTCGTATGGCCACTGTCCGTCAACCCCGGAGCGGCAAATATTGCGCTGAACCCGAGGCTTGGCAGCCATGCGAAAAGCGCATGTAATTTTCTTGCGCCGTTTTTCAAGAGGAAGCCAGAAAGTGACCGGCTTGCCGCTGTTTCCAGGCCGTGCTTCGTGCGAAAAGGCGGCATGAGCAGCCCAAACCCCCTCGCCCGGAGGTACGAACCCGTGAATGACAATGAGGAGCGCCCGGTCACCATTATTACCGGCCGGGTGTGGAAGCGCAAAGGCGGCAATCCGGAAGGCGTGCATGTGATGTTGGTCGCGCCGGACGACGATTCGGCGGTGCGCCGCGCTCTCGAATCGCTTGCCGCCGAAGGTTATGCCGAGGCCGAGCTCGACCAGATCGGCGACATGGACGGCGTGCCCGACGAGGAGCCGCATCTGTCCGCCTATCAGGGCGCGCTCGAAGGCGAAGTGTCGATCGTGACGTTCGATGTGCCGATCTGAAGAGATCTGAATCGCGGTCGATCTCACGGGCCGGCGACAAAAGCCCGGCGACTTGCCCGGCACAAGTTCTCTGCTAAGAAGCGACCTCTGGCAAAACCAAGTACACTCAACCTGCGGAGCTCCCATGTCCTCTAATCCCATCAAGCTCGGCATCGTCGGCGTGGGGAAGATCGTCCGCGACCAGCATCTGCCGGCGCTGGCGAAGGACCAGGATTATCGCCTGGTCGCCGCAGCGAGCCGGCATGGCAAAGTCGAAGACATCCCGAATTTCCCGACGATCGAGGCGATGCTCGACTCGGTGCCGGAGCTCGAGGCGGTGTCGCTGTGCATGCCGCCGCAGTTTCGTTACGACGCCGCGCGCTTGGCGCTGGCGGCGAAAAAACATGTCTTCCTGGAGAAGCCGCCAGGCGCCACGGTCAGCGAGGTCGAAGACCTGAAGGCGCTGGCGGCAGCGAACGGCGTCTGCCTGTTCGCCAGCTGGCACTCGCGCTATGCGCCGGCCGTCGAAGCTGCGCGCGCATTCCTTGGATCGACAACGATAAGGTCGGCCGCTATCAACTGGAAGGAAGACGTGCGCCGCTGGCATCCGAACCAGGAGTGGATCTGGGCTCCCGGCGGTTTTGGCGTCTTCGATCCCGGCATCAACGCGCTGTCGATCGCCACCCACATCCTGCCGCCGATGTTTATCAGCTCGGCAGAACTCGATTTCCCCGAAAACCGCGCGGCCCCCATCGCCGCCCATATCGCCTTCCGCACTTCGAACGGTCTGCCGGTGACGATGGAACTCGACTGGCGTCAGACCGGCCCGCAAAGCTGGGACATCCTGGCCGATACCGAGGCCGGATCGATGGTGCTTTCTGGCGGCGGCTCAAAGCTCGCCATCGATGGCCGCGTCGTTCACGAGGAGCCGGAAGCCGAATACCCGATGCTCTACAAGCGCTTTGCCGAGATCGTGCGCGCCGGCACCTCCGACGTCGATCTCGCGCCCCTGCAGCACGTCGCCGACGCCTTCATGCTGGGCAAGCGCAATGTGGTGGAAGCTTTTTTCGATTGACGAGTGGGCGCCGGCCGGATCGCAGGTCTGGTCGGCGCACCGCACAAAATCAATTGACGATCGCTATTGCAAAGCCGTCATAGCCCTTGGCGCCAACAGTCTGGATCGCGGTGCCTTCCAGACGTTTGTCGCTGCCGATGAACGAGAACGCCGCGCGTGCCCCTTCGACATTGGCGTCGCGACCATCTTCATTCACCACCGCGCCGTCACGGATGACATTGTCGCAGACGATGACGGTCCCCGGCCTCGAAAGACGCATGGCCCACGACAGATAGTGCGGGTTGTTCGGCTTGTCGGCGTCGATGAAGATAAAATCGAACGGCCCGGCATTCTCGGCGCCTAAGGCCGCAAGCGATTGAAGCGCCGGTCCGACCCGCAGTTCCACCCGGCCCGACACCCCTGCCCGTTCAAAGTTCGACCGCGCGACACTGGCGTGGTGCGGATCAAGCTCGAGCGTCACGACCTTGCCGTCCATCGGCAATGCTCGCGCCATCCAGATTGTCGAATAACCGCCCAACGTGCCGATTTCGAGTACCTTCTTCGCTCCCTGCATTCGCGCAAGAAGTGAGAGCAGCTTGCCTTGTGCCGGGGAAACGTCGATAGGCGGCAGGCCCTGATCATCGTTGGCCGCCAGAACGGCATCAAGAGCGGGATCCGCCTCGAAAAGAGCTTCGACAATGTAGTCGTCGACAGAAGCCCAGATCTTCCTGCTCATCGTTTCTTCTCCGATCCGATTGAGGAACCAAAATGCGAAAAGGGGCCACTTAGGCCCCTTTTCTATCTTCTCTTGCTTGCGCGCTTACTGCGCCGCGTTAACCATGTCGGTCAGCATCGGCTCGGCGACCTCGACGCCGGACGCCTTGCGGCGCTCGTCGATGATCAACTCGTCACGCGAGGTGGCGATGCGCCGGATCTGGCTCATCGTACCGCCGGTACCGGCCGGGATCAGCCGGCCGACGATGACGTTTTCCTTCAGCCCCTGCAGCATGTCGGTCTTGCCGGCAACCGCAGCTTCGGTCAGCACCCTCGTCGTCTCCTGGAAGGAAGCGGCCGAGATGAAGGACGGCGTCTGCAGCGAGGCCTTGGTGATGCCGAGCAGCACCGGCTGGCCTTCGGCCGGCTTCTTGCCTTCCTCGACCAGGCGCTCATTGACCTCTTCCAGCTCAATCACGTCGACGTGGTCGCCCGGAATGTAGGTCGAATCGCCCTGCGTGGTGATCTCGACCTTCTGCAGCATCTGGCGAACGATCACCTCGATGTGCTTGTCGTTGATCGACACGCCCTGCAGGCGGTAGACCTCCTGGATTTCGTTGACGAGGTAGGAGGCAAGCGCCTCCACGCCCTTGATCGCCAGGATGTCGTGCGGCGCCGGATTGCCGTCGAGGATGTAGTCGCCCTTCTCGATGACGTCGCCGTCCTGGAGATGGAACGGCTTGCCCTTCGGGATCAGGTATTCGACCGGCTCAAGCGTCGAGTCATGCGGCTCGATGATGATGCGGCGCTTGTTCTTGTAGTCGCGGCCGAAGCGGATCGTGCCATCGATCTCGGCGATGATGGCGTGATCCTTCGGACGGCGTGCCTCGAACAGTTCGGCCACACGCGGCAGACCGCCGGTGATGTCCTTGGTCTTGGCGCTTTCCATCGGGATACGCGCCAGCACGTCGCCGGGGCGAACCTGTGCACCCGGCTCGACCGAAAGAATGGCCTCGACCGAGAGCAGGAAGCGGGCGTCGCCGCCCTTCGACAGCTTGCCGACCTTGCCCTTGGCATCCTGGACGACGATCGCCGGCTTGAGGTCGTTGCCGCGTGGCGTCGAACGCCAGTCGATGACCTCGCGCTTGGTGATGCCGGTCGATTCGTCGGCGGTTTCCTGAACGGAAATGCCATCGACCAGATCCTCAAATGCCACCCTGCCCTCGATTTCGGTGAGGATCGGGCGGGTATAAGGATCCCACTCGGCGATGCGCTGGCCGCGTTTCACCTTGTCGCCATCGTCGACGAAGATGCGCGAACCGTAGGTGACGCGGTGCGTGGCGCGTTCCTTGCCGGCTTCGTCGAGGATCAGCACCGCCATGTTGCGGCCCATGACCATCAGCTGGCCGTCGGAGTTGCGCACCACGTTGCGGTTGCGGATCTCGACCTTGCCCTCATAGGAGGCTTCAAGGAACGAGGAATCCACCACCTGCGCCGTGCCGCCCATGTGGAAGGTACGCATGGTGAGCTGGGTGCCCGGCTCGCCGATCGACTGCGCCGCGATGACGCCGACAGCTTCGCCCTGGTTGACGGGAGTGCCGCGGGCCAGATCGCGTCCGTAGCAGACCGCGCAGACGCCGACCCTGACCTCGCAGGTCAGCGCCGAACGGATACGGACCGACTGCACGCCGGCCTTTTCGATCAGTTCCACGTCACGCTCGTCCATCAGCGTTCCGGCCTTGACCAGAACCTCGCCGGTGACCGGGTGGGTGATGTCGTCGAGCGAGGTGCGGCCGAGAACGCGCTGGCCAACCGAGGCGACGACCTGACCGGCATCGACGATCGGCTGCATGGTGAGGCCCTTGTCGGTGCCGCAGTCGAGCGAGTTGACGATGCAGTCCTGCGCCACGTCGACAAGACGACGCGTCAGGTAACCCGAGTTCGCCGTCTTCAAGGCGGTGTCGGCCAGACCCTTGCGGGCGCCGTGGGTCGAGTTGAAGTACTCGAGCACGGTGAGGCCTTCCTTGAAGTTCGAGATGATCGGCGTCTCGATGATTTCACCGCTAGGCTTGGCCATCAGGCCGCGCATGCCGGCGAGCTGGCGCATCTGGGTGGGCGAGCCGCGCGCACCGGAGTGCGACATCATGTAGATCGAGTTCATCGGCTTCTGACGGCCGTTGTCCTCGAACTCGACCGCCTTGATGCGGGCCATCATTTCGTCGGCGACCTTTTCCGAGCACTTGGCCCAGGCGTCGACGACCTTGTTGTACTTCTCGCCCTGGGTGATCAGGCCGTCATTGTACTGCTGCTCGTATTCCTTGGCCAAAGCCTCGGTGTCGGAGACCAGCTTGATCTTGGCGTCCGGGATCAGCATGTCGTCCTTGCCGAACGAAATGCCGGCACGGCAGGCATGGCTGAAGCCGAGAGCCATGATGCGATCGCAGAAAATGACCGTCTCCTTCTGACCGCAATGGCGGTAGACGGTGTCGATCATCTTGGAGATGTTCTTCTTGGTCATCTCCTGGTTGGCGGTCTCGTAGGGCACGTTGTGGTTCTTCGGCAGCAGCTCGCCGATGATCATGCGGCCAGGCGTGGTGTCGTAGATCTTCGACACGACCTTGCCGTCGGCGTCGACCGTGCGGAAGCGCCCCTTGATCTTGGCATGCAGCGTCACCGCCTTGGTCTCGAGCGCGTGCTGGAGTTCGCCCATGTCGGCAAACACCATGCCCTCGCCCGGCTCGTTCTGGTTGACGATCGAGAGATAGTAGAGACCGAGAACCATGTCCTGCGACGGCACGATGATCGGCGCGCCGGAAGCCGGGTGCAGGATGTTGTTAGTCGACATCATCAGCACGCGGGCTTCAAGCTGCGCTTCCAGCGACAGCGGCACGTGGACCGCCATCTGGTCGCCGTCGAAGTCGGCGTTGAAGGCCGTGCAGACCAGCGGGTGAAGCTGGATCGCCTTGCCTTCGATCAGGATCGGCTCGAACGCCTGGATGCCGAGGCGGTGCAGCGTCGGCGCGCGGTTCAAAAGCACCGGATGCTCGCGGATGACCTCGTCGAGGATATCCCAGACCTCCGGACGCTCCTTTTCGACCAGCTTCTTCGCCTGCTTGACGGTCGAGGAGTAACCCTTGGCGTCGAGACGGGCGTAGATGAAGGGCTTGAACAGTTCGAGCGCCATCTTCTTCGGCAGGCCGCACTGGTGCAGCTTGAGCTCCGGACCGGTGACGATGACCGAGCGGCCGGAATAGTCGACGCGCTTGCCGAGCAGGTTCTGGCGGAACCGGCCCTGCTTGCCCTTCAGCATGTCGGACAGCGACTTCAGCGGACGCTTGTTGGCGCCGGTGATGACGCGGCCGCGGCGGCCGTTGTCGAACAGTGCATCGACGGCTTCCTGCAGCATGCGCTTTTCATTGCGCACGATGATGCCGGGCGCGCGCAGCTCGATCAGCCGCTTCAGGCGGTTGTTGCGGTTGATGACGCGGCGATAGAGGTCGTTCAGATCCGACGTGGCGAAACGGCCGCCGTCCAGCGGGACGAGCGGACGCAGATCCGGCGGGATCACCGGAACCACCTTCATGATCATCCATTCCGGACGGTTGCCGGATTCCATGAAGTTCTCGACGACCTTGAGCCGCTTCAGGTACTTCTACTGCTTGCGCTCGGAGGTGGTAGAAGCCAGCTCAGAACGCAGATCGCCGGCGATCTTCTCGAGGTCCATGCCGGCCAGAAGGTCGTGGATCGCCTCGGCGCCGATCATGGCGGTGAACGAATCCTCGCCATACTCGTCGACGGCCATCATGTACTCTTCCTCGCTGAGCAGCTGGTGCTCCTTCAGCGCGGTGAGGCCGGGTTCGGTAACGATGTAGTTCTCGAAGTAGAGGACCCGCTCGATGTCCTTCAGCGTCATGTCGAGCAGCGTGCCGATGCGCGACGGCAGCGACTTCAGGAACCAGATGTGGGCGACCGGTGCCGCCAGCTCGATATGGCCCATGCGCTCGCGGCGGACGCGCGACAGCGTGACTTCGACGCCGCACTTCTCGCAGATGACGCCCTTGTATTTCATGCGCTTGTACTTGCCGCACAGGCACTCATAGTCCTTGATCGGGCCAAAAATGCGCGCGCAGAACAGGCCGTCACGCTCCGGCTTGAAGGTGCGGTAGTTGATGGTCTCCGGCTTCTTGATCTCGCCGAACGACCAGGACAGAATCTTCTCAGGGCTGGCAAGCGAGATCCGGATGGAATCGAACACCTGCGCAGGCGCCTGGGGATTGAAGAGATTCATGACCTCTTGGTTCATGCCGTTCTCCTTTTCGGGGTCCTCGAAAACCCCTTGCATCTAGCGCGGGCCAAACGCCCGCCGACTTGATCGGCCATCGGCCGAGAATTTGGTGCGTCCGGTCGCGGGAAGACCGCGGCCGGACGTCTTGCTTACTCGGCCGCGTCGGGCAGCCGGATCGGGTTGTCGTCGAGCTTGGTGTTCTCCAGCTCGACATTGAGGCCGAGAGACCGCATTTCCTTGACGAGAACATTGAAGCTCTCGGGGATGCCGGCCTCGAATGTGTCGTCGCCTCTGACGATCGCCTCGTAGACCTTGGTGCGGCCGGCGACGTCGTCCGACTTAACCGTGAGCATCTCCTGCAGCGTGTAGGCGGCGCCGTACGCTTCGAGCGCCCAGACCTCCATCTCGCCGAAGCGCTGGCCACCGAACTGCGCCTTGCCGCCCAGCGGCTGCTGGGTAACGAGCGAGTACGGACCGATCGAACGCGCGTGGATCTTGTCGTCCACAAGGTGGTGAAGCTTGAGCATATATATGTAGCCCATCGTCACTTTGCGATCGAACGGCTCGCCGGTGCGCCCGTCATAGAGCTGCGATTGACCGCTGGTGTGCAGGCCCGCCTGCTCCAGCATGATGTTGATGTCGGCCTCGTGCGCGCCGTCGAACACCGGTGTCGCGATGGAGACGCCGCGGCGCATCTGCTCGCTGAGGCGAACGATGCTCTCGTCGTCATATTCGCGGACCGGCTCGTTGCGGTCGTTGGAAGGCATGAAGCTCTCGAGCGTCTTGCGCAGCGGCTTGATGTCGCCCGCCGTCTTGTACGCGTCGATCAGATCGCCGATTTTCCTGCCCATTCCGGCGCAAGCCCAGCCCAGATGCGTTTCCAGGATCTGGCCGACATTCATGCGCGACGGCACACCCAGCGGGTTGAGCACGATATCGGCATGCGTGCCGTCCTCGAGGAAAGGCATGTCCTCGACCGGAACGATCCGCGACACGACACCCTTGTTGCCGTGCCGGCCGGCCATCTTGTCGCCGGGCTGCATCTTGCGCTTCACGGCCACGAAGACCTTGACCATCTTCATGACGCCCGGAGGCATCTCGTCGCCGCGCTGCACCTTCTCGACCTTGTCCATGAAGCGCTGCTCGAGCGCCTTCTTGGAATCGTCGTACTGGCCACGCAGGGCTTCCAGTTCGCTCTGGAGCTTTTCGTTCTCCACGGCAAACTGCCACCACTGCGAACGCGGATACTCGTCGAGCGTGTCCTTCGACAGCTTCGAGCCCTTCTTGAAGCCCTTCGGCCCGGCAATCGCTTCCTTGCCGACGAGAACGTCGGAAAGACGCGAATAGACGTTGCGGTCGAGGATCGCCTGCTCGTCGTCGCGGTCCTTGGCGAGGCGTTCGATCTCCTCGCGCTCGATCGCCATGGCGCGCTCGTCCTTCTCGACGCCGTGGCGGTTGAAGACACGCACTTCGACGACGGTGCCGAAGGTTCCCGGAGGCATGCGCATCGAGGTGTCGCGCACGTCCGAGGCCTTTTCACCGAAGATGGCGCGCAGCAGCTTTTCTTCCGGCGTCATCGGGCTTTCGCCCTTCGGCGTGATCTTGCCGACCAGGATGTCGCCCGGCTGCACTTCCGCACCGATGTAGACGATGCCGGCCTCATCGAGGTTCTTCAGCGCTTCTTCCGAGACGTTGGGAATGTCGCGCGTGATCTCCTCCGGCCCCAGCTTGGTGTCGCGGGCCATGACTTCGAACTCCTCGATGTGGATCGAGGTGAAGACGTCGTCGGCGACGATGCGCTCGGACAGTAGGATGGAATCCTCGTAGTTGTAGCCGTTCCACGGCATGAACGCGACCAGCACGTTACGGCCGAGGGCCAGATCGCCGAGCTCGGTCGACGGGCCGTCGGCGATGATGTCGCCCTTGTTTACCCGGTCGCCCATGCGCACCAGCGGACGCTGGTTGATGCAGGTGTTCTGGTTCGAACGCTGGAACTTCATCAGCCGGTAGATGTCGACGCCGGACTTGCCGGGATCGAGATCTTCCGTGGCGCGGATGACGATACGCGTCGCGTCCACCTGGTCGACAATGCCGCCGCGGCGGGCGCCGATGGCGGCGCCCGAGTCACGGGCGACGATCGGCTCCATGCCGGTGCCGACGAACGGCGCTTCGGCGCGCACCAGCGGCACGGCCTGACGCTGCATGTTAGAGCCCATCAGCGCACGGTTGGCGTCATCGTTCTCGAGGAACGGGATCAGGGCCGCGGCCACCGACACCATCTGCTTCGGCGACACGTCCATCAGATCGACGTTTTCGCGCGGCGCCATCATCACTTCGCCGGCGTTGCGGCAAATGACGAATTCGTCGACGAAATGACCATTCTTGTCGAGCTCGGCATTGGCCTGCGCGACGTGGTGCTTGGCCTCTTCCATAGCCGAGAGGTAAACGACCTCATTGGTCAGCTTGCCGTTGACGATCTTGCGGTACGGGCTCTCGATGAAGCCGTATTTGTTGACTCGCGCGAAGGTCGCAAGCGAGTTGATCAGGCCGATGTTCGGGCCTTCCGGCGTCTCGATCGGGCAGATGCGGCCGTAATGCGTCGGGTGCACGTCGCGCACTTCGAAACCGGCACGCTCGCGGGTCAGACCGCCCGGTCCAAGCGCCGAAAGACGGCGCTTGTGGGTGATCTCCGAAAGCGGGTTGGTCTGATCCATAAACTGCGACAGCTGCGAGGAACCGAAGAACTCGCGCACGGCGGCAGCCGCCGGCTTGGCGTTGATCAGGTCCTGCGGCATCACCGTGTCGATCTCGATCGAGGACATGCGTTCCTTGATCGCGCGCTCCATGCGCAGCAGGCCGACGCGGTACTGGTTCTCCATCAGCTCGCCGACCGAGCGCACACGGCGGTTGCCGAGATTGTCGATGTCGTCGATCTCGCCCTTGCCGTCGCGCAGTTCGACCAGCGTCTTGACCACGGCCAGGATGTCGTCCTTGCGCAGCACGCGCACGGTATCCTCGGCCTTGAGCTCGAGGCGCATGTTCATCTTGACGCGGCCAACGGCCGACAGATCATAGCGCTCGCTGTCGAAGAACAGCGAATTGAACATGGCTTCAGCGGTTTCCAGCGTCGGCGGCTCGCCGGGGCGCATGACGCGGTAGATGTCGAACAGCGCGTCCTGGCGGCTCTCGTTCTTGTCGACGTTGAGCGTGTTGCGGATGTAGGCGCCGACGTTGACGTGGTCGATGTCGAGGACCTTGATCTCATCGTCACCGGTGCCAAGCAGCACTTTCAGCGTCTTTTCGTCGATCTCGTCACCGGCTTCGAGGAAGATCTCGCCGGTCGCGTAGTTGACAATATCCTCGGCAAGGTAGTTGCCGAGCAGATCCTCATCGGTCGCCTTGATCGCCTTGAGACCCTTTTCACCAAGCGCCCTGGCCTGGCGGGCGGTGATCTTCTTGCCGGCCTCGACGACGACTTCGCCGGTGTCGGCGTCGACAAGGTCACCAACGGCCTTGAGGCCGCGGAAACGCTCGACGTTGAACGGGATGCGCCAATGGTCGCCGGCGCGCTTGTAGGTGATCTTGTTGTAGAAGGTCGACAGGATCTCTTCGCCGTCCATGCCGAGCGCCATCAGCAGCGACGTCACCGGAATCTTGCGGCGGCGATCGATGCGGGCATGCACGACGTCCTTGCTATCGAACTCGATGTCGAGCCACGAGCCGCGATAGGGAATGACGCGCGCGGCAAACAGAAGCTTGCCGGACGAGTGCGACTTGCCCTTGTCATGGTCGAAGAAGACGCCCGGCGAACGGTGCATCTGCGAGACGATGACGCGCTCGGTGCCGTTGACGATGAAGGTGCCGTTCAAGGTCATGAGCGGCATGTCGCCCATGTAGACGTCCTGCTCCTTGATGTCCTTGATCGACTTCGCGCCGGTATCCTCGTCGATATCGAACACGATGAGGCGCAGCGTCACCTTGAGCGGCGCCGCGTAGGTCAGGTCGCGCTGACGGCATTCGTCAACGTCGAATTTCGGTCCCTCGAACTCGTACTTCACGAATTCCAGCATCGAGGAGCCGGAAAAATCGGAAATCGGGAAGACCGACTTGAAAACTGCCTGCAGCCCCTCGTCAGGACGCCCGCCCTTGGGCTCCTCCACCATCAGGAACTGGTCATAGGATGCCTTCTGAACCTCGATCAGGTTCGGCATCTCCGCAACTTCCGGGATCTTTCCGAAAAACTTGCGTACGCGTCTGCGGCCATTGAAAGTCTGGGTCTGGGCCATCGTCGCTCCTTAGCTCAATTCTCGGGACGAGCCTCGCCGCGGCTCGCCTTGCATCTCGGGCCACCTCGGCGGCCCTGTCTTGTTGCCCGCCGCCTGTCGGCGGCTTCTTGTCTTTTCACCCACCACCAATTTGGCGGCGGGCCAGAAACGGGAGAAAACCCGTTTCCTGAAGGCCGGTTTGCGGCCCTCAGGAAAGAGGTTTTCGCACTCTTCGCGTTACGCAGCCTCCCTTCGACGCGAAAGGAGTGGCGGGCCGCGCGCCGCCCGCCGCCGGGACTAAACGCGTTCTTGAGTTCGACCTTGGCGCCGGCTGCTTCCAGCTGGGCCTTGAACTTGTCCGCGTCGGCCTTGGAAACGGCTTCCTTGACCGGCTTCGGAGCCGCCTCGACCAGGTCCTTGGCTTCCTTGAGGCCAAGACCGGTGATGGCGCGAACTTCCTTGATGACGTTGATCTTCTGAGCGCCTGCCTCGGTGAGGACGACGTCGAATTCCGTCTTTTCCTCGACCGGAGCAGCAGCGGCCGCAGCGCCGCCGGCAGCGGCAACCGCCACCGGAGCAGCGGCGGAAACGCCCCACTTTTCTTCAAGAAGCTTCGACAGCTCGGCCGCCTCGAGGACGGTCAGCTTCGAAAGGTCGTCTACGATCTTTGCCAGATCAGCCATTGCAATGTTCCTTCATAAGGTTCGAACGTGTGTTTGTGATAGCGAGGAACGGCCTCATGCCGCCTCGTCCTTCCGGGCGTAAGCGCCGATGACGCGCGCGACCGAAGCCGCAGGCGCATTGACGATCTGGGCGATCCGGGTTGCCGGCGTGGCGATCATGCCAACCAGCCTGGCGCGCAGCTCATCGAGCGACGGAAGTGTGGCGAGTGCCTTCACACCGTCGGCATTGAGCGAGGTGGTACCCATTGCGCCGCCGAGAATGACGAGCTTGTCATTTCCCTTGGCGAAATCGGACGCGACCTTCGGCGCCGCAATCGGATCCTCCGAATAGGCGATCAGCGTCTGTCCCTTGAACAGCTCGATGATCGATGCGGAGTCCGTGCCCTGAAGAGCGATTTTGGCGAGACGGTTCTTCGCGACTTTGACGGTGCCACCGGCGGCGCGCATTTTCGACCGAAGGTCGTTCATTTGCGCGACGGTGATACCGGCGTAGTGGGCCACGACGACTGAACCAGCGCTTGAAAACGCATCATTCAGGCCCGTGACGAGTTCGCGTTTTTCCGCTCTGTCCACTGCCTATCTCCAGTTGACCCCTGCCCTCTACGAAGGACAGGCGTCGGGTTGCCTTTTGCCGGCCGGGCCATCCAGTAACGGATCTCCCGAACGACGCTCGAGGATCCTGCCCCCTTTCGCCACACCTGCCGGCAAGCCGGACGGTGCGCAGACAAAAGGCAAACACGGTTCGAACCTTTCATTGGAGCTTGTGGCTCCTTTGTCCGGTCTTCACCCGTCTCATGCAGGCCCGCATGAATTAAGGCCCACATCACCTAAGGCTTGGGGGCCGCCTGCAATCTCGGACAGGATGTCCGGAAGCCTTTCGACTTCCGGTACCGGGCCGCCGACAGGTCGGAGGCCCGGAATTCTTCCACGGATCAGCGTTTTAGCGGCCGATCCAATTGTTCGTATCAGGACGCCGCGAGCGTCGAGACGTCGAGCTTGAGGCCCGGGCCCATCGTCGAGGTGACCGACACCTTCTTGACGTAGTTGCCCTTGGCACCAGCCGGCTTTGCCCTGGTCACCGCGTCAGCGAAGGCGCGGACGTTTTCTTCCAGCGCCTTGACGTCGAACGAGACCTTGCCGACGCCGGCGTGAACGATGCCGGCCTTCTCGACGCGGAACTCGACGGCGCCGCCCTTCGATGCCTTGACGGCGGCGGTAACGTCGGTGGTGACGGTGCCGACCTTCGGGTTCGGCATCATGCCGCGCGGACCGAGCACCTTGCCGAGACGGCCGACCAGCGGCATCATGTCCGGCGTGGCGATGCAGCGGTCGAAGTCGATCGTGCCCTTCTGGACGATGTCGACCAGATCCTCGGCTCCGACGATGTCGGCGCCGGCGGCCTTGGCCTCCTCGGCCTTGTCGCCACGCGCGAAGACGGCGACGCGAACGCTGCGGCCGGTGCCGTTCGGCAGATTGACCACGCCGCGGACCATCTGGTCGGCATGGCGCGGGTCGACGCCGAGGTTCATCGCGACTTCGATCGTCTCGTCGAACTTCACCGAGGAGCGATCCTTGAGCAGCTTCAGCGCCTCACCCAAAGCATAAGCCTTGTTGGGATCGATGCCTTCGCGGGTCTTCGATACACGCTTTGCAATCTTTGCCATGATCTCAGCCCACCACTTCCAGACCCATCGAGCGGGCGGAGCCCTCGACCATGCGCATGGCCGCCTCGACGTCGTTTGCGTTCAGATCCTTCATCTTCTGCTCGGCGATGGCGCGCACCTTGTCGCGGCCGATCGTGCCGGCCTTGACCTTGCCCGGCTCCTTCGAGCCCGACTTCAGGTTCGCAGCCTTCTTCAGGAAGTAGCTCACCGGCGGCGTCTTCATGACGAAGGTGAACGACTTGTCCTGGTAGTAGGTGATGACGACCGGAACTGGCGAGCCCTTTTCCATTTCCTGGGTCTGCGCGTTGAACGCCTTGCAGAACTCCATGATGTTGATGCCACGCTGACCAAGCGCCGGGCCGATCGGGGGCGACGGCGTGGCCGATCCCGCGGAAACCTGGAGCTTGAGCTGGCCTGCAATTTTCTTAGCCATCTCTCTTCCTGCCTTTTCTCATGCCGGTCTCGCCGGCGGTTGCAGTCTGGTGGTGCGGTCCGCGCGGCCGGCTAAAGCCGCATTCGCCTCCCACCCGTTTTTGGCCGCGCGATCTCCGCGCCGCCTTCCCTGCCGCCGAAACCGGTGCAGGATTTCGGATCAGCCCTTCTCGACCTGTCCGAATTCCAGATCGACCGGCACGGCGCGCCCGAAGATCGAAACTTCTACCTTGAGCCGCGCCCGCTCCTCGTCCACCTCCTGGACGAAACCGTTGAACGACGCGAATGGTCCATCCGAAACGCGGATCGCTTCGCCGATCTCGAACGTCACCGACGGCTTCGGCCGCTCGACGCCTTCCTGAACCTGGTTCAGGATACGCTGGGCCTCGGCTTCGGTGATCGGCACCGGCTTGGAGTCGCCCAGGAAACCGGTGACCTTCGGCGTGTTCTTGACGAGCGAGAACACGGCATCGGTCAGATTGGCCTTCAACAGCACATAGCCCGGAAAGAACTTGCGCTCGGCATCGACCTTGCGGCCGCGGCGGATCTCGACGACCTTCTCGGTCGGCACCACGATCTGCTCGATGTCGGCGGACAGGCCCTTCTGCTTGGCCTTGTTCTCGATGTCCTCGGCGACCTTCTTTTCAAAGTTCGAGTAGGCGTGGACGATGTACCACCGCGCGGTCATTTCAAGACTTCTCCGTAATCGCCGGACTTACTGTCCGAGGCCGAGGATTTTTTCGACCGCAAAGCCCATGGCCACGTCTGCGGTAAAGAAAAAGATCATCGCGATGACCGCGAACACAAGGACCATCACCGTCGAGATCATCGTTTCGCGCCGCGACGGCCAAGTGACCTTGGCGGTCTCCGCGCGAACCTGCTGGAGAAAGGTGAAGGGATTTGTGGTTTTCGAAGCCATATGCCGCTCTGTCTGCAAGACCCGTTGGCCGGGTCTCCTGGATGATCCCGCTGGCCGGGACGTGCCGCTTGAGCGTGCGTTCGCGCCGAATCAGCGCAATCATTTCGCCCATGCAAATCAGACGCGTAAAGCCGGCTTCCCAGCTCCACGCGTCGCGTGTCTGTTTCGTCTACATAAAACCGATTCTTGATCCACGCAAGTGGCAAGTGTCCGCTTTATGCCCAAACGCCGCCTCGGAACCATCCAGTCGTTCCGTCCCGGCTATGCGGCCCTTATGCCGCAACTTATGCTATATGGCAAGTCACAAGCCGGTTTTCAAAGGCCGCACTGCAAAAGAATCGTTTTAGGTATCCATTCAAAGAATGGCACGGGCAGCAGGGCTCGAACCTACGACCTGCGGTTTTGGAGACCGAATAGCCTATCCACATCCCATTGTTTACACAGCAGTATTTGGCACTTTTTCTGCGGCTGTGCAAGGATTTGTGTAACAAACGTCGATCGCACAAAAATCCCGACCACGGCCCATTGAAGCGCGTTTGAGTTGCCAGCAGCGCTCGGCTATTGATGTCGCCCCCGACGGCATTTGAGAGGTGATGCATGAAACCCTATGAGCAAGGCTTTAAGGCTGGCACGGATGCGGTTCAGTCAAAGTCGGAAGCCACGATCAGGTTGGACGCTGATCCATATAATGATCAGCAAAGACGAGCGTTGGTCGACGGCATAATCGACGCGGTGGCAGAAGCCGGCCGGACGATCAAAGGAATACGCGTAGAGACGTCCACTTTCTTGGCGCTAGACATCAAAAAGGACAGGGCGAATAGTGGAGTCTATCGCGGGGCGATCGTGGTCGAAGCTATGCTTGATGGCTTCGGATCACCTATTGAGGTTGTCGTCAACGCAGTTTAATCCCAGTCAACGCCGCTAGCCCGCTGGGCCTAGAGACATAGGGGAAAGGCTGGTTAGCGATACTGCTACCGACAGTCCTGACGAGGGCCCCCAAGGGTCTGACGATATCGCCGCATGCAGTCACGCGCGACCCTCAAAGAACCAGAGGACATTCGCGCGATGTTCGACCGCCGCGTTGCTCAAGAAGTGTCGGCGCCAGGCCCTGGTCGGTGGTTGAGGAGGTTGGGTCCAACCGGGTCACTGTTTGCAAAGACATCCGAGTCCGCTTCGAGGTTTCTACCTCTCGTCAAATGGTAAACCGCCATTTTCAGCGCGAATTCCATTTTTGAGTAGATGCGAAACAGTTCGTCGCTGCGAGGCGGCAATAGATTGGCGGCATCAAGGCTGACCGGCATCTCAAGACATTCCGCGCTCGATGTGCGTTTCCACGAGGAAGGTGGCGATGGCCCCAGCGGTGTTGACTGCCAAACTTGCATGCCGTGCTGACGGGCGGACCGGCAGTCCGCCACGCCCGTGGGAATCTGATAGACGGTTTCTGAGCGTTCCGAGCCCGTTGACTAGGTTCATTGCGCCGCCGAGGATGGCCTTGATCGGCTCCTCTGCATGCTGGTTCGGTGCAAGGTTGAGAGCTTTTGCGGCCATGCCATACAGCTTCGGCAAGTCTTCTGTATCGGTGTAAGGTAGCTGCAAATCATCCAGGATTCGCTTGCAAACTATTTCAAGCAGAGTTCGTGCGACCGTGATGGCCCCCTCGGGATCACTCACACGTCGTGTGAGCGCTTTCGTCCAGACAGAGTTCACGCCTTCGGCGTCAAACGTCTGCAGTATGTTGGTTGTGACGGCATCGCCCGGCGAATCCCGCCCACCCTCAAGGTGTTCCATGAGCGGGGCAAAGCCTTCCGCTATGATTGCCCGCCGATCACGCCAATGAGGAGACTGGGCCTGCGTCCAAGTGCGAAAGGCGGTGAGATCTCGGTGCGCGCGGAGGAATTGCGGAAGCAAACCCTTCAGATCGTCGCGCAACACAAAGTCGCGGCGGAGTTTTTCATACGCAGCATTGTCGGGGGCGCCGTTGGTGGCAGCCGCAAGCATAACGCCTTCCAGCATTGTGGCGCGTTCGATCATCGTCTGCGGCAAATCATCGTCAGGCGCCATGCGTTCTAAGACTTTCATCGGTTTTCCAAGTGAGTCTAACGCAGGTTAGGATACCTTGCCACTGGGTTCAGGCGTACGTTCCAGCCCGCTCAAGAGAGTTTGCTGTTCAGATATGTCAACTAGGTGCGTCGACCCTGGCATACAGTTTGCGGGCTGGCCTGACTTCGCAAGCGGCACAATGACAGTGAAAAGGTGTGCCGCCATTCACGCTTCGCGTTAAAGTAGCACAAAGGTGCCGCCAAAACTCCACGCCGACGGCACTGGCAGGTGCCGGAGAGCATGGTCAAAACATTGAGGGGGATTGCATATGGGAACGTCGATAGAGCTTGAAATCGCAGGTGTATCGATCGATTACGCCAAAAACCACATGGGCATTGACCACGGCGCACTCTTTCAGCCGATCGATGAAACGGTACGAGTGGCAGATCGTTTCGGTGACGAAGATGCCGAGGGCCTGCCTGATCAGTCGGCGTTTTGCAGGCTGCTATCGCGTATCATCCCGCGCCTCGATCTCCTCGGCCACACGCTTCAGACGGCAAGGCAGGAATATCAGGATCTTCTCGATGAAGATGTTAGCTATCAAGAGGACATTGGCAACGCAAAAAGAGACCTCATGAGCTTTGAGGAGTATTGCGAGTTTGCCTGCCGACGACCGCTTGCACTTTTGGACCACACCGTTGACCACAATTCGACCGAGGAGACATACCGGGCCGGTTTTCCAAACGATGCGGCGCTGCTAGCCCGATTACCGCAGACAACCGGCTCCGACCTGTTTTGGTCAGAAGCTAGCTATTTTCGCGCCGCCACCTGCATCCTGAGCGCCTACTCGATGTTGCAGGTCTTTGCCACCCTCGAAGCCAATCTGGATGCCGAGGTCGTGTGGCAGTACGGCCCAATCGTCGATGCCGGATGGGTTTCTCGGGACATGTTTCAGGCCGGTGTAAGACGGCGCCAAACGACGCTAATCGCAACGGAAGGAACCTCGGACGCTCGCATCCTGAAGCATGCGCTCGACCTTATTCGCCCGGACGTCGGAGATTTCTTCCGGTTCGTCGATGTCAACGAGAGCCACCCTTTCTCCGGCACCGGCAACCTGAAAAAGTTTGCAGAAGGGCTGGTCAGGATTGACGTCCACAACCAAGTTATTGTCCTTCTGGACAACGACGCCGAAGGTGTTGACGCATGTCGCAGGATTCAGGCGCTCGCGATGCCCAGAAACATGACGGCGACGCTCCTGCCCGACGAAGAAAGCTTCAGAGCGTTCCCTGCTCGAGGTCCGGAAGGCGACACTGCCAGCGACATCAACGGACGGGCTGCTTCAATCGAATGCTACCTCGATCTCAAGTTGCCTGATCGCCCGCCAGCTTATGTCCTGTGGAGTAATTACAAGAAGGAGATCGACGCCTGGCAGGGTGCGCTGGAATTCAAGGGATCTTATGTGGAGCGCTTCCTTGAGCTTAAACCCGAGGCACTGTCGGGGTACGAGGTCTCGAAGATTCGGCGTGTACTTGAGCACCTCATAGCTATCGCAATCGAACTCGCGATGAAGAGCCTTCAGGAGGCTTGAATTCTCCCGGCTGGTCCAGCGGCCAGTTTGCGCCTCGGCCGTAACGTGTCTTCCCAAGTGCTCTATCTAACCGAGCCTTGGCGCCGGTCGTCAACGCATCCAAGTGTTTGGCGATCAGACCGCTAAATCTCGATGGCGTCGAAGGCGATGTGTGCGTTCACATGATTGAGGACGTCACGGAACGACATTCCCATCAACGGTCCTAGACCGGGCAGACGCTGAGCAAAGGCGCGATGCAGGCCTACACGCGTGCGAATACTATCATTTCGGTGAGCGAAGGCGGTTTTCTCTGCCGAGTCAAATCCCTTTCGTATTGCCATGGCGAGAATTTCAAGCACGGCTGGGTTTGCTGGCACCCGCTCTGCAGCTGCGAGCTTTACCTTCGCCAGCTCAGTTAGGGCTGTCGCAATCATAGGAAAGCGACGGCTAGCAAGTTTCAGAACCAGGTCCCGAGTTCTTCCACAGGTCCCCACGTCGCCGGGAGCAACACCGAGCGCGATCTCAATTTGGTCAAATGGCTTGCCTTCTATCCAAGCGCGCAGGCCCAATTTAAGTCGGCCAAATTCAGCAACTGTTGGCGGTCCCCCAGCCTTTTTGCCTCTCGTGACAGCGTTGATCACGTCGGCATCCTTTTGAAGAAGGGCTAGGCGGGACTCTTCATCTTCGGCCAGATAATCCACTAACCAGTCACACCAACTGGCGACCGTTGAGGGGATAGCATCAAGGTTGCCATCCATCCGTACTCCCGCAGCTTGAAGCGCGGCTATTGGCATGCCTGTAAATGCGGAAATCCGCAGGGCATCCGCATCGAATGCTTCCACTTCGGCAGCCAGCGCAAGTTGCAGCCGGATGACCTTTTCATCAAAGACTTCAGCTTCGGCTCTCGCTCGCGCCTGAAAAGCCGCGAGCGATCGCCGGACAATCGCAATCGCAACTTCATTGGCAGCTTCTTCTGGTTCACCAGCGCGGATACGGCTCATAAAGTACCGAATATCCGTCTCAGCAAGGTCTCCGCCCTGAATGCGGTCAAGGAGCGTTGTCAGGGGGTCCTCGATCCTCACGCATTGGTCATTTGCGGGCAGGATTGATCTCAGTTTCCCCAGAGCTCGGGCCGAGGCCGTTCCTGCAGCGTCAAAGCCGACAACAGGTTCCGGGATCAAAATGACCGTGCCGTTGGCTAGGTGACCGGCACGACCAGCTCGCCCTGCGGCATTGAGGAGCTCATGCTGCTTGAGGTCAGTCCTCCCCTTGTCGTCGGTCCGTACGTCACCGGCGATAATCGCAAGCTGCGCGGGCAAGTTCATGCCCTGCGCCAGCGTCGGTGTCGCGACAATAATTTTGGCGCCGTCGCCCCGTTGATAGACGGACTCAGCTAATCGCCTCTCTGCAGAAATCATATCGCCGTTGTGAGGCAAGGCACCCGCCCGGGGATCGACGAGTGACACACCTGTTGGACCAAGCTCCAGTGCGATTTCAGCTTGCAGCGTCAGTTCACCCGGGATCAGATCCCCATTTAACGGAAGTCCCGCTGCCATCGTCCTTGCCGCCGAACAAGCGTGGTCCGCTTGCTGCACAAATACGATAGTTTTGAGCCCGGCTGTCGCTGAACGGGCTGCGAGCAATCCAGCGATGCGGTTGGCATTAGGGGTTGGCCCGTTTTTCCCGACAGCGATTGTTACCGGCTCTGCCATCAGCCGCACCAGAGCCGTGTCGTTCGGTGCTGCAGGATTCCAGTTATTCTGCAGGCCAAACAAGGCGTGCGCAACGACTTTCAATGAAGGTTTTACAGGTTGTAACCCGCGAGAAATCCCTCGGGCGTAGTTGATGATTGGATTGAGAGATTCTTGGGGGTAAACCACCACCCCACGGGCTTGCCGGCTAGGCTTCCAAGGGTCGTGGAAAAAGCTCGCTGGTCGCTGTGTAAGCTCCGCCAGCCAGTCTGCCATCTCCTGCCCGTTGGTGATCATCGCAGAGAGGAGGAGTAAATCTGCCTGCGGCGCGCGTTTAACCGAATGCAGCAGGCAAAGCATCGCGTCCAGGCTCCGGGTTCCACCTCCGAGAGGGCTTAAAATATGACATTCATCCAGGATGATCAGCCCAACTTCCGATACGTCAGCGTCGGCAAAGCTCAACATCGCGAGCAGTCGCTCAGGTGTCATGACTTCGATTTGACTAAGCTCCGGGCCGCTGGCTAAAACGGTCAGATCCCCGTCGGCCGACACAATGACTCCACCGAGATCAGCCGGGAAGCTTCGTGCGAGATCGCCACGAAGTTGATCCACCAATGCTAACGTGGGGGCTAGAAAAATCACTTTTCGACCGGCTGCCAGTGTTGCCGCGATCTTGAGTTCGGACACCGTTGTCTTGCCGGCACCTGTCGGCAAAACCATAACTGCAGAACGACCTGCATCAAGCAGGCCGCCCTCAATCGCCAGTCGATGATTGGGCCAAATCAGAGGTTTGGTTCGGGCCCGATTTTTGATCCATGTTCCCCATATCGCCACATTGACCACCCCAGCCGGTGCAGGCAGGTTGGCCAAGCCCGAACCGTCCAACTCGTCTGCTACCAAGCGTAGTAGCCTTGCCAGGTGGCGGGGGCCGGTGAATGCCGAGATGAGCGTGGCACCAGGATCTGGCATGGCAATGTCGCCCAGTGACAGAGTTTCCACTTGGGTGAACGCCTGCTGTGGTTGATCAAAGCGTCTGAAGGCGGAGGCTGGTAAAGGTTGATTGAGGATCTTGGAGACGAATTGAGCCAGTCCCGACCAACATAGGCCATAGAGGGCTTGGGTTGCCTGAAAATCCAAAGTCGTTTCCGGATTTGAGCGTAATCCCTGCAGGCGTCCGGCTCGTTGAAGGATGGACTCGAAGCGCTCCGCGCTCAGATCTGCGATTGTTTCTAATAGCGCGGTCAGAAGAAGATCGTCTGTCGCAAGACCTTCCAACCGACGCCCAGCTTCCCGGGCATCGGGGCTTTGCCCGGCGATCAAGAACAATAGGGGAGCTGCAACCAGTGGATGGATCGCAGATGCTAGCAGGAGCTCAGTGGCAGGCACATTCTCAGGGGAACCAACACGTCCGACAATTTGATAGGCCGTTGCGGCCACAAAAGCTGCGCCACGTCTTGCTGCGGGCTCTCGGGAAGTGTCGGCGATGGCCTCATAGATACTGGCGATGCCAAGGAGCCGATCCAGGTTTAGCTCGCGCGCGGCATCGGCATCCGGTTCACCAATACGCAATCGTAACGCCACCAATTCCGCATATGCCTTGGTAAGCTCTTGTGGGAGATTTTCCGGCTCAATACCCTCAACGGCTGGCGCGGTCCGGATAAGCGCGGCGGTCCCAGCGTCAAACATTGAATTGCTCGATTTTGGACCACACTACGGCAGCAAACGCCTTAAACCATCCGCGTATGTCATCCAACGGAAACGTATCGCCGAACCGTGCTGCGACCTCCAACTCCAGTTCCTCGTAATCTTTGAAGAGTTTAACGCATTCAGCTGCGGGAAAGACTTGGGGACTGACTGTTAGTGCGGCGCGAAACGACAATGGCCGCTTCAGAATGATGTCCGCATATGCTTTTTCATGCTCCATATCGGTCAAATTATAGCGGTCTAAGAGCCCTATGGCGATTTGCATCAATTCATCGTCACGTACCCCTACAAACCAGTTCTTGAAGGCTGGGAGCACTTCGTCTCGAAACTTGCCGCGGGCGTCGTCGGAGCATTTCTGTTCATAGACAGTTACGCCGACCAATTCCCGTCGTGCCGGGTCAAAAACTACCTTGACCGTGTCAGCGCCTTGCTGGGTGGCTCTTCGATGAGGATCAGATAGCACCTCGTCGGGGCCAGCGCCCATTCTTGCAACAATCCAACACATTGTTTCGAAAAGTAAACCGTCGCGGTGCCAGGTATGCACTCCATCAGCGAGCACCAGCTCTCGCTGCAGCCTTGCTTTTGTCGTTGGCAGAATGGTCACTGGGCCGTGCTCTGCCCCATCAAGAATACTGCCGACCCGGCGGGCGCGCCCGACCATGACAATTGCCATCAGGCTCGCCAAAGCGTCGAGATCATCAATAAACCACTGATGTCCGCCACACCTCGGGTGCGCAGGATTATCAACGATAGTCACCGGCATTTAGATTCCCCCAACCCTCATGTGTATTTCTTGCTTTGTCGTTACTTCGGAAGGGTCACCGATAGCCGGGGCGCCTCCAATATCTGCAACGCTTGTATGAATCAAGTTAATATCCCAACGCACTGGATACTGCAGCAGTTTATTAAGAATGATATCCAGGTCCGTCCGGTTACACGAAAGTTACATGGAAGCAATCGACGGGATTGAGGTTCATGTAACTGATTGAAAAACTTGGCGCACCCGACGCGATTCGAACGCATGACCCCTTCCTTCGGAGCGCCCCAAGTACGATAATCCCAGATTATCGAAATTGGTAATCATTTGTTTTTGTGTCATTTTTGATGACTTGATGATCATCATTACTTCACTTTCCATGTAACATTTGCTATAAATCGGTTACATGGAAGTTACATGAAATGCCCCAATTATTTTTAACTGACGATCTAGTTTTTACCGCAAATTGCCCTTCTGGGAAAGGCCAGGAAATTTACTGGGATTATCCGGTTGGAATAGACGGCCGCATTCGCAACGACTCCGTTTCAGGGCTGGGTCTCCGTGTGACTGCGCTCGGAAATAAAGCCTTCGTCCATGCCTACCAGTTCAATGGCAGGCGCTATCGGAAAGTGCTCGGGACAACCGTCGTTCTCACCGTATCCTCTGCCCGACTGACGGTGGGCCAGCGGCAGCGCCGGCTGGAGGCCGGCGAAAATCCGGATTTCGACCGAACCGACCCCCGCCGCGCCCACCTTCTGACGGTCCGTGAGGCGATTGATCGCTATTGGGAAAGCCACGTGAGCGGCCTTTCCCAAGGCTACCGTTACAACTTCGCGATTTTCGTGGCCCATTGGCTGCGCCCTATCCCGAAGGTCGCCAGCAAGCGCGGCCACAACAGTCGGCGGCGTTACAAAGATTTCGGGACGCTGTTTGCCGACCGGCCGCTCTCCTCGATCAAGCCGCTCCATGTCGAAGAATTCCAAAAGCAGTTTACCTCGCCGTACGTGTTCAACAGCGCGCTCCGGCACGTCTTGGCGCTCTATAACTGGGCCATCCGCATGCAACTGGTGGACATGCGCAATCCCTGCACCCCCATCCGCGCGCGGAAGCAGATCCGCCGCCGCCGGGATTATTCCACCGAACAGATTCGCCAAATCGCGGCCCACATCTTCTACCCGGTGTTTGAGGCTGTGCCTGAAATCGATCACCTGGAAGGGTTCACCAAGCGGAACATGGCGCTGGTCAAGGGACAGGTGGCAACCGCCAACGACCAGATGCAGGAACTCTGCAATTTCATGGGCATCCTGTTCCTGACCATGGCCCGCCCCAGCGATCTCACCAAGGCCGAATTCGACCATTTCGATCTGGAAAAACTGGTCTGGCACAAGCACAACACCAAAGGCATCAAACTGTCGCGTTCACTCTACGAGTACGCCTACCGTTCGGTGCCGATCCATCTCCGGGTCGCCGGGATGGTGCAGGCCCAACGCCTTCGCTGGCCTGACAGCAAGTTGCTGTTCCCATCCCACACCGACATGACCCAGCCCCGCGACAACTTCCGCAAGGGGCTGGACAGGTTCAAGGCCCTGCCCGGCGTCCCCGAGTATTTCCAGCTCTACGACCTCAAGCGGATCGCGATCTCGCTGATGCTGGCGGGCCAAGGGGTGTCGCATGAGGCGATCTCGCACTACGTCGACCACAAGGGGAACCTTGAAACGACGATGATCTACGACCTTGGCCTGGTCGACCCCATGCGTCCGGTCACCGAAAAGCTCGGCGCCCTTCTCGGCATCTAGGGCTTGACGTCATTTTTTGGTTGTGAGGCAATGAACCTGCGGCGATCTCCGCTGCAAAAATCCCTTCAAGGAAAGTACGTTCATGGAAGCCTTACAAGCGTTGGTGCTGACCAGCACGCAATTGCGCGACATGCTGACGGAAGCTGCGCGTCAAGGAGCGGCGCTCGCCGTTGCAGAACTCCGCGCAGACCTTCACCAGGCACCAGAAGATGCGACTTTACAAAAGCTCCGCAGCTACCTGGTCGACCCGGCCTCCCTTGCCAATCCGAATGACCACTGGGCGCATAGCGGGCTCATCCGCCGGATTCAAACGACGGCAAGCGGCAAGCCAAAATCCACGGCCTGGTTCATGAAGTTTCAGAGGGAGACCGGCTTAAGCGAGTGCTTCACGCGCCCGAGCCCCGCGTACGGCCGGCGACGAGAATGGACATTCGCCGACATTAGACTGGCATGGGATGCCTACTACCGCTGATGCCCAGCAGGACGATTCCAGCCGCGGCCGGCTTGGCTTGACGCGACGGGGGATTGCCAATATGGAAGCCGACCATTCAGAGCGACCGCGACCTGCCATCCGGCACGAGTTTTGCTGCTCAGTCTGAACAACAATCGAAGGTTAGACCATGTCCCGCACCTGCGAACTCACTGCCAAGGCAGTCATGTCCGGCAACAATGTGAGCCACGCCAACAACAAGACCAAGCGTCGCTTCCTGCCCAATCTCGTCAATGTGACGCTGATCTCTGAAGCGCTGAACCAGAACGTGCGCCTGCGCATTTCTGCCAACGCGCTGCGTTCGGTCGAGCATCGCGGTGGCCTCGATGCCTTCCTGGCCAAGGCCGACGCCAAGGAGCTGTCGCAGCGCGCTCGCCTCCTGAAGAAGCAGATCGCCAAGAAGCTCGCCGAACAACTGGCCGCTTAGATTCATTTGATGCGACAGCGGCTCGTCTAGCTATAAGGCGTCTGCTTCGCGGACTTTTTTATTTCGCTTTTTCCGTCAGCAGCGCTTCTGTTGCAAGATCGAGCTTCGCCAGTAAATCGGCTTTTGCTTTTCCATTTTTGGCAGCATGCGTCTTCTGGCAAAGGTCGACTATCGCTTTGTGCTTCGGAGATGCCGGCTTAAAATGAGGGATGCTTAGGTGCTTGAATATGTTGCTCACCTGAATTTGAATGGTGTGGCTTTCGACATACTCCCTCACCATTGAGGAATTTAGCATCGCGCAAACGAAATACGCTTCGCTCTCGTCGTCGAAATCCGCGAAGTAGACCTTGTGGTCAGGTACATACGGCCGGTCGCCGACCAAGGGGACGGCCGACTTGGTCACTACTACTGCCTCAAATGTGGTTGACAGTTCCGCCCACACTACCTTGAACGGCGCGAACGAGTATGCGCCAACGTTGTAAATGGCATAATAAGGCGCTGCTTTCTGTCTCAGCCGGTAGGTTGAACGCTGGCTTAGCCTGTCTTTAAAGGCACGAAGATAGGTCGAAGTGGCCTTCAGCTTGGCGAGCTCCTTTTCGGCGACCTGATATGCAGCCTGAACAATGGCCCGGTTAGGAACCACAACGAACAGTTCCTCTTCAACGTGAAGATCACACGCTGAAAAATCACCCGCGCCTTTGAGCAGGGGATAGAGCCAATCCGGCTCTATCCAATATGTTCGGGCAGGACCAATGTCCGTTCGACCGGCCTCGGGACGGGTCTGGATCTGGACCAAATTTTGCGCTTGGTTCGTAGCGACAATTCTTACGATGTAAATCCCATTGAGGTCGGTAGTAACTCCCTTTCGCCCTGCCAGCCAGTCGCTAGTGCCCTGAATGGCACCCATCGCGGCGAACCGGCCCGCGGGCAGAATTGCCCAGGGCGAGTTACCGCCATCAACAGGATTTGCCTCCCACGGCTTAATGGTCACGCGTTTGAAAATTTCTTTCTTTTGGCTGGATTCAGGAATTGAGGCCGAGAAGCCGTCTGCCTTCTCCCAAACGCGGTAGGGCACAGGATATGAAGTGTGTTGGTCGGCGGGCACCTTTTTCAGCCGCATTATGGCGGTTTTGTTGGCCACCTTCGAAAACGGCTTCAGCTTCTTGAGGTCGTCGATACCGACAGGTATCAGGTTTGCCTCGTCGTTAATGGTGAAGCTCCGAAAGCCTTGAGACGACGGGGACTGGAAGTGCGTCTGGGTGATCAGGAACACTAATGTACCGCCCTGTTTCAGCCATTTGTCACCGACTGTGTAGGTGAGCATTCCTGAGATATCGAGCTCGTTGCCACCATGGTAAGGTGTCTCCGAGAATATGGCGTACTGCTCACAAGTCGGCTTGATACGCTCCCGGTACATCTCAGGCAGATTAGACCATCGCACCCACGGCGGATTTCCAATCACCACGTCGAACTCGCCGGCGACGGCTGACCAAAAAAAGTTCCTGACGATGCGAAACCAGATGCCGTTCCAGGATTTTTTGTGAAGCTCTAGAACCTGGCCGTAGGTGTCGCTAAGAGCACCTCGCCATTTTGCTGCCTCGGCAGGCGTAATCGTGTCGCGCTCCAAAAGACGTTTTTCAACTATCGGATAGGGATGCTCGTCGTCGACGGCCTCGGCCATTACGACGAAGGCGTTGTCCAAGCGTTTGCGATCATAGGCCAGCGCCCAAGGGAGGACCACCCGTAAGTCAGATTGCGCGCTACCGATCCGGTACTCGACATAATCCTTATCTGCCTGCGGGGAGTGAGCTGGCGAATACACCGCGTCTGCCAGCAGTACGGGGAGCTCGACCTCTATCTTCGCCTCTCCTACCAGGTCGGCTATGGCGATCAGGAAGTTGACCCGGGAAGACTGCACGGCCAGCGGATTGAGATCGAAACCCCAAACCGTTTCGAGCACATTGCTCAGGATAGCCTTCGGAGTGAGCTTCCTTTCAAGTCCGGAAGCCCGTTTCCGACGGATGGCTTCCAGCAGAAAAGACCCTGAACCACAAGTTGGATCCAAGACTCGGGCGGTGTGCCAATCGGCCACCTCTGCGCGATCGCACGCTATATCAACGAGCCAGTCAGGCGTGTAGAATTCACCGAGCGCCTTCCGTAGTGTCTCGGGCACTAGAGCCTGATAGAAGGCCTTCAATACGTCCCTAGACCGGGCCGCGCTTAGGTCATCCATCCTATACAGGGAAAGCTGCGTGAGAAACGAACGGATCCCATCACAAATTCCTGCGCGGCCCGCCGCTGAAAGAGAGATGTCGGTGTACCAAGAGAACACGGCTTCCTCTACGAAGCCTTTGATGCGCGCGGCCTCGAAATAGGCGCTTCGTTCGACTTCTATATCGAGCTTTTGCAGCAGGTCGTCGTTGCCATACCCGAGCAGGTGTTCGCAAAAGTCCGGATGTGCCGTCAACTTATATTCGGCCACAATCTCGGCAGCCAAAAGTTTCATAACAAAGGCGTTGTAGGTGTGAATAACAAAAAGGAGAGCGGCCACTGCATCGGCTTTGGGCAGGGCGAGCTCTAGTGGGATTTGTTTTTTTATCTCTGCCGCCTGCGCGGCAGAGAGGTCGGCCACTTGGCCGAAAAGTGTCCGCCATTCCTCGAACAGCATTTTTATCTTGCTGTTGCCGCCTTTTTTTACCTGGAGCACCAGTTCCGAGGCTAGCCCGCCCATCATCACCCGGCCGATCTCCGACCCGTGGCCGAAATCTTCGACTAGGTTTTCGGCGGTGACAGCGCGGCGCTTAGAATCGAAACACGCCTGAGCCACAAGTCCAATCGACGCCTCGTTGAACGGCAGCAGGTTGCGATGTGAGATTTCGCCGTCCTTAAAGAAGGCAAAGCTAATATGGTCGCCGTCAGTCGCGATACCGATGTAATCTTCCTGCGGAATTTCCTCCGCCTCTGCGCGGCGGGAGATGTATTTAGCGAGCCGCTCGAAAATAGCTTCCTTAAAGGCTGGGCTCTTGATGCTTCCTTTAAAAAGTCCCCGGTCCTTAAACTCGATTATGACTTGGTTGTACGAGGCATCATTTCGGCCACGCTCTGCATGGAATTTAATTCCTAAGCTGTTTTCAATGTGTTTGAGCCAGCTTTTTCGGACCTCTTCTTCATTCGCCCAATGCGGTCTATCTTTCTGTAGAACAGAATACAATGATGACATAAATCCCCCCGGACGAACTTCATAAAACTTGCTATTTTGGTGCTTGCTAGCATGGCGCGGATCGACATTCATGCTATTTGATACCAGCCACACGCGTCGTTGGCTCTCCAGCGGAAACTGGCGCTGGTGACTTCCCCAAATAATTTTGTACGGCCCTGCGGATGACCCAAGCTGCTGATACATCCTTGTTGGCGGCCAAGGCACAGGCTTCTCGGTAGTCGCCCTCATCAAGCGTCACCGTGAGGCGCGCTGGTTGCCTATGATTTTTGGGTCTTGCCACGCTGAGTCGTCCTGGTATTTTATTCACCACATTAACATGCAGGCCTACACCGTAAAGCTGACCGCGGTGGATAATGCCTATCGATGAAGCACTGTCATATGTTGAACCGTGCGATCTCAGGCGATGTTTCCGCCAGTCTTGTTCGTTGTAATGAATCGACCATTCGTGCGGCTTGGCGTGCCCGGTTCGGTCTAACACCCGTCGCGGGTGTCACCGGCGCGGGTCTCCCGCTAACCCGCCGAAAAACAAAAGATACGGTCACACAGCCGTTTTTGCCAGATGGTCATATTTGCGTATGAAGGCACTTTGGAGCACACCGACCGATTCCAAATCGGTACAATACTTATTCAAATAGCCGACGATCGCGTTCTGCAAATCCACCCAGTACAACACCTTGGGCGGTCCTATATTGACGATGATTCCAGTTTTGCTTCTCTTTTTGACGAGGTATCCACCCTTGCTTTGCCCTTCATGCAACAGGCCGCAGCGAATATCCCGATAAAAATCGGCTGCGGTCGTCGCAAAGGTCATTGAGAAAGGCGCTTCCTTACCGAGAAACGCCTTAAATAGCCTCGCGCTGTCGTTGTATTCGCCTTTCTTCAGATCGGGCTTGTCGAGCTTGTAGTTCTCGCCCGAGCGGAGCGCGGCCAGAAATTCAATCAATGCACACTGAATAGTAACAACGGCAAACCCCTCACCCTTCAATTGGTTGAGCCTTTCCAGCTCCCCTATCGGCCCCAGATAGCGAGGCTCAATGCGGCCGAGGAGATAGTCCTTCGCTGTTCGCTTCCATAGCTCCGCTGTGGGCTTGCTGTGCAGCTCCTTGGCACGAAGCGCCCAATCTGTAGGTCCGAACTTTCCAGCAAGCTTCACTTCTCGCGACGTTGTCATAAGATCCCCTCCCCTAGCTAGGTGGGACCACCCTAACGCACTTTTGCCTCGGGAAATTAGCGATGTTTGAGAACTGCTACGCCACGGGAGCTAGTCGCTCTACCGGACCAGATTGCTAATGGGCTCCGCCCCTCGCGCCTGCAAGAGGGCCGAGCCTCGGCTTCGCCTGCGGCCGCACCCAAACCCTCTTGCAGTTGCTACCCCCGGACCTCGCCGGTCAGGCAGGGGTGCAGGGGCACCCCTTTTCAACGAAGAAACAGGCCGGACAGAACGCGCCGCCAGGCGTCAATACCCGATTTTGGGGATGGAAATCTCCAGCCGGATCGGCAAGCTCACGGGCGAAGGAGTGACTGCCATGAGCGCCCTCACTTATGAGCTGGCCGACGACGACGACGGAGCCTGGACAATCGTATTCGAGCCCGACGACCTGCATCTTTACGTTGACTTTGTTAGGTCGAGGACGGCTGCAGATCCCGCCAATGGGATGACGATCGACGACTTCCTGGCGCGGCGGCCGCAAGATCAGGCTCACCACCGTGCGGTCGCCAATCTGGTTGCGCTGCTGTGCAGGACACTCGGCCGCGGTGACCCGATTCCGCCAGCGGCTGACCATCGCGCGCAAAGCCCGCCGTGAATCGTAAAATCGTATTTACGCTTTAGCCCCATGCCCGCTAAGGCCGGCAGGTGTATTGGCGGCCGTTGATCATCTTCATGGTCCCGTAGGTGCCGGGGCCGCAGGTGTTGGCAGGGCTGTCTGCCAGCTGCAGGACGGTGGCGTACACGTTGGTGGCGGAGACGGTGCCGGTGGTGGAGACACCGCCCGCGACGAGCTTGCCGCCGTAGTAATACCCAGTGGTGACACCCGCCTCGGTGATGCTGATGGAGTTACTATTGCCGTTGGCAATGACCTGGGCGGTGCCGGAAATGATGCGGTCGGCTGTGGTGGTGGTGCCGGAGGCATCGGCAAGATTGGCCCAGCCGCCGGTGCCGTAGCAGACCTGGAAGGTGCTGCCGCTGTAACGGATGGCACCGGAGCGGTTAGTATCGCAGGTATTGAGGGTGGTGGAGGTATCCATGGCCATGCGGATGGCGCCGTTGACATGGAGGGTGGTGGAGGGGGCGATGGTGCCTGTGCTTACCCCGTTGGTGCCGTTGGCCCACAGTGCGATTTGAGGGGTGCTTGCGCCTGCTGCGCTTGGGTAGAGATAGTTGGCGCCGTTGACGCCCTGCATGGCGAGATAATCCAGATAGCCATAATAGTTAACGGAGCCCCCGGTGTTTTGCAGTACCAAGGTGTGGGGGTTGCCATCGGTACTGATGCCCTTGAGAGCGGAGCCGTTGGCGATGACGATGGAACCGGAGACGTGGAGCGTGGCGGAGGGGGTGGTGGTGCCAATACCGACCTGGCCGGTGCCGAGGATACGCATCAGTTCAGTTGCACCGGCCATGAAGTAGTGGTTACGGGTGCTATTGTAACTACTGTAATAGAGGTTACCACTGGAGCCGTTAATGCTGGAGTAGAGTCCGGTTATGTCACTGAGACGGATGATGGGCGATGCGCTCATGATATTGAGTGTTGTGCTGGGAGTTGTCGTACCGATACCGAGGCTACTGCTGATATAACCGTTGGTGGCGGAGACGGTGCCCGTGGTGCTGACGCCGCCTGCGACCCAGATGCCGTTGTAGTAGTAGCCGGTGGTGACGCCGGCTTCGGTGATGCTGATGGAATTGCTGCTGCCGTTGGCGATGACTTGCGCGGTGCCGGAGGTGATGCGATCTGCGGTGGCGACGGTGGAGGAGGCATCGGCCAGATTAGCCCAGCCGCCGGTGCCGTAGCAGACCTGGAATGTGGGGCTAACGTAGCGGATGGCGCCGGCGCGGTAGGTGTCGCAGGCTTCGCCGCTGTAGCCGAGCTTGACGGTACCGGAGACTTCCAGCGTGGCGTAGGGGTTGAGGGTATAGCTGGTGTTGATGGCGACTCTGCCGACACTGCCACCTGAAACTTCGGAGGCCAGCCACATGTAGTTGGTGGAAACCGAGTAGATGTTCAGCCCCTTGCTGCTGGCGAAATCGATGTAGCCGGTTTGGCCGGAACCGCCACGGAGAGCCAGTTTACCGTATTCAAAGCCGCCTTTCCCGATCATGAGCGGTGTACCGATGGAGGCCAGATAGCCGTAGCCGCTGCTATTTGCACCGTTGTTGACGTTGAACATGAGGGTGCGGTCGGTACTGCTGAATCCGCCTTCGTCAGCGCTACGGATGCAACCGTGAGATCGTGCTGTTGCTGACGTTGTAGCGGTGGGCGACCTGCACCCTCGCCTCGCCGGCGGCAAGCCTTGCCAGCGCCTCCCGTTGCTGCTGCTGCGAGAGCTTCGGCTTGCGGCCGAACTTGACGCCTTTGGCCTTGGCGCGGGCGCGGCCGTTGGAAGTGTTTTCCAGGATCCTGCGCCGTTGCCATTTGGCGGCCCAGCCAACCAGGAAGAGGATTAGGTCTGACATTTCCGACGTGGTGTCGATAAACGGCTCATCGAGCAGGCGCAGCCCGGCCCCGGCCGCTGTCACTGTCCTCAGGATGTTCAGCATGTCAAAGGGATCCCGCGCCATCCGGTCGCTGACGACGGCATGGACCACGTCACCTGGCCTCAGGGCTTTCAGCAGCCGCTGTAATTGACGGCGGTCGGCATCCTTGCCGCTGCGCTTCTCAAAGAAAATCTTCTCGCAACCTGCCGCTTGCAGGCGCTCGATCTGGGCGGCCAAGTCCTGTGCTTCAGTGGACACCCGCGCATAGCCGTATTTCATCCAAGTAAACCCTCCCCTAGTTGCTGCATAAGTCACGAGTTTTGCAACGGCCCCGTTATCATATATTTGTCGGCATTTTCGAGCGCGGGTCACGATTGTTTGCCTAAAGCTTGTGCATAAAAGCCAAGACGGGCTTAATTAGCGCGAGCTTATAGTCGATCCCAGAACTCGTGATTTCTGGCTAAGGATCGGGTCCCCGAAACCTCCAGAAACAGGTGTATTTTGAAACGCAACGTAGCATTTTCGATGCTGGCGGCTGGTTTGCTGTCGGCCTGCAACCCCCTGGCGGCTCAACAGCCGAAAGACCAAATCGTTGGCCGGTGGGAGAGCCCGACCTGGACGAGAAACGAAGTGCCTTTGTTCGCCCAATTCAGCGCAGACGGACGGGTGCAGTATATGGACTCCATGGGAACGACCGGTCGAGCCGAGTGGATGTTTCTCGAGAGCGGGGATCTGCAATTGACTTACCCGGCTGGGCTGTCGCGACGGTGCACTGTCGGGTTCGACCAATCCAAGAACATGAAGCTCACCCCGCCAACCTGCCTTTATGGTTGGGATGACATGGGTGAAAGCGTGGTGCTGGCCAAGCAGTAGGGGGCTCATTTGGTATTCAGGCGAATTGCGGGCGTGGCGGCAGCCTGCCTCACGGCAACATTGGCCATCGCGGCGGGAAACGGTGCGCCCGGCGAACTCATTGAGGTTCGGGTGAGGCTGTCGTCCGACACCGGTTGCTGGTTCTATTTCGGAGACGCCACGATTTTCACCGGTAAGTTCAAGAAAGGCGCCTACATCGGCGTCTCGATGGTCACGATCGGCAGAGATGGATTCCCCGAAGCCCCCGACCAGGAAGAACGGTCGCCAGTGCTTGACGCGCCGGAGCTGAGCGGAGGCCCAGCAAACCGGCACTGGTTTGGCCCACTCGCCGCCTCCAAGGATTACCAGATTATGTTTTCGCCACGTGCCTCGTTCGGCTCCACCGCACTGGTGACGGTTTGTGGCCGGACTTCGCTAGAAAACTGAATGTCGCGGGACGAAGGCTTTTTGCATTGACCGCAGACACTTGTTAAAACTCAGAAATGGTCAAGCCGCTTCTCGATCCAGATGTCGCCGACGAGGCGCCGACGTCTCCGGTCCTTACCGGATATGATCAAGAGCACATGGTGACCTATATGCGTTTGCTCGATGCCGCCGCCGAGGATGCCGACTGGCGAGAGGTTGCCAAGATCGTCCTGCGCATCGATCCAGCCAAGGAGCCCGATCGCGCCTTCCGGGCCTGGGAGACCCATCTCGCGCGCGCCCGCTGGATGACCACGACCGGTTATCGATATCTGCTGGCCGGTGGCGCACCTCACTGAAGCCCTGAAATCCGGCTGGGCGGGCGGGGCGCGCGAGGGGCGGATCAGGGGCGCCCTCGCCTGTTCTCAGTCGGTTCGATACTGGCCTGAGGACATTCCGGCGCAAAAAACCCGGAACATCGCTGCCCCGGGCCAAGGCTTTCCGGCCTCTATTCGGCGTCGAGCACCACCTCGTCACGGCTTACCCCTTCCTGGCTGACCGGCATCCATAGCGCGGCGGGGAGCCAGCCCTTGCGCCCAGTTCCTTCTCGGCCTGCAAGATGCCGTCGGGTTTCGGCGCACGCTCAACCGCTTTCGCGGCATCCTTCGGGCATCCGGCTTCGCTCGTCACACCGGCGATGTCGGCCTTCGACAGGCAAGTGAGGAACACCGCATCCGGCGCCTTCTGTGCCGAAGTCTTCTTTGCGCGATGAGGCCGCTTGCTGAACAGGTCAGCGACTTCCTCGGCAATCACGGCCAAAAGCATCAAGATTGCAAGCTGTGCGAAATGATCGCCTGCAAATGGAAGCACCGAGGCCCAGCCCGGCTTGGCCTTTTCAATCAGCACCACCACGAGATCGGTGATCAACGCAATTCGCATAAACACGGACATAACAGTCTCCCTGTCGTGACCGGCCGATCGTCTACTTTTTTTTGAACTCGCCTAGTTTGTGGCCAAGCAATGCCAGCCCGCTACGGTCTACGCCGGCATGCACCCTTTGCATTCTGTCGCCTTCGACCGTCTCCGTCGAAACATAAGGCAGATGAGTTAGCACTCCTGCCGCATATTAGCTTTGTCCAGCTTCAACCAGCGCACGTTGGTGTGCGCACATCAGGAGCGATAGCGAGTGGTAACCACTTGCGATTACTAGGCACATGCGCTAAGCGCTGTTGTTCGTTAGAAACATGCCGCTGCTGGTCAATCTGCCTGTCGGCACTTAGTTCGGGGGCAGTATGGGTGACTGGGCGGACGTTTATATCAACGGCCTTGATGAGAGGCTGTCACTTCAGCGGTTGGCGCTGTTTTACATCCCATCGGCGCTTAAACTGATGAGCGATAATGGTATTACCAAAAGCTCTCTAGCGACCTTCTCCATGAATATCAAAGGGAAGCCTTCCGCTGGCCGTCAGGCAATAGCGAAAGTGGCCGAATGCAAACCGGTGGTTTATGATTCCGCAGTTGGATTCGTAAGTGCTTTCAATATGTACTGTGAACGTGAAAGTAAAAGTGCCCAATTGGAAAGTTTGGACATCGTAGCTTGCGTATTCAGACTAGAAGGCCTCGATGCTCGGCTGAAGGCATTGAATGTGACGGTTGAAGCGCTATGTTCCGAAACCAAGATTTCGGCGGCGGTTCTGGCGTCGGCGATCAATGGCTTTCGCGTTCAGCTAGCCGACGGTAAGCGCCAAGCCGACCCCATCTGGCGCGGCTTGAGGTGATGAGCGAGAGATAGTGACACTGAAGAAGCCGAGGAGCTTACAGTGTCAATTTCTATGTCTGCGCCTAAGCCTGATGATAGAAGTTTCCATGTCCTTGAGGCGGTCCCGAACCGGCTGGAGGCAAGCCCGCAGCGTCCGCGGCGGCGCTGGTCGGCGGAAGCGAAGTCGCGGCTGATCGAGGCGACACTGAAGCCGGGCGCGAATGTATCGGCCATCGCCAGACAAGCGGGGATGGCGCCAGCCCAGCTGTTCGGCTGGCGGAGCAAGGCGATCAAGAGCGGTGCGGTCACGCCGCGGCGAGATGCGGATCGGCTTGGCTTTGTCGAGGTCACCCAAGCGGCGTCTTCGGCAGTGGAGATCTGTTTGGGCGATGTGGTCATTCGGGCCGGCGCCGACGTCGGCCAGGATCATTTGGCCAGGATTATCCGGGCGGTCCGCCAGGCATGATCCCGGCCGGCGTGAAGGTGTTGGTCGCCAGTCATCCCGTCGATTTTAGAAAAGGTCCCGACGGCCTTCTGGCACTGGTGCGCGATGCCGGTTCGGATCCGTTCAACGGCGCGCTTTATGTCTTTCGCGCGAAAAGAGCGGACAGGATCAAGATCGTCTGGTGGGACGGCAGCGGCGTGTGTCTTTATGCCAAGCGACTGGACGACGCGAAGTTCTGCTGGCCGCGGATCGGCCACCACCGGGTCCAGCTCAATCATGCTCAGCTCATGGCTCTGGTCGACGGAATGGACTGGAAACGGGTTCGGACGGAGACCGTCAGGCGGCCGCAATCGGTTGGGTAAAACCCTGCGGCATGATGAATCAGGGAGCTGAAAAAGCGGGAAAATTGCCCGCGAATATGCTCTGATTTTGGCCATGTCGGCACCCGAACTCGCGCTCCCGGACGACGTTGACGCGCTCAAGGCGATGGTTATTGCCATGGCCGAAAAGGCCGCCCTTCTCGAGGAGCGCAACCTCCATCTCGAGCTGGTCAACAAGAGCGCCGATGAGCGGATCGCACGACTGACGGCGGTCGTGAAGATGCTGGAGCGGGCGCGCTTCGGCAGCCGCTCCGAAAGGTTGCGGACCGGCGCGCTGAGCGAGGAACAGTATGCTCTGGTCTTCGACGAGATCGAAACCGGCGTGGCGGCCATCGAAGCGCAGATGGAGAAGTCTGCGGGCGGCTCGAAAGCGAAGCGCGCTCCGCGTCCTCGCAAAGGCTTTGCGGCCCATCTCGAACGGGTCGAGGTGGTTATCGAGCCCGAAACGCCTGCTGGCTGCGAAGCGCTGGAAAAGATCCTGATCGGCGAGGACGTCTCCGAACGGCTCGATGTCACCCCGGCGAAGTTCCGGGTGATCGTCACGCGTCGCCCCAAATATGCCTACAAGGGTTGGGACGGCGTCACCCAGGCAGCCGCACCCGCCCGCATCATCGAAAGCGGCATTCCGACCGAAGCGCTGCTGGCGCAGATCGCAGTGTCGAAATACGCCGATGGCCTGCCGCTCTACCGCCAGGAAGCGATCTATGCCCGCGATCAGGTCGAGATCGACCGGTCACAGATGGCGCAGTGGATGGGCAAGGTCGGCTTCGAGCTCGAGCCGCTCGCCGATTACGCACTGACCCGCATCAAGCAGGGTGAGCGGGTCTTTGCCGATGAGACCACCCTGCCAACGCTGGCCCCAGGATCGGGCAAGGCCAAGACGGCCTACCTCTGGACCTATCTCCGCGATGATCGGCCGTTCGGTGGCAGCGGACCGCCCATCGTCGCCTACCGCTTCGAAGACAGCCGTGCCGGCGAATGTGTCGCCCGCCATCTGGACGGCTATCGCGGCATCCTGCAGGTCGACGGATACGCCGCCTATAACCGGCTGGCCCGATCGGATCGGGGCAATGACGGCGTGACGCTGGCGGCGTGCTGGTCGCACGTGCGGCGCAAGTTCTACGAACTGCATGCCGCAGGCTCCTCCGTTATTGCCTCGCAGACGGTGGCGCAGATGGCCCCGCTGTGGGCCGCCGAGGAGGCCGTGCGCGGCCAGGACCCGGTAGTTCGGATAGCTGCGCGTCAGGAGAAATCCGCCGCCGTCGTTGCCGCTCTCTTTGCGCTGTGGGAAAAGGAGCTGCCGAAGCTGTCGGGAAAATCGAAGCCCGCCGAGGCGATCCGCTATGCGCTCGGCCGGCGTGCCGCGCTGGAGCGCTTCCTCACCGACGGCCGCATCGAAATCGACTCCAACACCGTCGAGCGCGCGATCAGGCCACAGACAATTACCCGAAAGAACAGCCTCTTCGCTGGCAGCGACGGCGGTGGACGGACATGGGCCACCATCGCCACGCTGCTGACCACCGCCAAGATGAATCAGGTCGATCCGTACGCCTGGCTCACCCAGACCCTCGAGCGCATCGCCAATGGCTGGCGAAACAGCGATATCGAGGCGCTCATGCCTTGGAACTACCAGCGCTAAACGGCATCAGCTAGGCGCTTACAGCCGACGCACTGACCGTCCTAAATATCTTGAACAAGCTGGCGGAGGCCCGGACTCCCCCTGTGCCTCCTTTGACGATATCCGATTTCATCGTCATTTCCCCGAAGCTCAACAGGATGTCGATTTCAAAAGTTTCTGATGAAACATACGTTTACTCGAGATATGACCTGAAAAATGCGCCTTCGGACGGCCATCCTTGGACAATAAAAGGGAAGCAACCCGAACGGGCCGCTTCCCTTAGAAAGGTTCCTAACTGAATATTGCCCCCTTTACCACCAGGTCTGGGGGTAGCGATCGCAATTGCCGGCAGACCTCGACATCGAGGTTTCCGCTTATGTAGACGTTTCTGCCTATCGTTTGCAGAGTGTCGCAGCCCTCCAGATCCACATTTCCAAATACCGTTAGATTACTGGGCAAGGCGCGAATGTTCGTCCCAATAAGATTAAGATTGCCGTAAATAGTCAATCCATCGGGAAGGTGATCCACTTCATCATACCCTTCTAAGTCCAAAGAGCAGTTCAGCGTAGCAGGTCCCGATATCGAGATAGAGCCGTCCACTATACCGATCTGACAGTAAATACCGTTGACAGTCATGAGAGTACCTCCTGCCCCACACGCGGGGCGCTGTGGGATTGAGGATGAAGCTTTTCGATGTTTCGGCGTATTCCACATGCTGCCATTAACCTCGCCGAGCGTCAAACTATTCGTATGCGGCGCGATCTATCATTCCGACATGACGGCTTTTTAAAGCATAGCTTTGAAAGAAGCCGATCAAAAACTCCCGCGCTGGTTGATTCTCTTATCTAGCTTAGCTCTTTAGATAGTTAACAAAAAGCTGGCGAGGACCGGGTCCCGGATCTACGTTTGTTATTGTCTGAAGGGTGGGGGAGCGCGAGGGGCGGGTCCAGGGGGCCTCGCTCGGCCTCGGCCGGTTCGACACCGGCCAGGGGACGTTCGGCACGCAAGAAGGCCGGGATTTCTCTGTCCCGGCCCGCTTGTAGGGTAATCTGCTATTCGGCGGCGATCGACACCTTCTCAATGGCTGGTGCTGGCGCTTTCAGGGCTGTGGGCAGCCAGCCCTTGCCATCCAGTTCCTTCTCGGCCTGCAAGACGCCTTCGGGTTTCGGGGCGCGTTCAACCGCTCTGGCAGCATCTTCCGCACACCCGGCCTCGCGCATCACGCCGGCGATGTCCGCTTTCGACAGCCGCGACAGGAATGCCGCCTCCGGCACCCACCACTGGCCCATGTCCAGACCCACCGCCATTGCCATCAGGTCGGCGTTGGCAATGCGTTCCTTGCCGGGTTCATGGCGGGCGACCACGGCGTTGAGGTTGGCGGCAGTCACCACCGCCAACAGGTCAAGCAGCACGTCCTGCGGCTGCGTCACCAGCCATGGCCAAAGGTCGGCAGGGTCCCCGGGCAGGCGATGCCCCCAGCCCTCCAAAACCTCGTTCCAGCCGGTCAACGCACGGCAGGCCTCCGGCTCCTTAATGGGCGGAACCAGATTGCGGCGCTGGCCGGTGACCTCCACCGCTGTCTCGATACGCCCATGGTGGTAATCGTAGAACAGGCGGCTGACCAGCGCATGCAGGATGGCGACCAGCGCCACATCGGGACGGTTCGACAGTTCCACGCGCAGCGCTGCCGTGCGGATGGCCGTCAACTCCTCGGTCAGGGCTGCCGATATGCCGGTGTCCTCCTCTTCCGGGCGTTCCGCCTGCCTCGCTTCGACGCCCTCATCTTGGTCGTCGGCTTCGTCGCCGCCCTGCAAAGTGGCAAGGGCCTTGCGGTCGTCGGCCTTGACCAGTCCCGGCGTCACCTGCAACATCCCATCGTAGGATAGCGTCACAAGACAGCCCGCCTGCGCCATTTCACTGGGGTCAAAGGCTTCCGCCGCGTTCTGGATCGCCTCGATGCGGCTTTCCAGCGCCTGCACCTTGGCCTCGTCGATCCCGATTTGCGGGTCGCCTTCGGCGTAGGCGTCGATGGCTTCGGCCAGCTCGTTGTATTGCGCATCCAGTGCCGCCAGTTCCGCCTGCTCGGCCTCGGTGAGGTCGCGCCGCACCGCATGGATGCGCCCGAACCCGCCACTGTGGATGAAGGTACTGTCGAGGCTGATTTCCACCCATTTCCAGCCCAGCGGGCGCAACTCATCGGCCACCGCCTCGAGCCGGTCACTGGCAAGCTTCACCAACAAGGGCCGGTCGGTCAGGAACGTCAGATCGTCGGCGGCGAACAGGTCACGCAACACCCCGCCCCCTGCGGCCTCGTACGCCTCAACACCAACAAAGCGGGCCAGCCGGTCGTTGCCGCGCACATGGGCGCTGGTCAGGAACGAGCGGATGCTGCCCGGATTACGGCTCCAGCCATCCTGCTCGAACCATGCAGCCTCCTGCGCCGCATGGTCGTCGCTCAACGCCAACGCCTTGGCCTGCTCAAGGGTCACTTCATCAGCGCGCATGGCGTCGAGGATGCGCGGCGACAGGCTGGCCAGTTTCAGCCGCTGGCGTACCGTGACAACGGACTTGCCGAAGCGGGCGGCAATGTCCTCGGCCGCCATGCCCTGTTCGACAAGGTCGCGGTAGGCAATGACCTCGTCCACCGGGTGCATCGGCTCGCGCTGGTCGTTCTCGGCCAGCGAAATCTCGGTGCCGCTGCCGTCCTCGCTCAGGATGGCCCTGACTGGGTAGTCCTTGGTCACCGCCACGCCCTGCACGGTGCGACCTTCCTCCAGCAGCAGCCGCAACGCCCCCAGCCGCCGCCCTCCGGCAACGACTTCGAACTTGGCACCTTTAGGCGCCTTGCGGGTCACAAGGTTGTGGATGAGGCCGTGCGCCTCGATACTGGCGGCCAGTGCGGCCCTCCCCGCCTGCGCATTGACGCGGCGGACGTTGGATGCGCTCGGCACCAGCTTGCCGAGAGGGATGGTGATTTCATTCGTGTTCATGGACTTGCTCCTTTGATTGTCGTTCAGGATTTTCCCTTTCCCTTACGGGTTCAGGTCACCTGAACCCCTGCCTCGCGGCGAGTAGCGGGGAGAGAGGGGGCAAGCCCTGGGGGCGGAGGGGTCTCCCCGGTCTGTACGGAGCGAAGCGGAGGAAGATGGGGGAAACCGCCAGCGGCGGCTTGCTGGGAGAGAGGGCCGCGCGCCTCTCTCCCTGTCACACAACAAACGTGCCGACAGGCACATCCATATCGGCGCAGCCGTGCCGCGTAAGCGGCCACAACAAAAAGGGCGTACAAAGCGGAGTCGATGAAATGTCCGCAGGGCGGACAAGGGTCATTTCATCGGCGGAGCCGGTTCGTGACCCCGAGACCGGTTCAACAGGGCGGCCTAAGGAGGGTCAGCATAGCGCCGCCACAGGCGGGACGCGGGACTGACCGCCCCCGGCAAGGGGTGCCATTCAGCTCAGACGACGTCGTGCCGTGGCATCGAGTCTTTCCCCGCTTAGAGGCGTGCCTCGGAGTTGCAGACAGAAATGGCTACGCGCAAAAAAAGACGCCCCGAACCAAGGTTCGGGGCATCTGGTGGAGCCGGATCCTTTACGCGGATCCTCAGTAGCCAACGGGGGCCATAACAGAGCACCCCACAGCGGCACATACTGCGAGAATGGTGATCCCGAAGAGAGTCCCCTTCATGATCAGGATGAGCTTGCTCGGATCGAAGTAAGTTTCATTCATTTGGCAGTTCCTCCTTGCAGAAGAACTGGTACCAAAATATGGCACCATTTGTCAAATGGATTTTTGAAACTATCCGAGCGAATGCCTCATATCTGCCACAACAGGCTTGCGCTGCAGAATGGCAGAGGCGGTATCGAGCGTTGCCCGTGCCCGCGCTTCGACGTACTCAATAAGGTCAGGCGTCGGGATAACGTTCTTTCGACGTCTGTCCTTGGGATCGTCTTCGAAGGCGACGAAGCCCAGTCGTTCCGCTTCGGCCACGTATTTCTTGCAGGTGTCCAGATGGTCTGCAGGAACCATCCGGCAGGCTTGCGAGCGCGACACCGTCTTTCCATCGAGGTGACGCAGGTAGATATTCATCAGGAGACGCTCGATAAACGCGTGCAGCCGCTGGTCGTCGACATTGTCATGGAGCTCGGTGATAAAATCGCTGAACGTGACGATGTTGTGCCTCACTGCATCCAGGAGCTGGTCCCGGCTATAGTCATTGTTCATCCGAAAATCCTTCTCGCCGGTGGAATGGCATGGCGCTTTGGTACCATATAAGGGCACCAGTTATGGTATCATTACAGCGACACCCACAATTAATCGCAAAGTCGGCCACACAGGTCGTGATGCCGCCGAAACGCCGAAACGGTCATGTGTGATCTTTCGCGAAGTGCGTTATCTTATAACATTTAGGAAGATATTCCGCAAGAAGTTGACGTGGCAGCTGCCCCCGAAACTGAACCAGTCGCCGCAGGATCAGGCACGCCTACTGGCGCACCAACGGTACTTCGTCTACCGGTTCAGGCGGTAGAAGCGCAATCACTTCGACGCCTGCTCGGGCGTGTTGGGCAAGTTCGTTGGCGCGACCTACCACCGCCAATTGTCCGGCATACATCGTACTGCCGCGGAGCTTCGTCAAAGTCTTCACCGACAACCTCCGACGGCATGGGGCGCACAGGTCATTGTGTTCCCGATCTGTTCGGCGCGCAAGGGACGGTGTATCGTTCGCACATGGAATCATCCATCTCCCGGTCCCGCAGAACCGAAACGTCGCCGCAGCGTCCGATAACGCTCGACAACCGCACCTGCGTCTATTGCGGAGACGTGCTTTCACCCAGCACCATTTCACGTGAGCATGTAATCGGGCGCCGCTTCGTCCCCAAAGGCAAGCTAAACGGCCAATGGAACCTGATCCTCAATGCCTGCCGAGGCTGCAACGCGCGCAAGGCCGATCTTGAGGACGACATTTCCGCGATCACTCTCCAGCCCGATGCCTGGGGCCGCTATGCCCATGATGACATAGGCGCGATTGAGGACGCGCGTCGCAAGGCGAATAATGCCGGTAGTCGTCGCACTCGGAAGGCGGTCAAGGATAGCGGCGAAGAGATGAAGTTGGACGGGACCCTCGGGCCTGGGGTGGACATCTCGTTTCGATTTTCCGGTCCGCCGCAGATCGATGACAATCGCGCGTTTGAACTGGCCCGCTTGCACCTAACGGCGTTCTTCTACATGCAGACCTATAACCGCGAGACCCGTCGTGGAGGGTACTGGCTTCACGGCTATCATCCAGTCGCGACGGCTACCCGCAGCGATTGGGGCAACGCACTGATGACCGCATTCATGCGTACGGTCGAGCCTTGGGATTGTCGCGTGCTTGCGATCTCCGCTGACGGGTTCTTCAAACTCATCACGCGCAAGCATCCGACCGCTGAAACATGGGCCTGGGCCTTGGAATGGAACCGCAACCGCCGCTTAATCGGCTTCTTCGGTGAACTTGAGCCCGCGCAGGCAATCTTCGACAGCCTCCCGAGGCTGACAGCGCACACGGTCTACCAAGCTCCCAATGAGTCCCTCTCCTATCGGACTGACGTCGCGCTGAAAGAGGATGAGGACACCCTGTTCCTGGTCTTCGATACAACCGAAATACCCGAGTAGCATACATCACTACGATGCCGCCCCGGGAACTGCCATGGACCGCCCCCCTTTTGGAGGCGGTCTGCCGGGGGGCTTCCTGCGGCAGTCGATGCCTATTGCAACAAATCGCTCCGCAAAAGCTCTCCGCAGCCGCTCGTCGCCATCCACCGCGCCCGCGCCAAGTGCGATGCCCAGGCCCGACGTGCCCGTTCCGGCTCACGGTCGGGATCGATGTTCAGGCTGACACGCGCCACGTCGCACCAGTCGGCGCCCTCCGCTTCCGCGATCAGCAGGGCGGCGTAGGTCGGGATGTGTGCCACGTCGTACACCGTGACGACGTCCAAGTCCGGCGCCTCGTCATCGATCCTGCGTTCCAAGGCGGTAAATGGCCCCTCGAGCCAGGCTTCCGCTTCCGGTGGAGGCGCGCCGATACAGCGGCCAATCGAGGCCAAGTGCGCCACGATCTGGTAACGCAGGTGGTCGCGGCTGCCGTAGCGCGCGTCGATTTCGGCGAGCTTCTTGTACAGCCCCCGACGCTTGCCGCGCGGAACATCGGCATCGCCCATGGCGTAGTACCTCGGACCGACGGCACAGATGTCGCAGCCGGTTGCGGCCACCTCATCCACGAACGCCGGAATGTCCTTTTCTCGCATCCGCTTCATTTCAAGAGCCTCTTCGCATCACATTCCCTATCACAACATTCCGGATTCTCAACCGTACCGTGTACTCCGGCGAGCGGGGTCCAGTGCGTTACCGCTTTCACAGCCATGTCCCGGCAGGGCTCCCCTCGTACGCAAGCCGATTCTACGATGGTGACAGGCTTTGGCTAGTCGGCCTCAGGTACTTCAAGGCACTGTCAACAAGATTGAACGCCACCCGGAGGTGGCGTTCTTTCTTATGAAGGCCTCATGCTCGGATGTGGCCGAGGCGCTGAGCCTCACTCGCATAAGCCGACAGAGGCTTGTCCGCCCGGAAATGCAGGTCACGTTCGACCGGCAATCCAAGGCGCCCTCGCACTGACGCGAGTTCGGTCAGGCTGACGCTGCCGAGTTCGGGACAACCGAGCCCGAGGTCACAAAGACCGAAGGCGATATCCGGGTCTTCCGGATCGATCTCGGTGAGGAGCCAGGTCGCGCCGGCATCCGGCGTGAACAGTTTGACGACGGGCATGAAGTCGATTTCGCCGTCGGTGCCGCGGAGAGGAAGCTGCTGGCGACCATTCGCCAGCAGCTTCGCCCGCAGGTCTTGGGTCAAGAGCTGCATGGCGGCCTCCTACTCGTCGTCTTCGACTCTGGGAGCGCGAAGGACGATGCGTCCGTCGAGCGGCAGGGCGTCGAGGAGGAGCGTGCCGCCTTCGCCGTCGTCGTGGGCGAAGAAGGAGCCGATGCGGGTCCAGAAGCCCTTCTGGCCTTCCTTGCCGTCCCGCACGGTGTAGGCGTGATAGATCGGCATCTTGGGCTCGGACTTCGCTTCGGTGTTGCGTTTGATGGTCATGGTCTTTTCCTTTGGTTGATGGTTTCTGTCCCGGAGGACGGTTCCAAAGGAGACGGCGTAAAGGGCTGGCTTGTCCCCAACACGGGAGCGCAGCGAAGGAGCGGGCAGGAACGGGACAAGACGGCCGCGCCGGCTAAAAGAGAACAGTCATCAGCTCCGGGCAGACCATCGACGGAAACGCCATGGCCAATCGCACGACATCGGACGTGACGAGCCAAATTCGACAACACGATCACGCTGCGGCGGCGGAGGCTGGAGGCCTGCCGGACGGGCCGCAGTCCTGGCTCCCGTATGCACAGACTGCGCAGGCGGTCGCCACCGACCCGCCAAGCCCGGCCCACAGGGGCCCCGCTTGCCGCGCCGAACGCAATCCGGGTACCGGGCCAATGCGGTTGGCCAGGAACACGGAGAAGCGTGACGAGCATGGTCGGGCATGGAATGTCCGACGATGCCGGCGGCCGGCGGTCTGTCACTCGCCAATGTATTGGGGAGTGACAGACCGCCCCCAAACCCACAGTAGATGCCGGGTTCGTGCAAACGCCACCACATGACTCGCAAATGACGCCGCGCTTCGCTGATCATTTCCGGTGCAATGTGCTGGCCAATAGCAGGCGACAGCCTCCACTATCCCGGCGGGCAAAAAACTGCCTGATCCATCTCACCCGACCTTTTCCCCAACCAAAGGAGAGCAGAATGACTGCTTATCGCATACGTGCGCCGCCGCGGCGGCCACACCTCCGGTTTCGACCTCTCGGTAACCGGATGCCCAACAGGGCAAACCATATCGGCCAGCCGCCCGGCTGGCTCGGGAGGCTCATACCGTAAGGAAAACTACGCATTCCGGCCCTGCCGCGAATGACCTTCGCGGGGTGTCACGCTCTACGGACGTGCATCGGCCATCAACACTCAGCCAAAAACAAAAAGCGAGCATGATGGACGATCTGACCATGGATCTGGTGCGACTGTGCCAACGCAACCGGGATGGCTCTTATGGCACTCAAAACAACCGCCGGCGCGGCCTGTCCGCAATGGCCAACGACCTCGTGGACCTCGGCTACAAGTTGCCGTCCGCGACCTCCCTCAAACCCAAGCATGTCGACGCGCTTGTCGAACGATGGCTTGATACCGACACCTCGGATGCCAGTATCCGCAACCGCCTCACCTGGCTTCGCTGGTGGGCGGAGAAGGTCAACAAGGTCAACGTCGTCAACCGCGACAATGCCGCGTACGGCGTCGCCGAACGTGGCGAGGTCACGCGCAACCGTGCGCAAACCCTCGACCATGCCAAGCTCGGCACCATCGAATGCCCCTATATCAAGGCCTCGGTTCTCCTCCAGGTGGCGTTTGGCCTCAGGCGCGAGGAAGCCATGAAGTTCCAGCCACAGGCGGCCATCCGCGCCGACCAGATCGCCTTGCAGGCGAGCTGGACGAAAGGGGGCCGGGCGCGGACCGTGCCCGTCACCACGCTGGAACAGCGGCAGGTCCTTGAACATATCATGCGCCTTGTCCCCGGCGGCGGATCCCTGATCCCCGCGCAGATGACCTATGTCGAACACCTCAAGCGGTTCGAGTACCAGACGCTCAAGGCAGGGCTGCGCAACACCCACGGATTCCGCCATGCCTACGCCCAGCAACGCTATGCGGTACTGACCGGCCAGTCCTGCCCGTTGGCAGGCGGCAAGCGCTGGGTCGACATGAGCGGAAACGAACGTGCCGCCGACCGCGCGGCGCGCCACCGGATTTCCGCCGAGCTGGGCCACGGCCGCCTGAAAATCACCGACACTTACCTCGGGAGTGCCTTCTGATGAAACGCGCGGAAGGCAATGTCCTCATGGCCACCAATACGAGGACGAAATACGCTGAAAGGCTCTTCAAGCCCGCGACGATCGCGGCCGCCATCGATGAGGCCGCCTTCCAAGGCCATCGCCGCTACCGTGTGGTGCAGGAGTTTCCATTCGACCTTTCTGATACGGAGGCCGCCAAGGCGCTTGAGAAATGGCTCGATTCCGAGCAGTTCGAATACGTCTGGCGTCCGACCCGTCTCGAACAGGATGATTTCCGCCCGTCCATCGTGGCGGAATACCCGGAACTTGAGATTTCCTGGTGAACGCTGGAGGCGAGGCAGTTATGAAAACTAGCAAATGAGGCGTACGCCTGAAGAGGCAAAGGGATGTTCATCCCCGTCTTTTGTTTTGGCTTCGGTTCAGGAGGCAGTGGGCGGCAGTGCAGGCGCACGGCTTTGGCGGTGTTCGCCGCAGTCGTGCACTAACTCACGCAACACGTCGGCCCGACGCGCTGCATTGAGCGGTTGACGTTAAATCGCCCTGACAAGATAGAACGGATAGCTATAACTGGTCTGAAAATATTGGATATTTCAGAGCCCTAACAAAAAATTTGCCTCGTCCCGGCTCTTTTTTCATTTCTCTGCAGAGCACTTGGACATGTTCGATTTTCGTTGCGGAGTAGGCCTTGGTCTCAAACTGCATAATGGCTCGATAAAGGTAGGCGCATATATCAACCGCCACGTATTCGTGGCTGAACGAAACGATAAATTCAGTCAGACCTTTATCGATTCTCTGCGTTTCCATCGCTACATTGATTGAGCTGCCTTGCACAATCACCGTGTCAAACTTCGAAAGGAGGTGACAGAGTTCCCCTAAGAACTCTTGACTGGTAATTCGATGCATCGGCTCGCTGACGAGGTAGCGCTTCCTTTGCAAAAGCTCTGTCCAAATCGAATGGACGTAACCAAGCTCAGGCCCAACGATAAGGCGGAGCCCAGTATTTTCTCGGATGTTTTCCAGAGTTCTTTGAAACTCGCTTTCAAAAAACGAGTAGTCGAGCAGCCGTCGGAAAAATTCGTATCGAGTTTTCATATGCTCCGCACCCCTCAAGGGGCGCGGAACATATCAAAGTCTAATCATTTGTGTAGCCGGAAAAGCGTTTGACGCAGCGAAATCTTTTCATGCGTCGACAGTTTGGTGGTTGGAAGTTCCACATCAAGCCGCTTCAACGTGTCATCAAACGACAACGTCTGCTTGTTCTTGCTCTTATTCTGAGGGGAAACGGATTTTTCGATGGTGCCAGGTTGTGTTGCCACTAATCTATTCCTTCATTCGATCAATGGGCAAGACGATTGCTCGTCCTGCCATGACGCAGTGACGAGCTCGACATTCGCTCAATCCGATGATAGGACATAATTCCCAGCCCGTAAACTACTACCCGAATACAAATCCGCAGCCTATTTAATGCATATTTTGGATAAGAAAAGTGGTGTTTTTTCGCAACACTTTCAATGTTTTTCCCAGAATGCGAGGAATTGCCCGGTGGATAAGTTGGTCGCTGTCGCCGCTTAGCATGAAACGGGTGACGCCAGAGCACACATGGTTGATCTAAACAACGGGAGGCGAGTCTAGCCCCCATCCGTGTCCCCAGAGCAGTCTTGCGCTGCTGGAGGCAGTCGATATCTAGGGTCTCGAGCGTTGGCCATTTCTCGCAGGTCGGACTATCAGAAAGTACGTATGTCTTGAAAACACGGGCATTCGGCTACGGCTCTTCTGTGCCCACATCAAAAGCTCGGATCACCCGTCGGTTGTCACGGAATACCCTGAACCGGAGATTTCCTGGTGAAATGCCGGAAACAAGGGCAACTGCAAGGAACAATAATCAAGGCGTCAAAGTACGGAAACAAGGCGTTCGCCTGCTCAAGAGGCAAGGGGATGTTCATCCCCCTCTTTTGTTTCTTGCCTCCGCTTCCGGAGGCCTCTGGCACAGCAGTTCTGCTGTGTGATTGAAACACCGCATCCCGGCCCGTCAGCTTTCCACTCCGGCCCTTACCGTAGTCTCTTCACGAATCCGCTAGCGAATAGTCTGAAAATTCATCTGGCCCCTGCCAGAGGGGTTTATGCCAGCTGTTTCTTAGTGTTACATCGTCCAGTCTTGCGGGGGCTGGGGCATGCCGGATTGGTTCAAGGATTTCGATCCCTTGAAGGGAATGGAGCCGTTCGGATCGTCCCGCAAAGGGGCGACAGAAGGCCTGTCCACCGGGATTAAAATCGGCAGCGCCATCACCAACATGTTCGCCCAACGGCGGGCGCGCAAACAGATCGAAAACGAGCAGCGCGAGGAGCAGCGGCGCGTCGACGAGGGCATCGCCAATCCGCCGCCGCTGCATGGTTCGGCGCGCTGGGCGGAAGCCTCTGATCTCCTGAAAGCCGACCTGCTGCACCCGACGGCGAAATTCGAGAGCCCTTCTTCCATTTTGATCGGGGCCTTCGAGGACCCCGCTCTCGGCGGCGCCGTCGCCGGCCAGATTCACTGGGATGGCGAAGGGCACCTCCTCACCGTGGCGCCGACACGCTCCGGCAAATCGACGACGACGATCATCCCCAACCTGGTCCGCTACAAGGGTTCATGCGTCGTGCTTGACCCCAAGGGCGAGCTCTACGCGCAAACGGCGGCCTGGCGCCGGCAGAACGTCGGGCCGGTTTACCGGATTGCACCGTTCCAGCCCGAAACCGATGCCTACAACCCGCTCGACGGCGTGGTCTCGTTTTCCGATGCCCAGGCGCTTGCCGACCTGATCATGCCGCCGGATCCGAACGCGCCGGACTTCTTCCGCAAGGATGCCATCGCCATCCTGACCGCCATCATCATGTTCGTCACCGAGTCCGCGCCGCCGGGGCATCGCAGCATGGCCGAGGTGCGGCGCATTACGGCCGCGCCACTCGATCTCTTCACCGAGGCGATCAGGACCATGGCCGGCTCGCGCAATCATGCCATCGCGAATGCCGCCAACATTGTCCTCGGCAAGGACCGCAGCAAATCCATTCCGAATCTCCGTGACACGATCAACACCGAGTTCGCCCTTTGGGACGACCCGGGACTCCACCGCGCGACCTCGGTGGCTTCATTTGATTTCCGTTCGCTGAAGGATGCACCGGCGACCGTCTACATCACCGTGCCGTTCCACAAGATGTCCGCGTATGCCGCGTTCCTGAAGATCACACTCACCACCGCCCTGGACGCGATGCTCCAGAACGAAACCATCCCCGACATCCCGGTCCTCTTCATCCTTGATGAGTTCCTGAGCCTGGGGCCGTTCCCGCGCTTCCGCGACGCCATCCGCACCCATGCCGGCGCGGGCGTCCGCCTCTGGTTCTTCCTGCAGGACGTGCCCACGCTGGAAGAACATTACCCCGCCGGCTGGAAGACGTTCTTCAACACCTCGGTGAAGACGTTCTTCGGCACCGACGAACACTTCACCGCCGCGATGATCTCGGATTTCCTCGGCGACCAGACGCGCGGCTACCGCACGGCAGGGACCAGCAACAGCGCCTCGACCGGCCCGGTCTTCAGCGGCAATGGCGCAGGCACCGGCTCGGTCAATCACGGCATCGCCTATTCCGGCCGTCCCCTGCTGACGCCGGACGAAGTGACGGAACTGCTCAGTGGCTCCGCCGCGGACCAGACCCGCATCGGCCTGGTTTTTGCGCGGGGCGTCCGCCCGATCCGGGCCAAGCTCGTGCCCTGGTATCTGGGGCAAGACTGCCGTGAGCGCGTCATTCCACCAGCCAATCGCAGAACGTGAGGAGCGGTATGACCTCTGGTGCTTTACTGGACGACGTTAAGCCCCTGGCTGCCAGGTATTTGACGGCCACGGCGCTGCGGCTCGGCTGGTACGCGATCAACAGCGGCCTTAGGCTTTACCCGAGCGTTGTTCTGCCGCTGCCGCCCCACCTTGATTGGCCAGGCCTGTTCGTGCTGGTCGACCTGGGGCTTACGGTCTGGCAGGGGGTGCTCCTCATCAAAGTCGTGAAAGCCGCCTTGATCCGCTATCAACCGGATACCGCCGCAACGCTCCACCTGACGACCGCGCCGGGTGAAACCCGGGAACGTGACCTGACCTCCTTAAGCCGCACCGTCGTCAGCACCCCGCTCGTGCTGGCGGGTACTGTGCTGTTTACCTGCGTCTTCATGCAATGGTTGATCATGGGCGGCCTGCTCGGTGTGCCCTTCGTGTCGATGCCGCTGGACAGCCCGGGATGGGTGATCGGCGGACTCTTGGCGGTTGCCGGCCTCGTCTACGGCAACAGGTTTACCGCCCGGGCCAAGGCCAGGGTCGGCAATTCGTTCGGGGTTGAGTACCTCCAGGCCGATCACCCGCTTGCGCAGCGTGTCGCCGGACATGCCGCGACGCTTGGCATCAAGCCGCCGGCCGTCGGCGTGGTGAATGTCACCAACGCCTTCGCCATGGGAACCCGCAAAGACGCGGCGGTCGTGATTGGCAAGCCCCTGTTGAACCTGCTGTCGCCGCAGGAGCTGGACGCGGTGATTGGCCATGAACTCGGGCACGTGGTCTACAACGACGTGGAACGGATGCAATTCGCGGAAGGGTTCCAGACCATGATGGGTCACGTGGCGAATTTCGGCACGGTCATCGCGACGACAGTGGTGGCGCAGGCCACCAAAGACAAGCGCTATGGGCGCGATGTGACGGAGGTGACAGGCGCCATGGGCACGGCGGCCCGGCACACGCTTTTCGCCGGGTCCGAGCTTATGGTGAAGGGGCTGTCGCGCGCCCGTGAGTTCAAGGCCGATGCCATCGGTGCCAGCATTGCTTCACCGGAGGCGATGATTGGCGCTCTTGAGCGGGTCCATGGCATACCGGCCAAGCCGACCGGGGTCGAAAACAAATACGGCTACCTGATGTTTCGCGGCGGCAAAATGGGGGCTTTGTTCAGTACCCACCCCACGCTCAAACGCCGCACCGATGCCCTTCGCAGCGGCGCCCACCTGAAAATGCTTCCCGGGAAAAAGGCCGCCTGATCCTTGCAGGCTTAGCGGTCTCGCTGCCATTCCGGGTTTAAGTCCCGCTCTTCCTCATGGCCACCGGAAGCAGTTGCGCCGGGTGACCGCTTGACCCACCATGGATCGGCGTCGGCCTGGATCTGACGTTGCATGCCATCGAAATGCGCCGGGTTAACAGCGCGCATCTCCTCCAACTGGTCGCGGAGCCCACGATACTCGTGAAACAAGGCCGGAAGCCGCAAGCTGGCGTCGATGGCCTGCTCCTTCCGGGTCTCGTCCCGGGGCATCTCGCCGAGCGAGAAGAGATGGTTTTTCAGGATTTCGTACGAATGGGCGTCGTTCAAGGCGAACTTGGTCCACTCGCCATAAGCGACATCGGGCTGCTCAAAGCAGCGCCCGAAGAGATCGGCAAACTGGCGGTTGAGCTGAACCATCCGCGTGGTCAGTTTCTGCATGTCTGCTTCCGGGTCGATCGAAAAATCCTTCGCCATCGCGATATCCTTTGACAGACCGTAGGAATAGTGTCCTATTTTTCCTATGCGGCCCTATTGGATCAGAAGGTTAGACTACGAACTTGCTTTAGCAAAGCGGCGCCGCTGGCGCGATTGGCCAACATGGTTGTGGTTTCACCTGGTGAAACGACACTACTATGCCTGCCTGCTGTACCGTCGCCGCAAGCTCGGAACCTATCGGGAAGGGTTGCCACCCAGCGCTACCGCAACCCGCGTGCGCCGCATCACGCTCGCAGAGGCGCTGCCTCCCAGGCATTTTCCAAAAGATACACTGCACTAGCGTTCCACACATCCCGGCCGGGACGCCAGTCAGCGGGTCCGCCACCAGGCCTCGCGGTCCCGTTCAGGTGCGTCAGGTTCGCTTTCGGGTTGCCTTTGGTGTTCGGCATTGACCCACCACGCCCTGTCGTTCTCCGCAGTGAGTTCCTGAGCGTTCGGGAGCGGATAACGGTCAGCCGGTTGCTCGACCTCGGCAATCATCCTGTCCTGCGCCGCCTCCAGCTCATGCGAGGGTATCAGGTCGCCCTCGGGACCTGGAACAGGCCGATCGCGCTCGGCAACCGGATCGCCTCGCTCGTGATCGCGCGACTGCCAATAGAGCCAGAATTCGTCACGTTCGTGCTCACTCATGTCCGACGCCGGCTCGCGGCTTTCGGGCGGCCAGTCCCGTCTCAGGGACAGGTGGGGATACAGGTCGGCAAGCGGGTTTGGCATTCTCAGCTCCTGTCGGACCGTGGCAATACGCTCTACGTCAATCTGCGCCCGGCGTGCCCGTCGCGCCTGGCGATCGGCACCCACGTGCTGGCCCGCGCGCTGGGCCGAACCAATCGCGGCATGGCTGCGGGAATCGATGCGGGCGTCGAGGCCGGCGCTGGCAAAGCTGGCATTGGCGATCTTGGCCCACATGGCACGCGCGTCGGTGACGAAGCGAACCCCGTCGGCTTCACGGAGCTTTCCGGCGAAGCCGCCCGCCGTGATCCGGCGCGTTGTCAGCAGCAGGTGGGCATGCGGATTGGTGTTGCGACCGTCCTCGTGAATCGCCAAATCGACGACGTAACCCTGGCGCGTGTACGCGTCGGCCATGGCGCCAGTCAGCTCCAGCCAAATCGCCGGCGCGAGTTCACGCGGCAGCGCAAACTCGATTTCCTTAGCGAGCCGCGCGTCTTTGCGCTTCTCGGCGGCTTCGACGGCATTCCAAAGCTTGGCACGCTCGCCCATCCACACGGGAGCCCCAGCCGGCATGCGGATCTCGGCGTGAACAACGTCGCGCCGGCCACCAAACGCGCTCTCGCGTTCTTCCGCATCGTTCGGCAGCGTTTCGCCGGCCCGATAGGCGGCGGCAGCGACAACCGAACGGCCGTCACCGCGGCTGATGTTTTTGACGTGCAGATGAAAGATTGCCATGGGTCACCCGTCCATCCGCACTTTGTCGGGCCCCGGCGCACAGTCAAGGTGAAACGCGGTTCTCGATGCTGAGCGGGGTTCCAAGGGGCTTGCCCCTGGCGCACTTGCCGGTTTTCTCCGGGCCGCCCCCCGCGCCCGGTCAGAAAACCGAGCAACGCATCGCTTCTCTGGCTCAATGCGTACACATTGGGCGATGCGTAAGTGCGCTGTACGCATTGCTATAAGCTCCCGGAAAACTTTCAAGCCTGCCCGGTCAAAGGAGGCACCTCAACTCTCAATCTGCTCCACCGTCTCGGGCTTGGCCCGCTGCGCAGGCTTGGGCTTGCGCACGTTGATGGCCGCCGCATCGAGGCGGTTTTTGAGGTGCACGGCATAGTGCTTCTCGATCATCTCGACGCTTGTCCGGCAGTTCTTGGCGATCTGGTAGATGTCGGCGCCCTCAAGCAATCGGAAACTGATGTAGCTGTGGCGGAGCGAGTACAGCGTCCGCCGATTGCCCTCGCGGTCGGATTTGAGGCCGAGCTTATCGAGGATGCCGTTGAACTGCTTCTTGTGGTCGACCGGAAAGACCCGGTCGGTGGGCTTCGGCTTGTTGCGGGCCACCATTCGCTGGAAGGGAAAAACAGCACCGGACGTACTTTTGCAGTACCCTACCCCGCGCTTGCCGCGCACCTGGATTTCCAGGATCTTTTGGCCGCTCGCCTCGTCCTTGACGACCTCGACGTCCCGATATTCGAGCCAGGTGGCTTCGTCCGGCCGGAGGCCCGTATTGGTCAGGAAAAGGATCTTGTCGTGGAGCTGCTCGGCCAGCCAGACCCGGTGGGCCTTCTCGCCCTTCTTGGCTTTGTGGCTGGCGTCCCGCCTCTCCTGCGCGTGGGCCCGCGTCGCTTGGTACAGCTGTTTGTATTCCTCTGGCGTAAACCAGGCGCGGTGGACGACCTTCGCCGACTTCTTGTAAGGCTGGGAGATGTCCGGCAGATGCGTCAGCCATCGATGCCGGACGGCCGCTTTCAGGACCAGGCGCAAGGTCACGGTTTCGTGGTGCAGCGTACTGCGTGAGGGGAGCTTCTTACCCTCCTCCGGCGTCAGCCGGGAAATACGGTACTCCTGCACCGTGCCCGCGTTGATGGTCGAAAGCCCCATCTTGCCAAAGTACGGCACCAGATAGGTGCGAACCCGTCGATAGTGGTCCTTGACCCAACGGGCGTTTCGCTCCCCGTTTGTCAGCACCTCGTATTCCGTGATGAACTGGTCGGCGGCATCCTTGAAGGTCTTTTCGGCTAACAGTTCGCCGCGCCGGCCTTTGTCCTTCAGGCCGAAGTACCAGTCCTCGGCCCAGTCCTTGGCCCTTGCCAGGCTTTCTTCCTTGGTGCTGACCCGCCAGTTTTTGCCTTTGAGGAACGTCGAACAATGCCAAATCGGGCTGTCGTTGCGCCGATAGACGTGAACTTTCCCTTCCAGAATCGTGTGCTTTTCCGCCATCGCCAGACACTCCCTGCGCGCGTGCAAGTTTGTGAAAGAGATGTGTAAGGCTACTTTCGGCGTCCTCGCCAAGCAAGGCGATTTATAAGTGCCTGATTTCCATGAGGAAATGGCACGGGCAGCAGGGCTCGAACCTACGACCTGCGGTTTTGGAGACCGCCGCTCTACCAACTGAGCTATGCCCGTATGCGCATGTCGGCGCAGCAGGCGCTTCCTAAAAGCTTCCGCGCGCTCTGTAAAGAGCGACGTGCGCTACCCGGCCTTCATCTTCGAAAGTCCAGGCGTCCTCCCGGCCATTTCCCGTCGATCCGTTGATTGCTGACGATCAAGCCGACCCAGGGACGCACGATTTTCGGGTCGGTCAGATTGATATATTTTCCAACCAGCCCTTTCGCACCCTCGCGCCGCGCATCGATCAGCCCTTTGCGCACGCCATGATGCCAATCGAACAGGAGGAAGACCCTCTCTCCCGCCGTTTTCACCTCGCCCCGGCCGGACTTCCATTTATCCTCGGTATCGCCCGGGATCGTGGGATCGGCGCCGCCACTCCATCGGCTGGACCAGCTTCCTCCGATCGCGTCGTCGCAATCGCCTTCGATGCCCCAGGCTTCGGCGTTCTGATCGCTTGAAAGCCCTTCCAGTTTTACGCCGGCGGCGAACGCCGACACCTCCTCGTCGTCGGGACTGGGGACATCCATCACACCGAACGGGTTTCGAGTTCCGCGACCGCTGTCAAAGGCGCTGTCTGAATTTTTCTTGCCTTCCGATCTCATCACAAGCCTCCGGTTCTCAGTGTGGCCCGCCAGTCGACGGCGACTTCAAACCGTTAGCCTGGAGGACCGAAACCTCCATAGCCACCCGTTTTCCTGGCCGGCAGGGTTTTCGACCGAATCGTGCCCGGTCAGTCTCCCGAAGGCGGCTTGTAGGGGCCGCCTGGCACCCCCCAACCCCAGGCCGGCATTGGTTCGGTCTCGGGATCGCAGGTCGGGCCCTTGTTGGAGTTCATCTTGGCCAGCCGCGATCCCCATTCGACATAGGCCATGAAAGCCGAGCGGAATTCGGGATCGTCAGGCAACCCGATCTCGTCGGCGGCGTCGGCGAGAAGATTGATCCAGCGCCGGCGCTGCTCCTCGGTCAGATGCTTGCCAAGATGATGCATCACCATCTCGCGATGGCCGCCGTGCTTTTCGCTGTAGGTTTTCGGTCCACCAAAAACTTCGCCGATGAAAGCCGCGACGTGAGCGGGATGATCCGGCGACATATGCTTGAACACCGGCCCGACGATGGGGTCCCGAGAGACGTTGTCGTAGAAGGCTTGGGTCAGGCGGTTCAGCGCTTCGGAGCCACCAGCCCATTCAAACAATGTCGGGACATCCTGGCTCATTCGCGATCCCTCCCATGCTGGTCTTCAACCGCGCTGGACGATAGCGGAAACATCGAGCGCCGCTCAACCTGCCTCGATGGGCAGTCGGCCGCAATGCCCGCGTTACGATTTGACCGGCGTGCTGGCCTGAGCCTTGGCGCCCGAGGCTTCGCGGCAGTTTTCCGGCCGTGGCTCCGATCTGCAGATGCCGGGGCCTGTCAATTCGTCTGCCGATTGATGCCCGGTTATCAGCCCGTATTTCAGCATCCTGTCGAGTTCGAGCTGCCGTTCGACTGAATACAGCTGAATTGCGGTAAACAGACCGGGGCCGATGGCCATGTCCTCGAGATAGGCCTTGACCTTTTGCTCCTGCCCTACCGAATGCACGCTCAACTGCGCACGCGGGCCGACCAGGCGTTTGACACCGCCGGCGAGCATGATCGGACAGGCCGAGCCGCAACCGCCGCCGGCATCGACCGTCAGCCCGTTGTAGACGCCGTCTTCGGCCGTGCAGTCGGCCTGCCGCGGCTCGCAGCCAATGAAATCCGTCCGCGCCACAGCGACGTCGAGCTTGCGTTCGCGGATCAGCCTTCCGGCCGCCAAAGCACCGAGCACATCACCACCCGGCGAGTTGATAACGATGGGCAGGCGCCGGTCGCCGACGCTGTCAAGCAGTTGGCGCAATTTTTCGGGCGTGTCAGCGGTAATTGCGCCTTCGGCCGAGATCCATTCCGGGCAGTTGGGATTGCAGAGCGGGTTGCTGCCGCGGACCAGGACGAAGCGCATGTCAGCGAGCTCCTTCGCCGGCTGGGTTTCGAGCCCTGAAGGTGCAGGCTCGGCGCTCGCCACCATTTCGCCGGTCGGCTTCGCGATATTCGCCGGCACTTCCCTGCAACTCGCCGGCAACGGATTGGATCGGCATAGCGTTGGCGCGATCAGCAAGTCGACGGCATCCAGGCTGGTGACGAGATTCATTTGCAGCATGTCGTAGGGAACCAGTTGCTGGATGCTGCTGGCCGGCGTGCTTTTCATGGTCTCGAGCACGCCCAGGCCGACGCCCATCTCCTTCAGATAGGCCGCCAGCTTCCGCTCCAGCGGTTTGTTCATTTCGTAGGTCTTGTAGCTGCCGGCGTTCTTCCGGCTGACGACCCTGGTGCTGAGTATCTTCTTCTTGCCTTTCACCATGCGGTAGGTGGTGCGGTACAGCAATTTCGTCCGGATATAGGTGGTGGTGATCTGATGGACGCCGAGAAAGGCCCATTCCCCGACCACGCGCCGGATGCCACCGGAAAACATCAACGGACAAGCGGAATTACAGATGGCGCCGTTGGCATAGGCTTCGCCGAAATAACGGGCGCCCTTGCCGTCGTTTTCCTTGCAGTTCTTCATATCTGGCAGACAGCCGACGAAGCCGGTTTTACCGACGGCGATATCGAGCTTGTTCTTGCGGATCAGGCGGCCAAGTGTCAGCGCAGCTTCGACATTGCCGCCGGGGGAATCGACGACGATCGGCAACTTTCGGCCGCCAAGCGCCTTAAACGTGCGTTTGAAAAGGGCCGGCGTGCCGGCTTCAATCGAGCCTTCCGCCGATATCCATTCCGGACAGGTCGGCTCGCAGCCCGGCGCGCTGCTGCGGACGACGACGAACCGCATCGTCGGGCCGAAATCCGGCGTGGATTTTTCCGGCGTGGATTTCTTTGCATCCGCTGCGAAGGCAGCGTGGCCCATGGCAAGCAACGACACCAGGCAGATCAGCCCTAGCGACCACCATGCCTGACTATGCAAACGGCGCCATGGAACCATTCGGGCAGCCCCCTCGATGCAACCTATACTAGTTATGGCAGAGGCGCTTGCAACAGGATTTGAAGCAATGCGGTTAATCCATTGCCAGAATATCAGAATCAAAAAGGGCGGCCCGAAGACCGCCCCTTTGCATCCGATCTCAACCGGCAGCGCCGGCGATTACTCTTTGATGGTGACGACGATGCCGGCACCGACGGTGCGGCCGCCTTCACGGATGGCGAAGCGCAGCTTCTCTTCCATGGC
>NZ_JAMYVK010000042.1:0-62850 GCF_040323975.1 Mesorhizobium sp. M0019 | reverse complement strand
CCCCACGAAAGTGGGGGAGAGGTGGCTCGGCGAAGCCGAGACGGAGAGGGGGAACCGCGCTCTACGAAGGCCCCTCTCCGGCCGCTTCGCGGCCACCTCTCCCCCCGCTTCGCGGTGGGCGAGGAACCCAGGTTCTCAGAGGTCGAGGGACAGTGCCTCCCTGCCCTGCAGGATAGCGGGGCGCGAAGGAACGCGGCTTTGACTGGCAATGCCGCCTTGCCTGGAAAACAACTAGGCCCGGTAAATCCACTGCTCGGGCACGCGCACCGAAATCTCCTCGCCGGCCGCGATCGTGCCGGGCTTCTCGACCCAGGCGACGAGCCCACGCAAGCGCTTCGCCGACTTCGGGAACAGCAGCGCGCCGGCCTCATGGTCGGCCATCCCGGCATTCTCGGCGACCGATCGCCCGGCGAAGCGGCAAGGCCCGTTCTGCGCATCGACCTTGACGGTCGCGCCGCCTTTGAAGAACAGCAACGTGCCGGACGGCAGCATCGAGAGGCGCGGCAGGCCTTCGATCAGGAGATTGGCGCCGATCCATTCCGGCTTGATCTCGGCGATGCCCATCCGTTCGGCGACGATCGCCAGCTCGTCCGCCGCCACGATCGACAATTGCCGTTCGTTGCGCATCTCGGTGCCGCGCGGATACCAGGGTTCCCGCCCGCCGGAGCGCCGCGTCGTGCCGGCATGGAAATCGCCGTCGATGCCGTCGAAACCGAGTTGCAGCGTATCCACCGCTCGTGTCTCAAAACGATCGAATGATGCGAGACAGAGCGCCGCCACCCTGGCGGCGAGTTTTCGCGACGGGACGATCTCGACCGGAGTTTCGGTTGCGGGAAACATATCCGGCATTGGTTTCATTCCTAGCTACCGGATGCAGTTAGCCGAAGTCGATTCATAGGGTCCAGTCGAAAGCGTTGATGCTCCAATCAAGACGGCTGATACGGGTCGGCACCACCAGCGTTCTGGTTGAATCAGCCTCATGCAAAAGCGTGCCGCATTGCTGCCGCGCTGTATCGGTTGATAATATCGATCAGGTCAAGGCTGCGGAGGTTTATCATGCATCCCGCATCGGCAATCGCGCTGCTGTGGCTGCTCTGGGTAGTTTCATGGGCCGCGGCCGCCTTCTGGGCCGACCGGGCCGAAAAACGCGCCGGCTTCGGGGTGGAGCTTCCATCCCGCGCAGTCATGGTGCTCGGCACGATCCTTCTCCTCATCCCGGCGCACGGTTATGCCGGCCGGCTGAGACTCTGGCTGCCAAACCTTGCCGAAGCGTGGATCTGCGTGGCGCTGATTGCCGCCGGCCTGGCATTTGCCTGGTGGGCGCGGCTGCATCTTGGCCGCCTGTGGTCGGCCACGGTCACCGCCAAGGCCGCGCATCGCGTCGTCGACACCGGCCCTTACCGGCTGGTCCGCCACCCGATCTATACCGGGCTGCTTCTGGCGATCCTCGCCACCATGGCGGCGAAAGGCACGGTCTGGGGCGTTGCCGGCGCCATCCTCATCACCGTCGGCATCGTCATGAAGGCAAGGCTGGAGGAGCGTTTTCTGCGCGGCGAACTGGGTAGCGCTTACGACGACTATGCCAGGCGCGTTCCGATGCTGGTGCCGTTCGCGCCGAGCTGATGCATGTCGCCCAAAAGCATGCCCTCGGGCTTGAACCGAGGGTGTGCAGCGGTTTTGGGGACAACGACATGCGTAAAACAAAAATCTAAAGCATGCGCAATAGCGCGCCGCCGATCGAGTAGCCGGCGCCGAAGGCGCAGAGCAGGCCGTAGTCGCCGGCCTTCATGTCGGCATGGTTCTCCGACAGGGCGATGATGGCGCCGGCGGCGGCGGTGTTGCCGAGGCGCTCCAGCACCATCGGCGCGCGGTCGTGGTCGACGTCATGGCCGAACGACAGTTTCAGGATCATGGCGTTCATCCGCGCATTGGCCTGATGCAGCCAGAAACGCCGGATCGCCTGCGGCGTCAGCCCGTGCTCGGCCAGGAACTCGACGATGAATTTGTGGCCGGCAACGGTGACTTCCTTGAACACCTTGTTGCCGATCTGCTTGATCAGATTGCCTTCCAGATCGATCATGTACGGATCGTCCTGGGTGGCGCGGGTATAGTAACCGAGATTGGTGCGGATGCTGTTCGACATCTGCGTCCAGGCACGCGTGTCCAGCACCTCGAAGCGGCCCGGCCGCTTCTCGCCCTGGGCAAGCCCTTCGACGATCATCGACACGGAAGCGTCGCCGAAGATGAAATGCGTCTGCCGGTCGCGAAAATTGAGATGCCCGGTGATGATCTCCGGCGTCGTCACCAGCACGCGTTTATGCGCCCCTGCCCGCACCAGATTGACCGCGATGTGCAACGCCGCCGCCGCCGAAGAGCAGCCAAGCCCCATATCGAAGCCGGCGCCTTTCGTGCCCAGCGCCTGCTGCATTTCGATGGCGATCGCCGGATAGGGCCGCTGATGGTGCGAGGCCGAGCAGATCACCAGGTCGATGTCGCCAGGCTTCAGCCCGGCATGATCGAGCGCCTTGCCGGCCGAGGCGATGCCGAACTCGGCCTCCAGCGACAGCGCATCGTCGGGCCGCGCCGGGAAGCGCGGCGCCATGCGGGTCGGGTCGAGGATGCCTTCCCGTTCGATGACATGGCGGGTCTGGACGCCCGAGGCATGGACGATGAAGGCACTGTCCGATTTCTGCAGCAGCGGCTCGCCCGACACCTCGCGCCGGACGTTCTCCATGTCCACCCAGCTGTTGAAGCTGGCGACGAGTTCCTCATTGGTGATCGAAGCTTCGGGGATTTCAACGCCGATGCCGCTGATGATGACGCGATGCATTTCCAGTTCGTCCCGTGCGCAGGCGTTGCGGCTTCATGTCGACGCCGCAAAAAGCTCGGCGCAACCTCTTTTGCACCTAGCCAGTTTATGCCGGCTTAAATCAAGTCCCTGGGACGGGTCTTTACCAGGCGCAGAGCTTGGTATTGGTCTGCGGGTTGTTCCAGCAGGCACCGTCATCGCGGCTGCGCACGAATTGCCCGGGCAGCGGCACGTTGCGGCGGCCGAGATTGACATAGCCATAGGCAAAACCCGGTCCGTCGATTTCCAGGACGTAGGTCGGATAACCCGGCGCCGAGATGCGAAAGCTGCCGGCATCGTCCAGCGCCCGATAGCTGCACGAGAAATAGCCGTCGTCGCTGGTGAAGCAGCGTGCTCGCTTGGCCTCCGCCGATATAGACAAGGCAAGCACAGCGGCCGCACAAACGCTGCCGCCGAAACCCATCTTTTTCAGTGTCATCATCCACCCCCATGGCCCATGAAGGGCCTTATCCCTGCCCCAGCGAGATGCGCATGACGGCGAAAGCCGGTCAAGCATCCGCTGCTGGCTGTTTTTGGGTGTAGCTAAGAGTTTCTAAGCGGAACGCCGCGCCACGATGAAGAGACGGGGAAAGCGCAGCAACACCTTGCCGCTTGCCGTTTTCGGATAGGCTTCGCTGATCCCGGCCGTGTAGCACTTCAGGAAAAGCTGCCGCTCGTTTTCGTCGAGCGGATCGAGGAACGGCTTCAGCCCCGTCGATTTCACCCACTCGACGATCGCCTCGGCATCGGCCAGCGGATGGTTGTAGATCGTGTGCCAGATATCGAGCCGATCCGAGAATGGCGACAAAAGGTCGTAGTAGAACGCGACCGGCGGCAGCGGCGCGCGGGCCGCGCGCTCGAGCTTTTCGGCGAACGGCATCTCGGCCGCGGTCTCCCGCATCAGCCGGTGCGAAGGCTCGCCCATGTTGTCCGGCATCTGCACGGCAAGCGCGCCGCCGGGCGCCAAAAATCCCATCAGCCGCTGGAAGACCGCCGGATGCTCCGGCAGCCACTGAAACACCGCATTGGCAAAGATCACGTCGACCGGTTCGTTCGGCTGCCACGCCGCCGCATCCCCCAGCGCAAGGGTGACGCCGGGCAGGCGCGCCTTCGCCTTCTCGATCATGTCGAGGGAGGTATCGAAGCCGCTGATCTGCGCCTGCGGCCAGCGCTCGACCAGCAATTCGGTCGAATTGCCCGGCCCGCAGCCAATGTCGACCACCCGGCGCGGTTCCGGCACCGGCACCTGCGCAACGAGATCGCGCGCGGGGCGGGTGCGCTCGTCCTCGAACTTCAGGTAGAGGGCGGCGGACCAGTCGGCCATCTTGGTTCCTCAGATCATTTGAGAATTCGCCGCCCTGTAAATGTCTTACCGCGTCAGCCGCTTATACGTCATCCTGTGCGGATTGACCGCCTCAGGCCCAAGCCGGCGGATCTTGTCCTGCTCGTAGTCCTCGAAATTGCCTTCGAACCATTCGACGTGGCTGTCGCCCTCGAAGGCGAGGATGTGCGTCGCCAGGCGATCGAGGAACATGCGATCGTGCGAGATGATGACGGCGCAGCCGGCGAAGCTCTCGAGCGCGTCTTCAAGTGCAGCCAGCGTTTCGGTATCGAGATCGTTGGTCGGTTCGTCGAGCAGCAGCACATTGCCGCCGGTCTTCAGCATCTTGGCCAGATGCACGCGGTTGCGCTGGCCGCCGGACAGGTTGCCGACCTTCTGCTGCTGGTCGCCGCCGCGGAAATTGAACGACGCGCAATAGGCGCGGGTGTTGGCTTCGAACTTGCCGAGCTTGACCACTTCGGCGCCGCCCGAGATCTCTTCCCAGACCGTCTTGGTCGGGTCGAGCGCGTCGCGGCTCTGGTCGACATAACCGAGCTTGACCGTCTCGCCGACGCGGATGGTGCCGGCATCGGGCTTTTCCTGGCCGGTGATCATGCGGAACAGCGTCGTCTTGCCGGCGCCGTTCGGGCCGATGACGCCGACGATGCCGCCCGGCGGCAGCTTGAATTCGAGATCGTCGATCAAAAGCGTGTCGCCAAAGCCCTTCGACAGGCCCTCGACCTCGATCACCACATTGCCGAGCCGCTCGCCATGCGGAATGACGATCTGGGTGTCGCTCGGACGCCGCTTGTCGGCTGCATCCAGCAGATCCTGGAAGGCCTGGATACGGGCTTTCGACTTGGTCTGCCGGGCTTTCGGGCTGGACTGGATCCACTCGCGCTCGCGGCCGATCGCCCGCTGGCGCGCATCGTCCTCGCGGCCTTCCTGCTTGAGCCGCTTGGCCTTGGCTTCGAGATATTTGGTGTAGTTGCCTTCGTAGGGGATACCGCGGCCGCGATCGAGCTCGAGGATCCAGCCGGTGACGTTGTCGAGGAAGTAGCGATCGTGGGTGATGATCATCACCGCGCCCGGATAGGCCCGCAGATGCTTTTCCAGCCACGCCGTCGTCTCGGCGTCGAGATGGTTGGTCGGCTCATCGAGCAGCAGCAAATCGGGCTGGCGCAGCAAGAGCTGGCAAAGCGCGACGCGACGGCGTTCGCCGCCCGACAGCTTGGTGACATCGGCCTCCTTGGGCGGGCAGCCGAGTGCCTCCATCGCCATCTCGACCTGCTGTTCGAGATCCCAGAGGTTGAGCCGGTCCATCTCGTCCTGCAGCTTGGCCGACTCGTCCGCCGTCTCGTCGGAATAGTTCATCATCAATTCGTTGTAGCGCTCGATGATGGCGGTCTTGGCGGCGACGCCTTCCATGACGTTTTCGAACACGTTCTTGTTCGGATCGAGCGCCGGCTCCTGCGCCAGGTAACCGACGGTAGCACCCTCGGCCAGCCAGGCCTCGCCGCTCCACTCCTTGTCGATGCCGGCCATGATCTTGAGGATCGTCGACTTGCCGGCGCCGTTGGGACCGAGGATGCCGATCTTGGCGTCCGGGTAGAAGGACAGATGGATGTTCTCGAGCACCTTCTTGGTGCCGTAGGCCTTGTTGAGGCCGGCCATGTGATAGATGAACTGGCGTGCCACGCGCGCTTTCCCTGAAAAGTCGACTGATGTCGGATTGAATGGAAGTTGGGGGCTATGTAAGCGATGCGGCCGCGAACGGCAAACAGTTTTGGCCCTAAAGCAATTCCAGGAAAAGCGTGAAACGGTTTTCCGTCCGGAATTGCGTCAAAACAAAAAAGATGGAGCGGTTCAGCGGTTCCGTGAAACGATGACCCGCTCCAGGCGGATTTGGTCGCACCCGCAAACGCCTAGCCGCTTCATTTCGTTCCGGCGCCCGGGCGAAAGCTCCGGTTAACCATTCCGCGTCAAAACAGTGTTGGATGGGAAATCGCTGGCAGCCGCGATTTCGGGGAGAAAGATCGGGCCGTGCTGAACAGTTTCCTGCTTTTTGCCGAAGCGGTTCTCTATTTCGGCATCATGGTCACGCTTTTCCGGTTCAGGGGCCGCATCGGCCTCGGCGTCTTTGTTTGCGCCCTTGGCGTCATGCATTTCCTGGAAACCTATCTCGCCAGCGTCTTCTACGTCGCGCTGCCGTTCGGCATGGTATCGCCGGGCTCGGCTGTGCTGTTTTCCGGCAAGCTGGTGATGCTTCTCCTGCTCTACATCAAGGAGGACGCGGCAACCGTCCGCCAGCCGATCTACGGCCTGCTGCTCGGCAATACCCTGATGATCGGGCTCGTGCTGATCCTGCGCCTGCACGACATCGCACCGCTGCCCGACGGCAAGCTTCCCGACATCGGCTTCATCGACGAGATGGGCTGGCTGATGGTGTGGGGCACGACGCTGCTGTTCGTCGACGCCATCCTGATCATTCTGCTCTATGAAAAGCTCGGCAAATATCTGCGCAAGGCGCTTTTCACCCGCATCCTGGTCTCCGTCGCCTGCGTGCTCACCTTCGACCAGGCAGGCTTTTTCACGGCGCTGCATTTCGTCACCGGTGCGCCGGTCGCGGTGTTCTTCGGCGGCTGGTTCGCCAAGATGGCAGCGGCCCTGGTCTACAGCACCATGGTGGTCGCCTATATCAGGTGGTTCGAGGCGCGGCAGGTGCCGGCGCCGCGCGGGCTTTCCGACATTTTCGACACGCTGACCTATCGCGAGCGCTATGAGGCACTGGTCGAGCATGTCGGTCGCGACGGCCTCACCGGCCTCCTGCACAGAGGGCGCTTCGACAGCGATGGCGAGGCCGCCGTCGCCGCCAGCCTGCGGACCGCCAGGCCGCTCAGCCTGCTGATCATCGATGTCGACCACTTCAAATCGATCAACGACCGCTTCGGCCACGCCGAGGGAGACAAGGTGCTGAAAGCCCTGGCGATTTTGCTTGGCGAACTTGTCGGGACCGAAGATCGATTGTTCAGGATCGGCGGTGAGGAATTCGCCATCCTCGGCTGGCGTCCGCAGCCGCTCGCCAGGCTGCTGGGCGAAACCGTCAGGCAAGCGGTCAAGACGTCCGCGAGCACCAGCCGGTTCGACATTACCGTCAGCGCCGGCATCTCGACGGTCAGCGAGACGACCCGTTGCCTTGCCGATCTCTTTGCGCTGGCCGACCAGCGTCTCTACAAGGCCAAATCCACGGGACGCGATCGCGTTGTCGGCGAACCGGGCGGCAACGAAGCAGACGCCCGCAACACATGGACCAGGCCGGAGCGCAGCGCCGGCGCGTAACGCTACCCAGGCCTGCGATTGGCTCAATCAGGATTGTTTGCGCCGCTGCCATCCGCCGATCGCAACCGAAACCGCGATCAGCGCGATCGCCAGCCATTTCAACGCGGTAATAATCGGGCCGGCTTCGATGTCGTAGGCAATGAACAGAAGAATGCCCGGTACCAGCAGGCCGCAGAGCACGAGCGTGATCCGGTTGATCTGCCATGACACTTTTGCCGCAAGCGCCTGGTCGCCGGGCACGGCGACAAGCGCGGCCCGCATTGCCTTCGGCGCCACCAGCGTGGTCGAAAGACGCAGCGAAATCGGCAGGCCGATGCCGATGATCAGGAAGGCGCATGCCGCCAGGAGCAGCGAAAACTTGATCGCACTGGTTTCGGCCGGTACCGGGAACAGCAGCGCCGCCAGCGGCAGGAAGACACAGAAGATCCCGAGCGCGGCGATGGCGATGAAGATCGCCGCGTTGACCAGTGTGAACAATTGGTAGGTGCTGCCGCCGATGGGTTTGGCGAGCGTGGTCATGCGCACCCACTCCACTTCGGTGTAGGAAAAGCCCGGCCACTCCATATGGCCGTCGCGGATCGCCGTCATGCCCTTGGCCCAGAACGCCAGCCGCGCCAGCGCGCCGCCCGTCATGCCACTCATCGCCACCCCCTATGAATGATGCCCCCGGGATCATACCATCCCCGGTGCATCGCGTACGGCCTGTTTACTGGAACCCGACGGCATCGACCGCGCCCTTCGGGCAGCCAGCCTTGGCTGTCGGCGCCGAGGCAAGCAGCAGGGCACCGAGCGAAGCGTTCGAAGCGATCGGGCCGGTCAGGCCGAGCGTCAGTTCGCCGATCAGCCGCCTGCCGTTCGAAGGATCGACCACGCAGGACACGCGGACCCGGTCGCCCGCGCCTTTGCCGAAGGCACTGTCGAAGGTGCTGCGGATCTGATCGGACGTGAGCTGCTTGCCGACGCTCTTGGTGAAGAGATCGCGCACCGGCGAAGCGTTCACCGCGTGCATCAGGTTCAACGCGTCGGCGAAATACTCCTGCTGGCTCTTGCCGTAGCAGGTGCCGTGCTTGATCCATTCATGCCTTTCGAGGGCGGATGCGGTGCCCGGCATCACCTGGTCGAGTTCCGCTCGCGTTTTCGGGTCAAGGGTGACCGGCGGCAAGTCTCGCCAGTGCGCCGGATCGTCGTTCGCCTTGTCGCTTGCGGCGACCTGGCAATAGAAATTTCCGTTCGGCTGCGGCCACAACCCATGCAAGGTGAAGTGGGTCGCATCGAAACCGGCGGCGGTCTGCGCACGGCATTCGGCCTTGCTGGATTTGGTCTCGCAGAAAGCCGGCTGCCAGCTCAGCGCGAAGACATATTCCGGCTTTCCGGACGCCGATGGCTTGTTCGGCTCGGCAGGCGCCGGTGCAGCCGGCATCGTCGACGCGCTGCCGCCCGAAACGTGACCGCAGCTGATCTTGACCCAGCGGCGCTCCGGATCGGCGCCCGGCACGCGAATGAGGTAGTGCGTGGGCGCGTCCTTGTTGCCGGCCAGCAGATCATAACTCTGACCAGCCGCGGTCGAGACATTGCCGGGATTCTTGCCGCTCTTGATCGCCTGCGTTGCCGGACAGGCGGCATCGGCGACGAAAGAGCCGGTCATCTTCACATCGGCCCGTGCCGCGCCGGCAAGCAGCACGGCCGCAAGCGCCAATCCGAAAACAAAACCTGTCCGCATAAGGGTCCCTCGGCTGAAAAAACTGCGGCAACAGACTGCCGTTGTCACCATGTCAGAATTGCGAGCGTGCGGTAAACGTCGGCGCGCAAATCGGTCACGCCGGATTGACGCAAAACCGGTGCCGGCGCAAACAAAACTCGCGTCCGGTATCGTGCCGGGGCGTTGGAGACGACGCGGCGATGCCATTCGACCAACAGCTTGTGCTTCGATCGCCGACCGGCGCCGAGCTCAACCTTTATGTGAAACACGCCATCGGCCAACCGCGCGCCATTGTCCAGGTCAATCACGGGTTGGCCGAGCACGCGGCGCGCTATGCCCGTTTCGCGGATTTCCTTGGCGAGCGCGGCTACCAGGTCTACGCGCACGACCACCGTGGCCACGGCGCCACCAAGGCGCCCGACGCGCCACCTGGCAGGTTCGCCGATGCGGATGGCGGTGCCAAGGTCATCGCCGATGTCGCCGCCGTCCATGATCTCATCGCCAGGGAACAGCCGGGCCTGCCGGTCATCGTCTTCGGTCACTCCTTGGGCGCGTCGGTCGCGCTGAACTTTGTCCTCCGCCACTCGGCGCGCATCCATGCCGCCGCGATCTGGAACGGCAATTTCTCGGCCGGACTGCTCGGCCAAATCGCGCTGGCCATGCTTGGTTGGGAAAAGTTCCGGCTTGGCTCAGACGTGCCGTCGCGCCTGCTGCCCCGGCTGACGTTCCGGGCCTGGGGCAAGGCTGTGCCCAATCACCGGACGCCGTTCGACTGGCTGTCGCGCGATGCCGTTGAAGTCGAGAAATACATCGCCGACCCGCTTTGCGGCTGGGACGCATCGGTGTCGATGTGGCAGGACATCGTCATGATGACGCTGCATTGCGGCAGCGACCGCAATTTTTCCGGCGTGCGGCGCGACCTGTTCGTCAATCTGGTCGGAGGCGAGCAAGATCCGGCCTCGGACGGCGGCAAGGCGGTCAGCCATCTTGCCGGCCGGATGCACATGATGGGTTTTTCGAATCTCGTTTCAAAGGTTTACGCCAAAACCCGCCACGAAAGCCTGAACGAGATCAACCGAGACATCATCATGGAGGATTTTGCCGCCTGGGCCGACCGCGTGCTGAGGGCACAGTGATACTGGCCCATTGCAAGGGCCGTGACAGCGGCGCGCGGGATTGATAGAGGCTGCGCTTTCGATCAACCACGGTGATCCATGACTGAGCCTCCGCTCAACGGCATCCGCGTCATCGAACTCGCACGCATCCTCGCCGGGCCATGGGCCGGACAGCTGCTTGCCGACCTCGGCGCCGACGTGATCAAGGTCGAGAGCCCGGACGGCGGCGACGACACCCGCAAATGGGGACCGCCCTTCGTCATCGGCCATGACGGCGAGAACCTTTCGGCCGCTTATTACCATTCCTGCAACCGCGGCAAGCGCTCCATCGCCATCGACTTCTCGACGCCCGAGGGTGCCGAGACGGTGCGCCGGCTGGTCGCGACATCGGACGTGCTGATCGAAAACTTCAAAGTCGGCGGACTGAAGAAATACGGCCTCGACTATGACAGCCTGAGGAAAATCAACTCGCGGCTGATCTATTGCTCGATCACCGGTTTTGGCCAGTCGGGACCGTATGCGCCGCGTGCCGGCTATGATTTCATCATCCAGGGCATGGCCGGCATGATGTCGATCACCGGCGAAGCCGGCCGCGAACCGCAAAAGGCGGGCGTCGCTATATCGGATGTTTTCACCGGGCTTTATTCGGTCATCGCCATCCAGGCGGCGCTTCGCCATGCCGAGAAGACCGGCGAAGGCCAGCATATCGACATGGCGCTCTACGACACCCAGATCTCGACGCTCGGCAACCAGAACCTCAACTATCTCGTCTCCGGACAGTCGCCGGTGCAGATGGGCAATGCGCATATGAACATCGCGCCCTACGAAGTGGTGCCGGTGAAAAATGGCCACATCATCCTGGCGGTCGGCAATGACGGCCAGTTCGCAAAGTTCTGCGCTGCCGTCGGCCTCGACGAGCTGGCGTCGAACCCTGACTTCGCCACCAATCCCGCCCGCGTCGCCAACCGGGCAAAGCTGCGCGAGCATATGATCGAGGCGCTGAAAGCCTTCGATCGCGACCCGTTGCTGGCCAGACTTGAGACTGCCGGAGTGCCGGCCAGCCCGATCAACGACATCGGCCAGATGTTTGCCGACCCGCAGACCATAGCGCGCGGCATGCGGCTCGACCTCGATGACGGCCATGGCAATCTCTTGCCCTCGGTGCGGGCGCCGATGGTCATGTCCGGCACGCCACTGGTCTATGAGCGCCCGTCGCCGCGTCTCGGCGAACACACCCAAGAAATCCTTGCCGAACTGGAGAGGTCAGGAAAATGAAGACCGGCGGACAACTCATCGTCGATGCGCTCGAAGCCAACGGAACGGACCGTATCTATTGCGTACCTGGCGAATCCTATCTGGCGGTGCTCGACGCGCTGCATGATTCACCGATCCGCACAATCGTCTGCCGCCAGGAGGGCGGTGCCGCAATGATGGCCGACTGCCACGGCCGCCTGACCGGCAGGCCCGGCATCTGCTTCGTCACCCGCGGCCCAGGCGCCACCAATGCCTCGGCCGGCATCCACATCGCGATGCAGGATTCAGTCCCCCTCATCCTGTTCATCGGCCAGGTCGCCGGCCACGCCAAGGGGCGCGAGGCCTTCCAGGAGGTCGACTACGTCAGGTTCTTCGGCGATATCGCCAAATGGGTGGTCGAGATCGACGACGCCGCACGCATACCCGAATTCGTCACACGCGCCTTTGCGGTGGCGACGTCCGGTCGCCCGGGCCCGGTCGTCATCTCGCTGCCCGAGGACATGCTGACCAGCCTCGCCGAGGCACCGGACGCCCGGCATTATACCCCTGTCGAGACGCGGCCTGGCGAAGTCGAGCTCGACGCACTGGAAGTGTTGCTCAACAAGGCAAAGCGGCCCTTCGTCATCCTCGGCGGTACGCGCTGGGACGCGCAGGCCGTTGCACGGATGCGGACGATAGCCGAAGCCTGGTCGCTGCCGGTCGGCTGCTCCTTCCGCCGCCAGATGCTGTTCGACCATCTCCACCCGAACTATGCCGGCGATGTCGGCATCGGCATCAATCCCAAGGTAGCAACCGCCATCAAGCAGGCCGATCTTGTGCTGCTGATCGGCGGCCGCATGGGCGAGATGCCGTCATCCGACTACACGCTGCTGAAGAGTCCCTACCCCGACCAGACGCTGGTCCATATCCATGCCGACGCCGGCGAACTCGGCCGCGTCTACCGGCCGGCGCTGGCGATCAATGCCTCGCCTGCCGCTTTCGTCGAAGCCTTTGCCAGACGCAAGCCGGCCGCAACGCCGGTGTGGGCGGCTGAGGCAGCGAAGCTGCACGCCGCCTATCTCGACTGGTCGACGCCTCCGGAGAGCGGCCCCGGCGCCGTCCAGATGGGGCCGATCATGAATTATCTCGAAACGATGCTGCCGGACGACGCCATCCTCACCAACGGCGCCGGCAACTACGCCACCTGGGTGCATCGCTACCATCGCTTCCGGCGTTTCGGCACGCAGGCAGCACCCACATCCGGCTCGATGGGCTACGGCACGCCGGCGGCGGTCGCCGCCAAGCAGCTTTTCCCCGACCGCGACGTGATCGCCTTCGCCGGCGACGGCTGTTTTCTGATGAACGGCCAGGAATTCGCCACCGCCGTGCAATACGGGCTGCCGATCATCGTCATCGTCGTCAACAATGGCATCTACGGCACCATCCGCATGCATCAGGAGCGCGAATATCCCGGCCGTGTCGTCGCCACGGACTTGAAGAATCCCGACTTTGCTGCTTTGGCCCGTGCCTATGGCGGCCATGGCGAGACGGTGGAAAAGACCGCCGACTTCGCCGCGGCCTTCGAGCGAGCGCGGGCCAGCGGCAAGCCGTCGATCGTAGAGATCAGGCTCGACCCTGAAGCCATCACGCCGACCCGCACGATGACCCAGATTCGCGACAAGGCCTGACAAAACAGGATGATTGCCCTGTTTTGTCGTCGTGATCTGCCTATTTGGCCTTCTCGATCTGGCCGCGGATCTCGCCGTCCGCGTGGGCCGCGGTGTGGATGTTGACGTAATATTTGCCAGCCTCAAGATCGGTGGCCTGGGCATCAGTCAATGTCGCCGAACCCTTGATCGGGCTCTTCAGCTTGCCTTCGAACGGCACCACTGGATCGGCGTTTTGACCCTTTGCCGCCGGGCCGTGAATGTGTGCGGCCTTCGCCGGCCCGCTGAGGCCGGAATATCTCACGGTCCAGCTGAGTTTCTTGGTGGCGGTGTTGAACCTGAGCGTGGCGGTGCCCTTGCCCTTCGTTGTGACGGGCGGGTTCTGCTGAGCACCATCGAGCGTCGCCGCCATCTTTATGGTTTCGGCCAAGGCCGGTGAAGCAGAGAAGATGGCTGCAGAAATGGCCAGCGCCGAAAGCATCGGCGTGAAGGACTGGATGCGCATGGAAACCTCCGTTGTGACACCCTTGAGGCGGATGCACCGGCACAACGATTTTGCGAGCGGATGTTTCCGCCGGTAACGTTCATTTTACATCCCACTAAAAAGGGGCGGTCGCCCGCCCCTTTTCGTCTTCCAACAGAGCTTGCCTGATAGCCCCTATTTGATGGCCTTGTCGGTGATCGCCGTCGTGTAGGCGCCGGTAGGCTCCTTGCTGATGATCTTCTGGTCGAGCAGCGCCTTGGCGGTGCGCTCGTAGGTCGCCGGATCGAGCTTGCCGTCGGCATTGTCGATCAGCTTGGCGACTTCGCCCATCATGCGCTTCTGGTGATTCTCGTCCTGGCCGCCATTGTCCATGACGATGCCGGCCGCTTCGTCGGAATTGTCGACGGCGTATTTCCAGCCCTTCATCGAAGCGCGCACGAAACGCACCATCTTGTCCTCGAAGGCCGGATCCTTGAGCTTGTCCTCCAGGGCATAGAGCCCGTCTTCGAGCAGATCGTTGCCCATGGCGGAATAGTTGAAGACGGTCAGCTCTTCCGGCTTGTAGCCGGCGTCGATGAGCTGCCAGTACTCGTTATAGGTCATGACCGAAATGCAATCCGCCTGCTTCTGGATCAGCGGCTGCACGTCAAAGCTCTGCTTGAGCACGGTGACGCCGTCCGGCCCGCCATCGGTCTTGAGGCCAAGCTTGTTCATCCAGGCATAGAACGGATACTCGTTGCCGAAGAACCAGACGCCGAGCGTGTGGCCCTTGAAGTCGGCTTCCGTCTTGATCGGACCGTCCTTCGGGCAGACCAGCTCCATGCCGGCCTTCTTGAACGGCTGGGCGATGTTGACCAGCGGCACGCCCTTCTCGCGCGCAGCCAGCGCACCGCCCATCCAGTCGACGATGACGTCGGCGCCGCCGCCGGCAATAACCTGCTCCGGTGCAATGTCCGGTCCGCCGGGCTTGATGTCGACGTCGAGGCCCTCGGCGTCATAGAAGCCCTTGGCTTTGGCGACATAATAGCCGGCGAACTGTGCCTGGGTGACCCATTTCAGCTGCAGCGTCACCTTGTCCGCGGCCATTGCCTGGAACGCGGCAAGCGACATCGCGCCGGCCAGCATCGAAACAACAAGTCTTTTCATGTTTTTACCCTCTGAAGTTAGCGCCCTAAACCCACCGCCCCTATCCACCACGGACAGAGGGATGCCAAAACGTGACTGCTCTCTCGAAAAGAGCGACCACGCCATAAAAGACCGAACCCGCAAGTGCTGCAACTGCGATTTCCGCCCACACCATGTCGATGTTCATCCGCCCGACTTCCGTCGAAATGCGGAATCCCATGCCGACCACCGGCGTGCCGAAGAACTCGGCGACGATGGCGCCGATCAGCGCCAGCGTCGAATTGATCTTCAACGCATTGAAGATGAAGGGTGCCGCCGCCGGCAGCCGCAGCTTGAACAGCGTCTGCCAATAGCTCGAGGCATAGGTGCGCATCAGGTCGCGCTCCATATGGCCGGAGGCGGCAAGCCCGGCGACGGTGTTCACCAGCATCGGGAAGAAGGTCATGATGATGACCACCGCTGCCTTCGACTGCCAGTCGAAGCCGAACCACATGACCATGATCGGCGCGACGCCGATGATCGGCAGCGCCGACACCATATTGCCGATCGGCAAAAGCCCGCGCCGCAGGAACGGCACGCGGTCGGCGGCGATGGCAACGAGGAAGCCGGCGCTGCTCCCCACCACATAGCCGAAGATGACCGCCTTGAAGATGGTCTGCCTGACATCGGCCCCCAGCACCGGCAGCGAGCCGACGATGCGTGCACCGATGGCGCTTGGCGGCGGCAACAGGATGAAGGGAATGCCGGCACCACGCGTCACCGCCTCCCAGATGATCAGGATCCAGGCGCCGAAGATGGCCGGAATGATCAGGCGCAGGGCGGTTGACGCCCAGCGCGATGTCGGGCGAAACGACGACAAGACCGTTACGCAGCGCCAGGCCAAAAACCACGCCGCGACGAGCAGCAGATAGAAGGGTGCGCGAGCGCTGCCCTCATTGCCGGTTATGCCGGCGAGCAGCATCCACGCTGCGCCATGCGCGCCAAGGAACAGCAACACCACCCCGATCATCGGTGGAAAGTTGTCGGCCTCGATTGCCACGAGCAGCAAAATGAAAATCAAAACCGTAGTCGCCATGCCGTAACCGGGCGTAGCACTGACGAGCGGCCAAAGGAGCAGCGCGCCGGCAAGCAGGACAAGCGCGGCATACCCCTGCCAGGATCGAGGCGTGATTGAGGAAAGGCTCAGGATGGAGCTCATGCCGGCCTCCCGCCCATGGCGCGGTCGACAAGGCGCCCGGCGATGCCGACGACCATCACCAGCAGCGCCGCGACCACCGACCCGGCAACCAGAGCCGACCAGATGTCGATGGTCTGGCTGTAGTAGGCGCCGGCGAGCAATTTGGCACCGATGCCGGCGACGGCGCCGGTCGGCAACTCGCCGACGATGGCGCCGACCAGGCTGGCAGCCACCGCCACCTTCATCGAGGTGAACAGGAACGGCACCGAAGCCGGCACCCGCAATTTCCAGAAGGTCTGCGAGGCACTGGCATTATAGGTGTGCATCAGGTCGAGATGGGTGAGCTCGGGCGAGCGCAGTCCCTTCACCATGCCGACCGCCACCGGGAAGAACGACAGATAGGTCGAGATCAGCGCCTTCGGGATAAGCCCGGTGATGCCGACCGCCGCCAGCACGACGATGATCATCGGCGCCACCGCCAGGATCGGAATGGTCTGCGAGGCGATGATCCACGGCATCAGACTGCGGTCGAGCGTCGCCACATGCACGATGCCGACGGCGATGACGATGCCGAGCGCCGTGCCGAAAGCAAAGCCGAGCAGCGTCGACGACAACGTCACCCAGGCATTGTAGACAAGGCTGCGGTTCGAGGTGATGCTACGCAGAAAGGTGTTTTCGAAAAAATTCACCGCCACCTGATGCGGCGCCGGCAGCGTCGGCTTCGGCTGTACCAGCGTCTTGCCGATGAATTCCACAATACCCGGCGTCTGATTGGCGCGGCGGTCGAGATCGCGCTGGAACGGCGCGTTGAGGATGACAGCCATGACGTACCAGACGACGACGACGCCCAGGAGGATCGAGGTCACCGGAACGATCTTGTCGCGAAACGAGTCCATCTAGCAGGCCTCGCCGGATAAACGCCCTCCTCTCCCCGGCGGGGAGAGGGTGGCTGGAGCGAAGCGGAGGCCGGGTCCTTTTGCTACGGCAATCGTTTCTTTCGTCATCCTAGGGCGAAGCAAGGAGCGAAGCGACGCGGCGCAGACCCTAGGATCCATGCCGTTACCTCCCTGCTTCGCAACGGTGCGGAACATTACTCCCTCTCTGGAAGGAACAGCGGCTGCCTTGGCTTGCCGGGCGGATACCCTGAACCATGTGCACCCTTCGGCCGACGTCACGGCATGGATCCTAGGGTCTGCGCAGGCCGCTTCGCGGCTGCTCCGCCCTAGGATGACGAAGGCATGGGTGGCCCCGCTGGCCCCGACGGGGAGAGGAGGGAGGTCATCCCGCTCAATCATCATAGCTGTGCCCTGCCCTCAGCCCGTCCCGCACGCGTGCCGCGATGGCCAGGAACTCCGGCGTCTCGCGGATATCGAGCGGCCGCTTTTTCGGCAGCGTCGATTCTATGACGTCGCTGACACGCCCCGGGCGCGGCGACATGACGACGATGCGCGTCGACAGATAGACCGCCTCAGGGATCGAATGGGTGACGAAGCAGATAGTCTTGTTGGTCCGCTCCCAAAGCTCCAGCAGCTGTTCGTTGAGGTGATCGCGCACGATCTCGTCCAGCGCGCCGAACGGCTCGTCCATCAACAAAAGGTCGGCGTCGAAGGCGAGCGCCCGCGCGATCGAGGCGCGCTGCTGCATGCCGCCCGAAAGCTGCCAGGGGTATTTCTTCTCGAAGCCGCTGAGGTTGACAAGGTCGAGGGTTCGCTTGATGCGCGCCGCCTGCTCCGCCCTGGACAGGCCCATGATCTCCAGCGGCAGTGCCACATTGCGCTCGATCGTGCGCCACGGATAAAGTGCGGCCGCCTGGAAGACATAGCCATAGGCGCGGCTCTGGCGCGCCTGCTCGGGCGTCATGCCGTTGACGGAGATGGCTCCCGATGTCGGCTTCTCCAGATCGGCGATGACGCGCAGCAAGGTCGTCTTGCCGCAGCCGGAGGGCCCGATGAAGGACACGAATTCCCCCTTGCCGATGGTCAGGTCGACATTCGACAGCGCCTGTACCGGACCATCATTGGTCTGGAAGGTAAGGCCAAGCTTGCTTGCCGAAACAACGGCTGGCGATACTCCCGTCATCGGCCGTAGCCTGTCGCTTCCGGCCACTGCGGCGCCGGCCGGAATCCCATTGATTTTACCCCGATGTTGCTTTCCACTCGCCCAGTCCTACTCGCCCCAGTTTTACTCGCCCCAGTTCTACTCGCCCCAGATCTACGCGCCCTTGTCCCATCAGATAGACGCCCGGAGTTGCCCCGATGTCGCCCAAACCGACTTGCCATCTTATCCGCCCTGAAAGCTCTTATGAAGGCAAGCAGGGCCTGAGTTATTTCGCCGGTATCGCCGCCGAAACAGTCGGCTCGTCCGGCATCTGCATGCATCTGCTGACCATGCCGCCGGGTGCCCGCGCCAAGGCGCATATGCACGAAAACCATGAAACCGCGATCTATGTGCTCTCCGGCGAAGTCCATACCTGGTATGGCGACCGGCTCGAACAGCATATCGTGGTCAAGGCCGGCGATCTTTTCTATATTCCCCCCGGCGTGCCGCATCTGCCGGCCAATCTGAGCGACGGCCCCGCCTCGGCGGTCATTGCCCGCACCGATCCCAACGAACAGGAAAGCGTCGTCCTGCTGCCGGAACTGGACGGGTTGGTCGCCTGACGCCGGCATCGAGGCGGCGGTCGTCATCGGCACCGTCACGAACATGATTTCAGCGGCCCTATCTCCTCAAGGCCGGGAATGGTCACGAAGAAACCGTCCCCTCCTCTGTTGATGACCTTGACGACATCCGTGGTCGTGCCCTCCTCGCCCTCGGCGAAACAGGTGGAGCTCAACAACAGGGTGCCAGGCGCCGTCGTCAGTCGCTGTGCGAACTGGCAGCCGCTGCCATAGGTTTCGACGCCGTCGGCGGTCAGCACGACATAATCGTCGCTGTCCTGATAACCGAGCCGTACACCAGCGCAACCGACCTCATTGCCAAAGGAGCCGGCAAGGACGTCAGCCGCCGCCGACCCGGCGGCAAGGATCACCGCGGCCATTGAGATAATCGCTCCGTGGCTCGCCAAGCTCAAACGCCCGTCGCCGGGATGCCCGTCCGTTCCACCTTGCGCGGCGCGGAAATTTCCTTCCACGTCGACAGCGCCCGGTTGACCGCCGCGTTCGGCTCGCGAGCGACGAATTCGCCATGGCCGGGCTTCGCCTTGACCTCGTTTTCCTCGATCGACAGTTCGCCGCGCGAGAAGACGAAGCGCGGCAGGCCGGTTACCTCAAAACCTTCGAAGACGTTGTAGTCGATCACCGACTGCTGCTTCTTGGCCGTGATCTTCTTCTTGCGCTTCGGGTCCCATACGAGGATGTCGGCGTCCGCGCCTTCGACGATGGCGCCCTTCTTCGGGTACATGTTGAGGATCTTGGCGATGTTGGTCGAGGTCACCGCGACGAACTCGTTCATCGTCAGCCGGCCGGTCTTGACGCCGGTCGTCCACAGCACCGGCAAACGATCCTCGAGCCCGCCCGTGCCGTTCGGGATCTTGGTGAAATCGCCGACGCCGTTGCGCTTTTGTTTGGTGGTGAAGGCACAATGGTCGGTCGCCACCACTTGCAGCGATCCGGCCTGTAGGCCGGCCCACAGCGAATCCTGGTGCAGTTTGTTGCGGAAGGGCGGGCTCATCACCCGGCGCGCCGCATGGTCCCAGTCCTTGTTGAAATATTCGCTCTCGTCCAGCGTCAGGTGCTGGATCAGCGGCTCGCCGAATACCCGCATGCCTTTCTGGCGCGCCCGGCGGATGGCTTCGTGCGCCTGCTCGCAGGAGACATGCACGACATAGAGCGGCACACCGGCCATGTCGGCGATCACGATGGCGCGGTTGGTCGCCTCGCCTTCGACTTCAGGCGGGCGCGAATAGGCGTGTCCCTCCGGGCCGCTGTTGCCGGCCGCCAGCAGCTTCTGCGACAGCGCCGCCACCACGTCGCCATTCTCGGCATGAACCAGCGGCAGCGCGCCGAGATCGGCACAGCGCTGGAACGATGAATAGAGCTCGTCGTCATCGACCATCAGCGCGCCCTTGTAGGCCATGAAATGCTTGAACGAGGTAATGCCCCTGTCGACGACGGTGGCCATCTCGTCGAACACCTGCTTGCCCCACCAGGTGATCGCCATGTGGAAGGAATAGTCGCAGGACGCTTTCGAGGTCTTGTTGTCCCACATCTGCAGGGCCTCGAGCAGAGACTGCTGCGGCGCCGGCAGACAGAAATCGACGACCATCGTCGTGCCGCCGGCAAGGGCCGCGCGGGTACCGGATTCAAAGTCGTCGGCCGAATAGGTGCCCATGAACGGCATTTCGAGATGGGTGTGCGGGTCGATGCCGCCCGGCATCACATAGCAGCCGCTGGCGTCGAACTCATGGTCGCCATGCAAATCCGAGCCGATGCCGATGATCTTGCCGTGCTTGAACAGCACGTCGGCCTTCCACGTGCGGTCGGCGGTGACGATGGTGCCATTCTTGATGACTTTGGACATTTTCTTGTTCCCTTATTCTCTTCGCGCTTCTTGTGAGCGGCGTTGCGAGGCTATCCCATCATTCGACAATCACCGCCGTGTCGACGACCGCATGGAACAGCACGTCGGCGCCGGCCGCTGCCCATTCCTTGGTGATTTCCTCGGCCTCGTTGTGGCTGAGACCGTCGACGCAGGGGCACATCACCATTGCGGTGGGTGCGACGCGGTTGATCCAGCAGGCGTCATGGCCGGCGCCGGAGACGATGTTGCGATGCGTATATCCCAGGCGCTCCGCCGCATCCCGCACAGCCTTGACGCAGCCCGCGTCGAAGGTGACCGGGTCGAAATGGCCGACCTGCTCGATTTGATATTTGATGTCGAGCGCGTCGCAGATCGTGTCGATGCCTTCGCGGATGCGCCCGTCCATGGCGTCCAGCACCTCCTTTTCCGGCGAGCGGATGTCGATGGTGAAGACGGTGCGCCCGGCAATGATGTTGCGCGAGTTCGGATAGACCTCCATGTGGCCGACCGCGCCGACGGCGTCGGGCTGATAGTCCATGGCGATCTCGTGCACCAACTCGATCACCCGCGCCATGCCGAGCCCGGCATTGCGCCGCTTGGGCATCGGCGTCGAGCCGGTATGCGCCTCCTTGCCGGTCAGCGTCACCTGCAGCCATTTCAACCCTTGCCCATGGGTGACGACACCGATGTCGATGCCCTCGTCCTCGAGGATCGGGCCCTGCTCGATATGCAATTCGAAGAAGGCGTGGATCTTGCGCACGCCGACTTTCTCGGTGCCCTTCCAGCCGATCCGTTCGAGCTCCTCGCCGAATTTCTTGCCGTCCTTGTCGGCATGCGAATAGACGTCGGCCTGATCGAGCACGCCGGCGAACACCCCGGACGCCATCATCGCCGGCGCAAACCGCGCGCCTTCCTCGTTGGTCCAGTTGGTGACGACGATCGGATGCTTTGTCTTGATGCCGAGATCGTTGAGCGAGCGCACGACCTCCAGGCCGCCGAGCACGCCGAGCACGCCGTCATATTTGCCGCCGGTCGGCTGGGTGTCGAGGTGGCTGCCGACATAGACCGGCGGCAGGCTGGGGTCGCTGCCTTCGCGGCGGGCAAACATCGTACCCATCTCGTCGATGCCCATTTCGAGCCCCGCCTCATCGCACCAAAGCTTGAACAGATGCCGCCCTTCGCCGTCCTCGTCGGTAACGGTCTGGCGATTGTTGCCGCCGGCAATGCCGGGGCCGATCTTCGCCATCTCCATTATCGAATCCCACAAACGGTCTGAATTGATTCGCAGATTCTCGCCGGGGGCGGCCATATTCTAAAACCTCATTGGTTGTGGCACGCCAGCGTCCCCCTCCCCCTCGAGGGGAGGGTGGCCGCGAAGCGGTCGGGTGGGGTCGGCTGACATGCGCGCGACCTTATCCTTGACCACTTGTGCGACATGCCAAGCGCTGTTTATGACATCGGGCTCATCGACGCGAAAGATATCGAATCCGAGCGACCGCAGATAGGCATCACGGACGGCGTCGTGCCGTTTGCCCTTCTCCTGTTCGTGCAGATCACCATCGACTTCAACGACCAGCTTTACCGCAAGGCAGGCAAAGTCGACGATATAAGGCCCGATCGGACACTGGCGCCGGAATTTCATCGCAGCCGATTTCAATTCGCGCAGTTCATACCAAAGCAGCGATTCGCCTTTGGTCGCATGTACTCGAAGCGCGCGCGCCTTTTGGCGCATTTCGAAGCTCACGCGGGTCCGGGGCATCACAGGCACCTATGCGGCCGAAGGTCAGGCTGGCGCGCTGCCGCGCCGACCCCACCCGGCCGCTTCGCGGCCACCCTCCCCTCGAGGGGGAGGGAAAGCTGCACCTGGTTCAATCCACGGCCCTCAGCACTTCGCGCACATGGTCGATCAATTCGTTGATCTGACCCTTGGTGATGATCAGCGGCGGCGATAGCGCGATGATGTCGCCGGTGGTGCGGATCAATGCACCACGCTCGAACGCCTTGACGAAAGCCGAGAAGGCCCGCTTCGTCGGCTGGCCGGCGATCGGCGCCAGCTCGATCGCGCCGATCAGGCCGATGTTTCTGATATCGATGACGTTCGGCTCGCCTTTCAGCGAGTGCAGCGCGTCCTCCCAGTACGGCGCCAGTTCCTCGCCGCGCGTCAGCAGCCCCTCTTCCTTGTAGGTGTCGAGCGTGCCCAACGCTGCCGCGCAGGCGATCGGATTGCCCGAATAGGTGTAGCCGTGGAAGAACTCGATCATGTGCTCGGGCCCGGTCATGAACGCGTCGTGAATTTCCTTCTTCACGAACACCGCGCCCATCGGGATGACGCCGTTGGAGACGCCCTTCGCCGTGGTCATGATATCCGGCGTGACACCGAAATAGTCGGCCGCAAACGGCGTGCCGAGACGGCCGAAACCGGTGATGACTTCGTCGAAGATCAGCAAGATGCCGTGCTTGGTGCAGATCTCGCGCAGCTTCTCGAGATAGCCCTTCGGCGGCAGGATGACGCCGGTGGAACCGGCCACCGGCTCGACGATAACGGCGGCAATGGTCGAGGCGTCGTGCAGCGCGACGATGCGCTCCAGCTCGTTCGCCAGTTCCGCGCCATGCTCCGGCACGCCCTTGGTGAAAGAGTTTTTTTCCGGCAGATGCGTATGCGGCATGTGATCGACGCCGCCGAGCAGCGTGCCGAACATCTTGCGGTTGGTGACGATGCCGCCAACCGAAATGCCGCCGAAATTGACGCCGTGATAGCCGCGTTCGCGGCCGATCAGACGGGTGCGCGAGCCCTCGCCTTTGGCGCGGTGATAGGCGATCGCCATCTTCAGCGCCGTTTCGACCGATTCCGATCCGGAATTGGTGAAGAAAACATGGTCCATGCCCTTCGGCGCGATGTCGACCAAGCGGTTCGCCAGTTCGAACACGATCGGATGGCCCATCTGGAACGCCGGTGCGTAGTCGAGCTCTGCCGCCTGGCTCTGGATCGCCTCGGTGATCTTCGGGCGGCAGTGGCCGGCATTGACGCACCACAGGCCGGCGGTGCCGTCGAGCACCTTGCGCCCGTCGCTGGTCGTGTAGTGCATATCCTTGGCCGACACCATCATGCGCGGCGCCTGCTTGAACTGCCGGTTTGCCGTGAACGGCATCCAGAATGCGCTGAGATCGTTCGGCGTGACTTTCAGCCGGTTGGACATGACCAAGACTTCCCCTTGTAACCTGTTTCGGTGCGGCTAACGCTTGGTCTTACCAACGCTTGGTCTTCGCGACGTTTTCGTGCTACGCAAATTTTTGACCGGTTGGACAAACGTTAGCACCGCCTTATCAGCGGTCAAGGGATTACTAGCGGAAATGCGGCTTTCGAAGTGCGCTCCACAGGGCGAGGAAAAACTGGTCCAGAGAATTGGTCCAGACACTCCTCACGGCGAAGGTTTTGCGGGGTGACGGGGGCGGTCGAAAGCTCCGCTCCTCGCCGCACCCGCATTCAGCTGGAAAAGCGCGAGCTCATCCTGGAGGCGGCGCTAGAAGTCTTCTCCACCAACGGTTTTCGCGGCTCGACCATCGACCAGATCGCCGAAGCCGCCGGCATGTCGAAGCCGAACCTGCTCTATTATTTCCGCCGCAAGGAGGACATCCACAAGACGCTGATGCAGCGGCTTCTCGACACCTGGCTGGCGCCGCTGCGCGAGCTCGACGACATTGGCGATCCGCTGACCGAATTGCGCAGCTACATCAGGCGCAAGCTGGAAATGGCGCGCGATTTCCCGCGCGAGAGCCGCCTGTTCGCCAATGAGATCCTGCAGGGCGCGCCGCGCATCATGCCGATGCTGGAAGGCGAGTTGAAGACGCTGGTCGACGAGAAAGCCAACGTCATCAAGGGCTGGATGCGCGCCGGCAAGATCGCCCGCACCGACCCCTGGCACCTGATCTTTTCGATCTGGGCGACAACGCAGCATTATGCCGATTTCGACGTGCAGGTCCGCGCCGTGCTCGGCCCCGACCGCGGCGGCGACGGCCGCTTCGAGGACGCCGCAAGATTTCTTGAGCAGCTGTTCATCGACGGGCTGAAGCCGAAGAGCTGACGACCATGATCCCGAAAAGTGGAAGCCGGTTTTCGGACAAGATCATGGTCAAAACAAAGATAGGGTTCACGCGCTGCGCCGCTCGGCCGGAAGCGTCTCCAGCAGCTGTTCGAGCTTGGCGATCGAGTTCTGCTCGGCGAGCGGCGTGTAGACGATCAGCTTCATGTCGGAGCCGTCGTCGATCGACAGGCTCATATGCTCGAACGCCATGGCACCCGCTATCGGATGCCTGACATGCTTTACACCCGACAGGTTACGGGCCACGTCGCGTAGCGGCCACCAGGCGCGAAACTCCGGGCTCGAGCGCGTCATCAGCGCGATCAGCCGCTCGAAATCCGGATCGCCGACATATCTGGCGCTTTCTGCCCGGAATGACGCCAGCACGGCACGCGCCAGTTCCTCCCAATCGACGAGCAGGCGCCTATGATGTGGATTGGTGAAAACCATATGGACGATGTTGCGGGCATCGCCCTCCAGCAGGCCATAGTCGCCGAACACGGCTGCCGCGGCAGAGTTCCAGGCCAGCACATCCCAGCGACGCCCAACGACATAGGCCGGCTGCAGGACCAGGCTTTGCAGCATGTGCAGCAAGGGACCGTCGACCCCTTCCGGGGCGTCGACGCGACGCTCCGGCTGCGGCCGGCCGGCAAGGATGAACAGATGCCGTTGCTCGGCCGCATCCAGACGCAACGCCTGACTGAGCGCCGTCAGCACCTCCACCGATGGCCTGACGTCGCGCCCCTGCTCCAGCCAGGTGTACCAGGTCGTGCCAACGCCGGCGATCATCGCCACCTCCTCGCGCCGCAGCCCGGGTGTGCGCCGGCGCAGGCCGGTCGAGATGCCCGTGGCCGATGGCGTCAGCCTTTCGCGCCGCGAACGCAGAAAGGCGCCAAGCTCGCGGCGACGGCTGCCTTCGGCAGAATGCGTGGTGGAATCCATCGGCGCTATTATAGCAGTACCGATACCAGGATAAAGTTTGAACTGTTTGGCATGCGTCTGGTGCCCCATCTTTCTGCTCAGAGCGATGACATGGAGGCTCCGAACATGGAACTGAAAGACAAGACAATCCTCATCACCGGCTCGACCGACGGCGTCGGCCGCGTAGTCGCGCAAAGGCTCGGCGCCGGCGGCGCCCGCATCCTGGTGCATGGCCGCGACGCGACAAGGGGCAAGGCGACCGTGGCCGAAATCGAAGCCGCCGGCGGCAAGGCCGAGCTGCTTGTCGCCGATCTCTCCTCCCTGGCCGAAGTCCGCCGTCTCGCCGAGGCCGTGCGCGCCAGGACCAAGCGGCTCGATATCCTCATCAACAATGCCGGCGTCGGCACCGCCGGCCCCAACGCGAAACGACAGGTCAGCGCCGACGGCTACGAGTTGCGCTTTGCCGTCAACTATCTCGCCGGCTTCCTGCTCACTACGGAGCTGCTGCCGCTGCTCAAGTCCAGCGCGCCGGCGCGCATCGTCAACGTCGCCTCGGCCGGCCAGCAGGCGATCGACTTCGACGACGTCATGCTGACCCGCTCCTATGACGGCGTCCGTGCCTACTGCCAGAGCAAGCTGGCGCAGATCATGTTCACCATCGATCTGGCGGAGCAGCTGAACAGCACCGGCGTCACGGTCAACAGCCTGCATCCGGCAAGCTACATGAACACCACGATGGTGCGGCAGGCGGGCGTCACACCCTGGAGTTCGGTCGAAACCGGCGCCGAAGCCATCATCAATCTCGCCACATCGCCCACGCTGGAAGGGCGAAGCGGCCTCTATTTCGACGGCCAAAGGGAATCCCGCGCCGATGCGCAAGCCTATGACGCGAAGGCGAGGCAGCAGTTGCGTGAATTGAGCCTCGGTCTTGTCGGGCTCGCACCCGCTTCCGCCACATCGAAGAAAGAAAATTCATGATCGAGAAAACGCAGCACGCCGTGATCGTCGGCGGCTCCTCCGGCATTGGCCTCGCCACCGCGAAAAAGCTGCTTGGCCCGGGGATGAAGGTGACGATCACCGGGCGCAGCAGGGAAAGGCTCGACAATGCATGGCAAAGCCTTGGCGGCGCTGTCGAAAAAGCTGCCTTCGATGCCGCGAAGCCGGACGAGGTTCGCCGGTTCTTCAACGATCTCGGGCCTTTCGATCACCTGGTGCTGGCCGCCAGCGGCGGCAAGGGGCTCGGCCCGTTCGAAACACTTGACCTGACCGACATCGGCGGTGGCGTCGACGAGAAGGTCCGGCCACAGCTCTCCTGCCTGCAGGCCGCCTTGCCGACGCTGAACAAGAGCGGCTCGGTGACTTTCATCTCGGCGGTGTCGGCGCAATTGTCGGCGCCGGGTGTCGCCGGCATCGCCGCCGTCAACGGCATGCTGCTGACCGTGGTGCCTATCCTGGCGATGGAGCTGAAGCCGTTACGCGTCAATGTCGTGGCGCCGGGCGTCATCGACACGCCGTGGTGGGATTTCCTGCCCGATGAACAGCGCCATGCGGTGTTTGCCGAGTACGCCGGCAAGACGCCGGTCGGCCGTATCGGCCGCGCCGAGGACGTCGCCGAGGCGATCGCGTTCCTGGTTTCGAACAGCTTCGTCACCGGCCAGGTCCTGACCTGTGATGGCGGCTTGCGGTATGCGGCGTGAGCGGCTGCCTCCAAGAGGCATCAGTCGTTGTCAAAGCGACTGCGCGATCAGCGCCAGAAATCCTCCGGCCAGCGCGACGTTGCCGACAAAGCCGTTGATGCGGGACGCGCGCTCCGGGCCCTGATGATCCCAGAAGTTATGGAACATCGGCGTGGCGACGATCAGGAACAGGATCAGGCATGCCGCCGCCGGAGCGGTCCAGATGCCCGCGATCACCAGTGCTCCGGCGATGATCTGCAGGACGATCCCCAGCCACAGCACCGGCCGCGCCTGCGGCACGCCGCGCGTCGTCATCAATTGGCTCACCAACGCCGCATTCTGGATGTTGCGCAGGCCGGCAAAGACAAAGGCGCCGCCAAGCAGCAGGCGGGCGGCGAAAAGGATCTCACTATCAAAGTTTAAAAACATGCTGTCGGGGGTCCTTGGGCAGAAAAGAGGCGCGCGGCGCAAGGCCGCGCACCTGGTCCTCAGGCGGCCAAGACCGCTGGCATCGGATGGATTGCATGGAACGGAATGCAAAGCCGGTTCCAGGTGTTGATCATGCCGAGCGCCACCGAGAGCTTGACCAGCTCCTCTTCCGAGAAATGCTCGAGCGTCCTTGCATAGAGTTCGTCCGACACACCGTTGTCGGCAATCCTGGTCAGCGCGTCGGTCCAGGCCAAGGCCGCGCGTTCGCGCTCTGAAAACAGCGGCGATTCCTTCCAGGCGGAGACGAGATAGAGCCGCTGCTCGCTTTCGCCGTCGCGGCGCGCTTCGCGGCTATGCATCTCGACGCAATACGAGCAGCCGTTGATCTGCGACGCCCTGAACTTGATCAGATGCAACAGGCTTTTTTCGAGCCCGCATTCGTCGACTGCCTTGTTGAGCGCCGACACCGCCTTCATGATCTCCGGCGCCGCGCCGAAAAATTGCAGCCTCTGTTTCATCGTCTTTAGCCTTTCATGCTTGCTTGGTTGAACTTGATTTCTGCGGCCGCCGATGGCGCTCGACGAAGGCGCAGTTCGCGGCGACCGAACGGGGATCGGCATCGGCCGTGTATTCTGCAACGATGTCGGACAACCGGGCGTCGGCGAGCGCGGCGCGATAGGCACGCTCGGCCTTCAGCATGGCTACGTTGATGCCGCAGGGTTTGACATAGACCGAGGCATCGAGCTTCGCTGGGCCGCGCTGGCGGATTTCGGCGCAGCGGAACGCCGGTTCACGCCCCTCGACGGCCAGCACGATATCGAGCAGCGTTATGCGTTCCGCCGGCCGCGCCAGCCGGTAGCCGCCGGACGGCCCCGGCACTGATTCCAGAATGCCGGACGCAGTCAGCGCGTTGAGATGCTTAAGCAGATAGCTCGGCGACAGCCCGAACGCTTCGGCCATGGCAGCACCTGGCAAGGTCGCGGCGCCATCAACGCCGGCGAGCATCGCGGCGCAGTGGATGGCCGCTTCGACGCCTTCGCCCAGCTTCATTGCGATGATCTCCAATTCATGGAGATACAGTATCCTGGATAATTTATGTCCGCAATAGCCATTTGAAAAAAGCGGCGCCCGCAGGTGCCGCTTTTCCACAACGGGCTGTGCGCTACTCCGCCGCCACCTTGGCCATCGGATTGTTCGGATGCGTCGTCCAGTTGGCATAGATCGGCGACACCGGCCTGCCGGTGCGCTGGTCCATCACGCCGACCGCCAGCGCCTCCATGGTGATGCAGTTCTCGACCGGACAGACATTGACGCAGAGATTGCAGCCGACGCATTCGGCCTCGATCACCTCGAAATGCCTGACGCCATCGACGATTGCGGTGATCGCCTGGTGCGAAGTGTCCTCGCAGGCGATGTGGCAGCGGCCGCATTTGATGCAGGCATCCTGGTCGATATGCGCCTTGGCGACGTAGTTGAGGTTGAGATACTGCCAGTCGGTGACGTTGGGCGTGGCACGGCCGACGATGTCGTCGAGCGTGGCATGGCCCTTCTCGTCCATCCAGTTTTCCAGGCCGGCGATCATCTCCTGCACGATCTTGAAGCCGTAGGTCATCGCCGCCGTGCACACCTGCACATTGCCGGCGCCGAGCGCCATGAATTCGGCGGCATCGCGCCAGGTGGTGATGCCGCCGATACCGGAGATCGGCAGGCCATGCGTTTCCGGATCGCGCGCGATCTCGGCCACCATGTTCATGGCGATCGGCTTCACCGCCGGACCGCAATAGCCGCCATGCGAACCCTTGCCGTCGATCGTCGGCTCCGGTGCGAAATTGTCGAGGTTGACGCCGGTGATCGAATTGATGGTGTTGATCAGGGACACCGCGTCGGTGCCGCCGGCAAGGGCAGCGCGTGCCGGCTTGCGTATGTCGGTGATGTTGGGCGTCAGCTTGGTGATGACCGGCATGCGGGTATTGGCCTTGCACCAGCGCACCACCATTTCGATGTATTCCGGCACCTGGCCGACTGCCGCACCCATGCCGCGTTCCGACATGCCGTGCGGGCAGCCGAAATTGAGCTCGATGCCGTCGGCGCCGGTCTCCTCGACCACCGGCAGGATCGCCTTCCAGGCATGCTCCTCGCACGGCACCATCAGCGAGACGACGATCGCCCGGTCGGGCCAGTCCATCTTGACCTGCTTGATCTCGCGCAGATTGACCTGCAGGTCACGGTCGGTGATCAGCTCGATATTGTTCAGGCCAAGCAGGCGACGATCGGCGCCCCAGATGGCGCCGTAGCGCGGCCCGTTGACGTTGACCACCGGCGGCCCTTCTTCGCCGAGCGTCTTCCAGACAACGCCGCCCCAGCCAGCCTTGAAGGCGCGGATGACGTTATAGGCCTTGTCGGTCGGCGGCGCCGAGGCTAGCCAGAACGGGTTCGGCGATTTGATGCCGACGAAATTGTTGCGGATGTCTGCCATGCTCATGCCCTCCCGTTCGAGGTCAGTGCCCGATGAATGCTTTCCGCCGCGTCGCGGCCTTGTGCGACGGCCGAGACTGTCAGGTCGTCGCCGCCAAAGATGCAGTCGCCGCCGGCCCAGACGTTTGGCAGCGAGGTGCGGCCTTCGGCGTCGACCTTGATGCGGCCGGCTTCCAGGTCAAGCAAAGCCCCGCTGCCGTTGAGCGCAGCCGGGACAAAACTCTGGCCGATCGCCTTGAACACCTGGTCGGCGACGAGCGTCAGCCGCTCGCCGGTGCGGACGAGCCGGTCGCCGTCCATCGCGGTGTATTCGAGCTCGATCGCCGACACCTTGCCGCCGTCGGCAATGACCCGCTTCGGCTGCAACCAGTGCCGGATGATGACGCCGTTGGCGGCAGCCAGGTCCTGCTCGAATTCGGAGGCGTTCATGTGCTCCGGGCCGCGCCGATAGCAGATCGTCACCTCTTCGGCTCCGAGCAGCTTCGACTGCACCGCCGCGTCGATCGCCGTCATGCCGCCGCCGATGACGACGACGCGCCGGCCGACCGGCAGGCTGGCCAGATCGCTGGCCTGGCGAAGCTCGGCAATGAACTCGACGGCATTGGTGACGCCTTGCGCCTCCTCGCCATCCGCTCGCAAGGCATTGACGCCGGCAAGCCCCATGCCGAGGAACACCGCATCGTAATTCCTGGTCAGGTCCGACAGCTGGTAATCACGGCCGAGCGCCTTGCCGTTCTGGATGTCGATCCCGCCGATCGACGTGACATAGTCGACTTCGGCCTGGGCAAAATTGTCGACGCTCTTATAGGCGGCGATACCGTACTCATTGAGCCCGCCGGGCTTTGGCCGAGCTTCCAGGATGGTCACGTCGTGGCCATGACGGGCGAGCCGATGCGCGGCGGCAAGCCCGGCCGGTCCGGCGCCGACCACGGCGACCGTCTTGCCGGTCGGTTCGGGGCGCTCGTAGAACTGCTTGTTTTCGGCCATGGCGACATCGGTGGCATAGCGCTGAAGGCGACCGATCTGCACCGGCTTGCCTTCGGCCACCTCGCGCACGCAGACTTCTTCGCACAGCGTCTCGGTCGGGCAGACGCGGGCGCACATGCCGCCCAAAATGTTTTGGTCAAAAATAGTCTTGGCCGAGCCGATGGGATTGCCCGTCGAAATCTGGCGAATGAACAGCGGGATGTCGATCGAGGTCGGGCATGCATTCATGCACGGCGCATCATAGCAGAAATAGCAGCGGTCGGACTCGACCAGCGCCTCGTGATGATCGAGCGGCGGGTGCAGGTCGGCGAAGTTATCGGCATACTGGTCCGGCGAGAGCCGCCCGCCGGCAATGCCTTGCTTGAACTGGCCTTCTGGCATCGTCAGTTCCCCATGTTCTTGTTTTGGGGAAGGCTAGCACGTTTTATTTTTTTATCAATTGGTCAATTTTCGGCGCAAGCAACTGAAAAACTTCAACAAACATGACGATAATAGTCATGTTTTACAAACGGCCATGCGCGTCACGAAGCAGTTACGGAACCGCGTTCAGGGGTGTTGCCGTGGATGGAGAGGATCTCCTCCGCGACCAACTCCTGCAGCCGCCACAAATTGCGGTCGCGAATGCCGAACTCTTCCAGGTGACTGACGGTGTTGAAGAGATATTCGGCACCGGATCCGACATGCCCGCAGGCTCTCGCCAGCACCCGCGCCACCTTTTCCAGCGGCTGTTTGAGCGAGGTGCCCCTGCCGGTTACGCCGACCCAGAAGCCCAACGCCCTGACTGTGCCTTGGGCCGTATGCACGGGAAGCCACCTGACCGAACCGATGCTCTCGCGGTCGTCGATCTCGCGCCGCAACAGCCTTTCGACCTGCAGCGGTTTTTCGCCTTCCGGCAGGCGGTAGATGACGCCATTGCAGCGTCCGCCCCGCTCGAGCGCCATCATCAGCCCGGGCTGCGCGACGCTGCCGCGCCAGCGGACCATGTCGAGGCAGAAGGACTGATGCCAGCCAAACGCGGTGGCACGCTGTTGCTCGGCGGACTCGAACGCCGGCTTCCAGATCAGCGAGCCGTAGGCGAACACCCATAATGGGGCCTCGTCCGCTTCGCTTGAAAGACGCAAGGCAAGGGCCCTGAAGTCTTCGTCCGTCAGCTGCGTCCAGCTGCCATCGGGGCCGGGATCGGCCTCCTCCCTGGCACAGCGCGACAAGTTCGGAAGTGAGCGACATCCGGCGCATGGATCAACAACCCCTCGTTGACTGCGAGCAAAGTCGAAAACCGCAGGGCGCGCAACCCGGTAACATTTCCAATTTGCCGTCATCTTTTTTGGTTGGCTGTCGGATTTTCGTCGTGAAGATCGTCCTAGAATGGATCGCGCATGATCGATGTACAAACCGCAAGGAGCACGACAATGCCACAGTCCCCCATGCCCTTCTTCTGGTACGAGCTGATGACCACCGATCTCGACGCCGCCGAGGCGTTTTACACCTCCGTGGTGGGCTGGAGGGGGCAGCCTTTCGAAGGGGCCCAGGGCATGCCGCGCTATATCGTCATGAATGTCGGCGAGCGCGGCGTCGGCGGGTTGATGACGCTGCCCGATGACGCGCGCAAGATGGGCATGCCGCCGGCCTGGGTCGGTTATATCCTCACCAGGGACGTCGATGCCGCAACGGCCTCCCTCAAGAAGGCTGGTGGCGCGGTTCACCGCGAGCCCGACGACATTCCTGGCGTCGGCCGCTTCGCCGTCGTTGCAGACCCGCAAGGCGCGATGTTCAACTTCCTGCAGCCCAGCGGCCCCGACCAGCCGCCGCTACCGTTGGCGACCCCCGGCAACATCGGCTGGCATGAGCTCTACACGTCAGACTGGAAGGCGGCGTTCGATTTCTATTCCAGCCAGTTCGGCTGGGAGAAGGGCGACGCCATGGATATGGGTCCGATGGGCGTCTACCAGCTTTTCGCCTTCGGCGGCGAGCCCGTTGGCGGCATGATGAACAAGCCCGAGCAGATCCCGGCGCCGGTCTGGCAGTTCTATTTCAACGTGCCCGGCATCGACGCGGCAGCCAAGCGCGTCACCGACAATGGCGGCAAGATCCTGATGGGTCCGATGGAGGTCCCCGGCGGCAGCTGGATCGTACAGTGCACAGACCCGCAAGGCGCGCATTTTGCTCTGACAGCGCCCGGGCATTAACGGCCGCGCTGATCGCGGGGCCGCCATCATGCGGCCCCAAGGCTGCAGCACGCCTCACGACTCACTCACCGACAGTTGAATGCAGGCCGGACTATGTGAATGGTCCGGCCTTTGGCGATGACCTATGGCCGGGCTAGGTGAAAATGGAGTCGTAGATGAAGCTTTTCGAAGGCCTCGCCGGATATCAACCGTTCGCCCTTGCCGCCTTGCGCATCATGACGGCGCTGCAGTTCATTGAGCACGGCACCCAGAAACTGTTCAATTTCCCCGTCGGCGACCATGCCGGCACCATGAGCGGGCTATCGCTGACCGCGGCCATCCTGGAATTCGGAGGCGGCATCCTGCTGGTATTGGGGCTTTTCACCAGACCGGTGGCATTCCTTCTCAGCGGCGAGATGGCGATCGCCTATTTCATGGCGCACATGCCGCGCGACTTCTTCCCGGTCAACAATGGCGGCGATGCGGCAATATCGTTCTGTTTCATCTTCCTGTATCTGGCGTTCGCCGGCGCCGGCGCCCTGGCGCTGGACAACCGCCGCGGTGCCTGAAACGTCACCCACGCATCCGCTCGAAATTCGCGTCGAACAGCGGGATCGGCTGCATGCGCGCAGCGTGGCGTTTGCCCAGAAGCTCAATCTCGAAGCCGTCGGCTTCGTCGGCAATCTCTTTCGGCACATAGCCGATGGCGACGGACTTTTTCGAATGATGCGCGTAGCCGCCCGACGTGACCCAACCGCGCACGGCACCGCCGTACCAGATTGGCTCGTCGCCGATGACGTCGGCATCGGCAGCATCGACGACAAAGGCCCGCAGCCGCAGTCTGCCGCCTTGCTTGCGCTCGGCCAGCGCCATCTGCTTGCCGATGAAATCGGCCTCTTTGCCGTAGGCGACGAAGCGGTCGAGGCCGGCCTCCAGCGGCCCATAGATCGGCCGGTATTCGCGCGCCCATGAGCCGTAATTCTTCTCGAGCCGCAGCGCATTGAGCGCGCGCGAGCCGAACAGGCCGATGCCGAATTCCTCGCCCGCCGCCATCAGCGCCTGATAGGCGGCACGCTGATATTCCGGCGCCACCCAGATCTCGTAGCCGAGGTCGCCGGTGTAGCTGACGCGCCCGACCAGGCACGGCGCCATGCCGATATCCATCCTGCTGATGGCCATGAACGGAAAGGCCGTATTCGACACGTCAGATCGTGTGACCTTTTCAAGAAGGTTCCGCGCGCTCGGCCCGGCGATCGATAAGCCGGTGAGTTTTGCTCCCAGCGCCTCGATGCTAACAGAGTCGTCCTTCGGCAGGTGCGCTTCGAACCAGCGCATGTGGTACTGCTCGGCGACACCGCTGCCGGCCAGGAACCAATCCTTACTTGCAGAATTTGGACCGCCGAGATTGGCCAGCGTGAAATCGCCGATTAGCCTGCCGTCTTCCTTCAGCATCGGCGCCAGCGTCATGCGGCCGGGCCTTGGCAGCTTGCAGGCCAGCAAGCGGTCGAGCCAGGTTGCTGCACCCGCGCCGGTCACTCTGTATTTGGCAAATGACGAGATTTCCGACAGACCAACGCGTTGCCGAACCGTCTCCACTTCTTTCGCGACATGCTCGAAGTCGCTCGAGCGGCGCCAGGAGAATTCGTCCTTGACCCCTTCGGGCGCATACCACAGCGGCACTTCCAGCCCATAGGCGACGCCCCATTGCGCGCCCTCGGCCGACAACAGATCATAGACCGGCGTCGTCTTGAGCGGTCGCCCAGCCGGCAGTTCCTCGTTCGGGAAGCGGATCGAAAACCGCCGCGAATAGTTCTCGCGCACCTTGGCGTTGGTATAGGCCATCGTGGCCCAGTCGCCGTAGCGCGAAACGTCCATCGCCCAGATGTCGGCGCCGGGATCGCCCTCGATCATCCAGTTCGACAGCGCCAGGCCGACGCCGCCGCCCTGCGAGAACCCCGCCATGACACCACAGGCCACCCAGAACCCCGGCAGGCCGCGCACGGGCCCGACCAGCGGATTACCGTCCGGCGCGAAGGTGAAGGGTCCGTTGATGATCTGCTTGATGCCGGTGTTCTGGAACGCCGGGAAATGCCGGAAGCCAACCTCCAGCGACGGTGCGATGCGGTCGATGTCGGGTTCGAGCAGCTCGTGGCCGAAATTCCATGGCGTCTGGAACTCGGACCATGGCTTGTTGGCCTTTTCGTAAGTGCCCATGAGCATGCCGCCGCGTTCCTGGCGCAGATAGAGCTCGCCGTCGAAGTCGACCGCATGGATGATCTCCGTGCCGGTCTTCTGGTTCCAGGCGGCGACCTCCGGCATGTCCTCGGTGATCAGGTACATGTGCTCCATCGCCAGCACCGGCAGCTCCAGCCCGACCATGCGGCCGACCTCGCGCGCCCACAGGCCGCCGGCATTGACGACATGTTCGGCCACAACCTCGCCCTTGTTGGTGATGACGCGCCACAGCCCGTCGGCGCGCCGCACAATGTCCTCGACCTTGGTGAAACGCTCGACCTCGGCACCAAGCTTCCTCGCCGCCTTGGCGTAGGCGTGGGTAACGCCGGACGGGTCGAGATGACCGTCCTCCTTGTTGCGGACGGCACCGACGAACTGCTTGGGATCGAGCAACGGCATCAGCTCGGCCGCCTCGTCAGGCGATATCTCCTCGAGCTCGATGCCGAGATAGCGGCCCTTGGCGACGACGCCGCGCAGCCAGTCGAGCCGCGCCTCCGTCGCTGCCAGCAAGACGCCGCCAGTCAAATGCACGCCGGTCGCCTGGCCGGACAGTTCCTCGATCTCCTTGTAGAGCGAGATTGTGTATTTCTGCAGCTTGGCGACATTGGGATCGCCATTGATGGTGTGCATGCCGCCGGCGGCGTGCCAGGTCGAGCCGGAGGTCAATTCATTGCGCTCCAGGAGCACGATGTCGGTCCAGCCGTGACGGGCCAGATGGAACAGCACGGAGCACCCGACAACGCCACCGCCGATAACCACGACCTTTGCATGCGATTTCATGGGATTCTCTCTGACGTCAACGAGTTGGATGGGAACGATGAATTCGGGGAGGAGCCCCACGAGCGCAAGCCTTCGATCATCACGGCTCGCTTTGCCCGATCGCTTCCTTGCGCTTGGCCACGTACGTCTCAAGCGCCTCGCGCCTGGAGACTTCCATCACCGGCTCGACATAGTCCTCCAGCGCCTTCTTCCAAAGCCTCGTCGCCCGCGCCGTGGCATCGAGCCCGCCAGCCTCCTGCCAGGCCTCGAAATTTTGCCAGTTGGACAGCATCGGCTGGTAGAAGGCTGTGGCGTAGCGCTCCAGCGTGTGCGGCTCGCCGAAGAAGTGGCCGCCGGTCGGAACCGCACCCAGAGCCTCGACAGCAAGCTCGGCCTCGTTGACCTCGATCGGGCGCAAAAACTCCATCATGTGCTGGATCATCTCGACGTCGATGATGAACTTTTCGAACGACGCAGTCAGCCCGCCCTCTTGCCAGCCGGCGGCATGGTAGACGAGGTTGCCATGGCCGAGCACCGCGCCCCACAGCGCCATCAGCGTCTCATAGGCGCCTTGCGCGTCGGCGGCATTGGAAGCCGAGCCCGGCGTTGTGCGATAAGGCAGGTTGTAACGCCGCGCCAACTGTCCGGACGCGATATTCGCCTTGGTGTTTTCAGGCGTGCCGAACGCCGGCGCTCCCGATTTCATATCGACATTGGAGGTGAAGGCGCCATACATCACCGGCGCGCCGGGGCGGACGAGCTGCGTCAGCACCACGCCGAACAGCGCCTCGGCATTCTGCTGGGCGAGCGCGCCGGCAAGCGTCACCGGGCTCATCGCCCCCATCAGCGTGAATGGCGTTACCGCCACCGACTGGCCGAACTCGGCCATCGTCATCAGCCCCTCGGCCATCATCTCGTCGAAGCGGCGCGGCGAATTGACCGAAATGATCGTGGTGACGCCGGGATCGTCGCGCATCTCGTCAAGCGTCAGTCCGCGCGCGATTGCCATCATTTCGATGCCGTCGAGCGCCCTGCCGCGGCCGATGGCCGAGACGTGAAAGCTTTTGTCGGTCAGTGTCAGATTGGCGAAATAGGTGTCGAGATGACGGGAATTCGCCGGCAATTCTACCGGCGCGCAGACCTGGTTGCCTAGCATGTGGATGCAGTTGAAATGCTGCGCCAGCCGGACGAGATCGGAATAATCGCGCAAATTGCCGGCACGGCGGCCGCGCTCCATGTCGTGCACATTCGGCGGCCCGGCGACGAGCGTGAAGTTGATGGTATTGCCGCCGAGGTGGACGGCATGGGCGGGATTGCGCGGCGTCAGCGTATAGCTGGACGGCGTCGTCTTCAGCGCTTCCTCGATCATGCCGCGATCGATGCGGACGTTCATCGTTGCATGATCGACCTTGGCCCCGGCCTTCTCGAACAGCAACAGCGCCCGCGGGCTCATCACCTCGATGCCGAAATTCTCCAAGATATGCATCGACGCCTGGTGGATCGCCTCGATCTGGTCGGCCGAGAGCATCGCCATTGGCGGATAGGGATTGGTGACGCGGCGCAACGGCAGTTGCGGGATGGCGGTCGGTCCCCTGTTGCTGGTTCGCTCGGCGCCGCGCTTGCGTCTTGGTTCGCTCATGCCGCGCATCAAAGCGCCGGCACGAGGATCGAGCTGTCAAGAATCCGCCACCTGCGGGCGTGATTTTAGCCAAGGCGGCATTCCGGGAATTTCACATCGGCAAAAGCGACAACAAACGTCGGAATGGTTATACTTGTTCCGCGTCAGGCAAAGCGGCCGATGAGCCGTTAAGGAACGCAGCAAGATTCCTTTTATGTTTTCGGCCTAATGCTCTTGCAATGCGTAGGTTGAGTTTTAGTAAAATTGTAGCGATTGCCGTGCCGCTGGCGCTTTCGGCCTGCGCGACGCCGCCGAACCACATCAACGATGTCTGCGCCGTTTTCGACCAGAATGACGGCTGGTTCGACAATTGGCAGGCGGCGGCACAACGCACCGAGCAGAAATACGGCGTGCCGGTCCCAGTACTGATGGCGACGGTGCGCAAGGAATCCGGCTTCAAGAGCAACGCCAGGCCGCCGCGCACCAAGCTGCTGGGCTTCATTCCCTGGAAACATATCTCCAGCGCCACCGGCTTCTCGCAGGCGCTCGACGGCACCTGGGCGCAATACCAGAACGAGACCGGCAGCTGGGCGGCGCGCCGCACCAGGTTTGCCGATGCCGTCGATTTCGTCGGCTGGTATCATTCCAAGACCGCCGAGACCCTCGGCGTCGCCCGCAACGACACCTACAATCTGTATCTCGCCTACTATCTCGGCTGGAATGCCTATAAGCGCGGCAATCGCGGCGACGCCGACGTGCAGCGCTATGCGCATGCCACCGAACAGATGGCGCAGGACTACGCCGCGCAGCTACGGCAATGCGCGCCCTAGCCTATTAACGGCTCTCAGCCGCCCTTGGGTTTGCGCGGCTTGCGCGTGGCGTCCTCGGCCTGTCGGCCGTCGCCGACAGTCGGCGGCATGATTGGTGCCACCTGGCTGTCGGCAGAGCTTGAGGTGCCGGTCTCTGAAACCTCGTCGCGAACCTCGTGACGGCGGGCTTTGGCGACCGCTTCGGCATTCTCCACCGCCTGACCCTCGGCATCGGCTTCAACGCTGCCAGTCTTTCCATGCGGGCGCTTGGGCGGATCTCCGGCAAAGCCCGGGCCAACACCGTGGTTTGCATCATCCGGCACGCCCTCATTCGCGGCGTGCTCCTTGTCGAATTTGATCACCGGCTCCATTTTCGCCAGCACGTCGTCGGACAGCCAGCACAAGCTCATATGGCCGTCGCCGAGATTTTTGACTGGCGGCACCGTGGTTTCGCAAAGGTTGTCCGGCACCAGTTTCTTGTAGCCGCAGCGCGTCTGGAACGGACAGCCGGACGGCGGGTTCATCGCCGAAGGGATGTCGCCCTCCAGCACGATGTGCTTCTTGACCACGCTTGTGTCGGCGATCGGGATCGCCGACAGCAATGCCTCGGTATAGGGGTGATAGGGCGGCGCGAATATCTGGTCGGTCGTGCCTTGCTCAACGATATAGCCGAGATACATGACGACGACGCGGTCGGCGATGTAGCGCACCACCGACAGATCGTGGCTGATGAACAGCATCGTCGTCTTGTTCTTGCGCTGGATGTCCATCAAGAGCTCGGTCACCGCGGCCTGGACCGACACATCCAGTGCCGAGACCGGCTCGTCGGCCACCACCACCTTGGCGTCGCCGGCAAAGGCACGCGCAACGCCGATGCGCTGTTTCTGGCCGCCTGAAAGCTGGCGCGGCTTGCGCGTCTCGAATGCCCTCGGCAGCTTCACCAGGTCGAGCAATTCCAGCATCCGCTTGCGGCGGTCGGCCACCGTGTCGCCGACGTTGAACTTTTCCAGCGTACGGATGATCTGCGAACCGACCGAATGGCTGGGATTGAGCGTGTCGAACGGATTTTGGAACACCATCTGGATCGACGACACCGTGTCGACGCTGCGCTTCTCGATCCCGGTCGACTGGATCTCCTTATTGCCGAGCTTCACGCGGCCGGAGCTTGCCGTTTCGAGGCCGAGCAGCACCTTGGCCAGGGTCGATTTTCCGCAGCCGGATTCGCCGACGATCGCGACGGTCTCGGATTCGCGCGCCATGAACGAGATCGTCTCATTGGCCTTGACGACACGGCCCTCGCTCGAGCCGAACACTTCGCTGCCGCCGACCTTGTAGTACTTCCGGAGGTCTTCGATCTGGAGCACCGGCGCACCGGGCACCACCCGCTCGTTGACCTTCTTGGCGCCGGGTGGCAGCGCCTCCCAGTCGATCTCGTTGAAGCGCACACAGCGCGAGAAATGCCCGTCATGGCCTTCGACCGCGATCATCGGAATTTCGGCGGCGTTGCAGACGCCCTCGACGAAATGGTGGCAGCGCGGGCCGAAATTGCAGCCCTTCGGCCGCTCGTGCGGTAGCGGCAACTGCCCCGGGATGGATATCAGCGGCCGCGAGTTCTTGTCGGCGCCCGGCAGCGGGATCGAGCGGAACAGGCCTTGCGTGTAGGGATGGCGCATCCGGTCGAAGACGTCCTTGATCTTGCCGGTCTCCACCGCTTCGCCCGAATACATCACCGTGATGCGGTCGCAGGTCTCCAGGATCAGGCCGAGATTGTGCGACACGAAGATCATCGAGGTGCCGAACTTCTCGCCCAGCCCCTTGACCAGGTCGACGATGCCGGCCTCCACCGTCACGTCGAGCGCTGTCGTCGGCTCGTCGAGCAGAAGCAGCGCCGGCTTCGACAGCAGCGCCATGGCAATGACGATGCGCTGCTGCTGACCGCCGGAAAGCTGGTGCGGGTAGGAACGCATCATGCGCTCGGGATCCGGCAGCTTCACCGCGCGCACCATTTCCAAGGCGCGTTTGTAAGCTTCGTCCTTCGACACCTTGTCGTGGATCAGTGGCACTTCCATCAGCTGCTGGCCGACCTTCATCGCCGGGTTAAGACTGGCCATCGGCTCCTGGTAGATCATCGCGATCTTGTTGCCGCGGATAGCTCGCAGTTCCTCGTCGGACAGTTCTCCCATGTCCTTGCCCTGGAATTTGATCTTTCCGCCGACGATCTTTCCGATGTTGGAGAGATCGCGCATGATGCCGAGCGACACGGTCGACTTGCCGCAGCCGGATTCGCCGACAATACCCATCGCCTCGCCGGGCATGACCGTGCAGGAAAAATCCATGACGGCCGGGATCTCGCCCTTGCGGGTGAAGAAGGAGATCGACAGGTTCTCGATCTCGATGATCGGCCCATTGGTCGGCCCATTGGTCGGCTTGGCGGGATTTCGAACTGCCTCATTCATGGGTCGCTCCAATCCTTGTTCTTCAGGCATGTCGGGCCGAACCCGGCATCGATCTTCCCGGCATCAATCTTTCATAGACTGTTCGCGCAACGAATCCGCCAGGAGGTTGAGGCCGAGCACGAACGACATCAATGCGATCGTCGGCGGCAGCGCCGGGTGGATGAAGGAGCGCAGCAGCCGGCTGGCATCCTTGATCGCCGTGCCCCAGTCAGGGCTTTCCGGCGCCAGTCCCAGCCCGAAATAGCCGAGCGTGCCGAGCAGGATCGTGGTGTAGCCGATGCGCAGGCAGGCGTCGACGATCAGCGGCCCGCGCGCATTGGGCAATATCTCCCACAGCATGATGTACCAGGGCGATTCACCGCGCGTTTGTGCCGCCGCAACATAGTCGCGCGTTTTGATATCCATGACCAGGCCGCGCACGATGCGGAACACGCCGGGGCTGGAGGCGAACACCACCGCCACGAAGATGTTGAGCTGGTTGGGATCGATGTGGATGATCTTGAACGGATCGGCATCGAAGACAAGGCCTGCATAGATCCAGCCGCCAAGTACCAACGTCAGGCCAAGCAGGATATAGAGGCGGTCGGGGCGGTTCTTGTAGCGCGTCCAGAACAGCACACTGAAGAAGATGATCGGAAACAGGAAGAACAGCCCTGCCATCGCGTAGGGGATCGGCGTGTCCATGATGCCCGGCGTCACCAGCAGGTAGAACAGGAGGATCACCGGGAAGGCCAGCACAAGGTTGGCGAGGAAGGACAGCACCGTATCGATCTTGCCGCCATAATAGCCGGCCGGCAGGCCGAGCGTAATGCCGACCATCAGCGCAAAACCGGTCGCCGCCGGCGCGATGATCAGCACGATCTGGCTGCCATAGACCATGCGGGAGAACACGTCGCGGGCGAGCTTGTCGCCGCCGAAATAGTATACAAGTTTCGACCCCGGCTCGATTGCGCCCGGCAGCGCGTCCTTCATGATCGGCACTTGGGCGAGCGGATCGAAGGGCGAGATGGTCGACGCGAAGATCGCCGTAAACAGCCAGAACAGGCAGATGCCGACGCCGACGATGCCGACGCCGCTGTCGAAAAGCTGGCCGTAAAGGCCTAGCTTCTTCTTGTAGCCGAAGCTCGCCCCCATCACCAGGGCGAGAGCGATCCAGACCGGCCAGAAGCGGGTAAGCACGCCGAGTACGACGTTGAAGGCGCTGAGATATTCGACCTGCATCCGCCGGTCTCCTATTGAACTCTGATGCGCGGATTGAGGAACGCGTAGCCGACATCGGAGATGAGCTGTGTGATCAGGACGATAAACACCGAGACCAGCGAGCAGCCGAGCAGAAGATCGATGTCGTTGTTGCCGGCGGCCTCGACCAGCGTGTAGCCGAACCCCTGGTAGCGGAACATCACCTCGACGATGACGACGCCGGTGAGCAGCCAGGGGAACTGCAGCATGATGACCGTGAATGGCGCGATCAGCGCGTTGCGCAGAGCGTGCTTTATCACCACGCTGCCGAAGGAGAGGCCCTTCAGCCGGGCGGTTCGGATATATTGCTGTGTCATCACCTCCACCATCGAGGCGCGGGTCATGCGAGCGATGTAGCCGATGCCGTATATCGCCAGCGTCATCACCGGTAAGGTGAAATTATAGAAGGTGATGCCCTGGCTGGCCGAGGCCGCCGAACCGTTCAGCACGCCGAGCCAGGAGGCAAAGATCACGGTGAAGATGACGCCCGAAACATATTCGGGCGTCGCCGTCGAGGCGATCGAAGCCACCGACAATGTGCGGTCGGTGCGTGAACCCTCGCGCATGCCGGCGAGAATACCGATCAAAAGCGAGATCGGCACCATTACGGCCAGCACGCAGAGCATCAGGAGGCCGGTGGCGCTGAGCGCCGGAAAGAGTTTCGAAGCGACCGTCGTCTTGAACTTGGTCGAGCAACCGAAATCGCCTTGCAGGATGCCGGAGAATGTCGGCACGACCGGATCGTTGCAGAAGGAGAAACGCTGTGCGGGCTTGCCGGTCGCCGGGTCGGTCACCGGCTGCTTGGGCATGATGCCCAGCCATTGGCCGTAGCGGATAAAGAAATTCTGCCGATAGCCATGGTTGACCAGCCAAGCCTCAAGCTGCTCGGCGGATGTGTGCATTTCGGTCTGGCTGATCGCGAGCTTCTTCAGATTAGGCCCGAGATTGACCAGGAAGAAGACGATCATCGTCAGGCACAGCATCGTCACTGCCATGGTGCCGAGACGCCTGATAACGAAAGAAAGCATGGCGGTCCCCTGCCGGTCGGGTTGGGGGGTGGAACCGGTTTGCAAGCCGTGCGCTGCCGCCAGCGGCAGAACAAGCCTTCAGACCAGTCCCAGATGCAATACCCTTTTTATTGCAGACCCAGGCCGAAGAGTCCGCAACTTTTTGCTGCGCCGACTTCCGGTCCAAGGACCATGCAAAGAGCGAGGGAAAGGGGCGAGACGCCCCTTTCCGGATCGTCCGGTCAGGCCTGGTCGAGCCAGACCTTGCCGTAGTCGCGCTCGAAGGTCGGGTGCATCTTGTAGTTCTGCACCGCCTTGACCGAATGGCTGTAGAGCTTGCGCCAATAAGGCTGGATGATAATGCCGGAATCCTGCAGGATCTGCTCGATATCCTTCATCATTTCCTTGCGCTTGGCGGCGTCGGCAACTGCCAGCGCAGCGTTGAGCTTGGCATCCCACTCCGGATTCGACCAGGCCGTCTCGTTCCAGGCCTCACCTGTGCGATAGCCGATCGCCAGAACCTGGACGCCGAGCGGCCGCATGTTCCAGTTGGTCATCGACAGCGGATACTTCGTCCAGTCGTTCCAGAAGGTCGAACCCGGCAGCACCGTACGCTTGACCTTGATGCCGGCGTCGCGCATCTGCGCGGCGATCGCATCGCCTGTGTTCTTGTGCCAGTCTTCGTCGACCGTGATCAGTTCGTGCTCGAAATCGGCCTGGCCGGCTTCGGCCATCAGCGCCTTTGCCTTGGCCGGGTCGCGAGCAATCTTCGGCAATTCATAGTATTCCGGATGGATCGGGGCGACATGGTGGTTTTCGGCAACCGTGCCGGCATTGCCGTAGCCGAGCTGGAGGACGACATTGTTGTCGACCGCGAGCTGCAGGGCGTTGCGAACCTTCTGGTCGCCGTAAGGCTTGTTGGTGACGTTGGTGCGGCAGACGATCGTCGACGCGGTGACGACCTCCGACTTCGCCAAGTCCATGCCGTCGAGAATGGACACATAGTCGGCCGAGGTTTCGAAGTTGGTGTGCACTTCGCCTGCCTCGAAGGCGCTGACCATGGCCGCCGGATCGGTGCCGTAGTCGATGAACTCGATGCCGTCGAGGAAGACCTCGCCGTCCCACCACTTGTTATCTTCGCGGCGCTTGTAGACCACTTTCTGGCCGACATCGTAGGAGACCAGCTCGAACGGCCCAGTGCCGATCGGGCAGGACTTGAAGTCGCCGCCTTTTTCGTCGAACGTCTTGTGGACGATGAGGCCGGGATAGTCGCACACGTTGGGAATGAGGGCGATATCCGGCTTGCTGAGCGTCAGCTTGATCGTGTGGTCATCGACCTTGGTCACCGCGCTCTCATCCAGCTTGTCGTCCTTGACCAGCGAACCGAGGCGACCCGGCATGGAATTGCCTTCGGCCTTCTTGTCGGCCCAACGCTTGAGGTTGAAGATGACGTCGTCTGCGGTGAACGGATCGCCGTTGTTCCAGGTGACGCCTTTGCGCACATGCAGCGTGTATTCGGTAGCGTCGTCATTCACGTCCCAGCTCTCCAGCAGATAGGGGCGGAACGTGTATTCGGTGGTGTATTTGACCAGCGGCTCGAGCGCCTGGCGCTCGGCATTGGCGATTTCCGACCAGTCGGACTTGCGCGGATCCTTCGGATCCTTGATCCATTGCGCGACCTTCAGTATGCCGCCTTTCTTGCCCTTCACCTCTTCCGCCTTGGCCGGCGTCGGGTCTGCGAGGCCAAGCATGCCATAAGCCATCGCCGTCGACGCGCCGAAAACGCTGGCGAGAGCCAGAAATTCGCGACGATCCATCTTGCCTGCCTTGGCATCTTCGGCCATGGCCAGGATGTGATCGGGAACGCGGTCGCCGTTACTCTTGTAGATCGTCATGACTAACTCCCATTGTTGGCTTTCTGCCTTTTAACATTCCGCATCCGCGCCATGATGTCAAAGACGGCACGGATTGGGAACATGCCAAGGAATGTGCAACTTTGAAAGCAGGGCGGTTCGCGCGATAACGACAGTCTTGGCGCAAATTTGCTACTGCGCCAGGGATTTCGTCTGAAATCTCAACGGGCAATTAAACTGGGACATTCGCCGCTGCGCCGCTCGTTCTTCAGGCAACCACCTGTTCTGCGCGAACCGCCGGTTTCAATATTCCCGTTCGTAGAAAACACCGCCTTTGGCTTCGCCGGCGTCGGTTGCCTCGCCACGCAGCTTGACGCCGCGTCCAACGTCGAGATCGACGGTTGCCTTGCCCGAGCCCGGCCTGTCGCCCTTCTGGATCGTCACATAGGTACGGTCGTTGAGATACTTGCCCGCCGAGACGGCGGTGCCGCCCTCTTCGTCGGTGATCACGTCGAGATCGTCGACGCCGATCGCACTGCGCAGGTTCTGCAGCAGGGAGGTCGAGCCGCCGACGCCGGCTAGTTGTCCGGCAGCCTCGGCAAGCTGCGCGATCTGCAGCGGCGACAGGTTCGACATCGAACGGCCGAAGATCAGCTGCGCCAGCACCTCGTCCTCCGGCAGCACCGGTACCGAGGAGAAGGTGAATTTCGGGTTGTTCGCCTCGCCCGACACCACGATGGTCACGGTGGCGCTAGTCGTCTTCGATTGCGCCGTGAGATTGAGGTAGGGCACCAGAGAGCCGGAAAAGCCGACGGTGCCTTCGGTGAAGGTCAGCCGCTTTGCAAGGATCGTCAGCCGCCCGCGCCGCAAGGTGAAGGTGCCGACCGCCTGGGGTGACGATGCCGGACCGGTCAGCCGCAGCGAACCGCCGAGCTCGGCGTCGACGCCCCTGCCCTGGATGAAGATCTGGCTCGGCGCATTGACCGTGACGTCGAGGTTGAGGCCGCTGCCTCCACCGCCGCTGCTTGCTGCGGCCGGGCGCAACGCCTTGTCCTGTGCACGCACGGCTGCCGGCGCATTCTTGTGCTTGACGTTGAGCTCGGCCAGCGAGCCGGGCAGCCTTTCGGGTACGGTGATGACGGTCTTGGCCAGGTTGACGGTACCGGAAATCACCGGCGCGGAGGTGAGCGGTCCCTTGACGGTCAGGTCGCCGCCGAGATTGGCGGTGACCACCTTGCCGTCGGTATAGCGGCCGTCGACGAGCTTGATCGACAGATCGGCCGGAAAACCTTTTGCCGGATCGATGCCGACGGTGCCGCTGGCCGAAAGGCTGCCGCGTGTCGACAGCGTGCCGGTCAGGCGGTTGATCCTGGCCACGCCATTGCCGATAGCGACATCGGCAGTGATGTCGTTGATCGCAAGCCCCGATCGCGCATCGACCAGACGGGCGCCCGACGTGCGGACCGTGCCTGAGATCACCGGCGACGTCGCCGGGCCGCGCACCTGCACATCGACGTCGGCCGTGCCGCTCAGGGACAGGCCTTGCGCGGCGAGTGTCCTGGTGAGGAAGGCGAACGGCACCTTGCCGGAAAAGTTGAGATCAAGGGTGGGCGCGCCTGATGTCGTCATCGTGCCGCCGCCCTTGAGGCCGAGGCCGGCGGCATCGCTCATGTTGGCGTCGAACGTCAGTCTGTTGCCCGAATACGTACCTGAGGATGAAACGCCCATGCCGCCGAAACCTGCACCACGGGTCTGCGACGTCTGAACGCCTGCGGCGTCGATCTTGAAGGCAACGGCCGGATTGGCCGGCGCGCCCGTCACCTTCACAGTGCCTGAGATGGAACCGGCGGCATCGAGGCCCGGCGAAAAACTGTTGGCTATCGAGATCGGGACGCGGGCCAGCGTCGCGTTGAGGTCGAACGCCTGCCCAGCCTTGCCCGTGACCGTCGCCGTGCCGCCGCCGAGGTTGAGCACCAGCCTGTCGAGGCTGGTCACTCCATTGGCGATGTTGATGGTCGAGGCCTGGGCGATGGCCGCCTTGATGCCGCGGATGGTCGCCTCGCCGGAGGCAAGTTCGACCGTCGTCGTGCCCTTGACCGCCTTGACCCGGCCGGCCGCCCTCAGCGGAATATCCTTGACGGTGGCGCCACCGGAAAAGCCGGTCCATTCGCCGTCGCGCTTGAGATCGACGTTGACGCCCCGAATAGCCGTGCCGCCGGAAGTTACGCTGTCGGCACGGATTTTGCCCGAGATCACCGGTGCCGCCAGATAGTTGGCGATCAGCGCATCGATGCTCACGGCCTTGGCCGAGACATCGCCGCGCGAGATCGAGGCCGTCGTCGCCTTGACGGCGACTTGCGGCACGGTACCCGCCTTGGAGAAGGCGATCGTGCCGCGCACATCGCCATCGGCCTTTTCCAGTGCCAGGGCCGCAAGCGGACCGATATCGGGCAGGTCGAGCGCCACGCTGCCGGCCGGCAGGAAGGCATCGTCGAGCGCCAGGTCGCCGGAGATACGGTTCTTGCCGAGCGACAGCAAAAGTCCATTGATGGCGCGTTTGCCGTCCGATGTCGCCAGCACGGCGCTGCCCTGCAGCGGTTGGCCGCCGACATTTCCGGTGAGTTGCACATTCGCAGCCGGGTTGGCGGCATCAGCCTTGCCGGTGGCAGTGAGCTTCAGACCGGTGATCTCGCGCGCCGCGACCGAAAGCCTGTCGCTATTGACACTCAGCGACAGATCCGACGCGGTGCTGGCGCCTTGCGCATTCAGCGCGAAAGAGATGGCGCCTTTGGCGTCCTTGGATAGCAGCGAGACGTCGCCTAGCGCGCCTTTGACGTCGGCGCTGAGCTTGTTGTCGGCAAGGCTCGCCTGGCCGTCTGCCGTCAGCGAACCGGACGACAGCCTGACGGTATTGGCGGTGACATTGCCATTGGCGTCCCGCTTCAGCGCGGCACTGAATTGCGTTCGCTCGGCGAGCACGCCACGTACCGCCGCCGGCAGTGCCGCCGAGGCGGCGTCCGCCTTGACATTGAGGTCGATGGCGCCGTCGGCCAGCGAGACCCGCCCGTTGAAGCCGCTGTTCAACGCGTCGCTGGTCACCGTGCCGCTATCGATGACGATGGCATCGGCGGCAAGGCTGCCGGCGAGTTTGGCGGTGACCTTGCCGGCGATCAGCGGCGCGACGGTCGGATTGTCGATGCCGAGTTTTTCGGCGGTCACCGAGCCAGAGATCGGCCCGGTCCGGGCTTTCACGTCGAAGCGATCGGAGTGCAGCACAAGCGTGATGCCCTCGATCTTAGCTAGATTGGTGGCGGCCGATGGCAGCGTCGCGGAAATGTCGAGCTTCGGCTGGGCGCCCTGCCCGGCCGCCCTTAGCGATATCGCCTGTAGCTCGAGCTTGATCGGGCTCTCCTTGCTGCCAAGCGACAACGGCAGGCTCGGACCGGTAGAGGCCAGGTCGAGCGAAAAATCGCTGGCACCGTTCGGATTGATGGTGCCGGCTGCCTTGCCGGAGATTTTCTCGCCGGCAAGCGTCGCCTGCTCGATGGCCAGGCCGCTGGCCGACGAGAAACGGCCTGCCGCGTCGAGATCCAGCGGCCCGAGCCCAGCCTGCCGGGTCTGGCTGGTTTCGGCGCCGCTGAGCCGGGCGGTGAAGCGAATATCTGGGGCAGCCGACGATCCGGTGACCTGCGCGGTGCCGCTGAGCGCGCCGACGGCATCGAGACCCGGTGAAAAATCATTGGCAAGCGCTGCCGGCACCGCCGACAAGGTGGCAGCGAGATCAAGCGTCTGGCCGGCCGTACCCGACACGGCAACCGAACCACCGCCGACACCGAGCGCCAATTTCTCTATGCTCACCCTGCCATTGGCGATTGTCAGCGCTGATGGCTGCGCGACAGCTGCCTTGATGCCGCGGATGGTCGCCTCGCCCGAGGCAAGCTCGATGCTGGTGGTGCCGTTCGCAACCCTGACCCGCCCGGAAGCGCTGGCCGGAATGCCGGCGACCGTGGCGCCGCCGCTAAAGCCGGTCCAGTCGCCATCGCGCTTCAGGTCGACATCGATGCCGCTGATCACCGTGGTTCCGGAGGTGATCGTGTCGGCCTTGATCTTGCCGGCGATTGCCGGTGCTTTGAGATAATTGGCGACCAGCGCGTTGACGGCGATTGTCTTCGCCGCCAGTTCGCCGCGCGAAATCACGGCGCTCGTCGCATCGATCGCGACCGTCGGCGCTCCGTTGTCGTTCGCAAAGCGGATAGTGCCGCGCACGTCGCCGGCTACCGACTGGCCTGCGAGTGCGGCCAGCGGAGCAATATCGGCGGCATCGAGGGTCAATGTGCCGAGCGGCAGCAGGTTGTCGTCGAGCCCGAGGTCGCCGGAGACCTTGTTGTCGGCTAACGAGACGGCAAGTCCATTGATGGAGCGCTTGCCGTCGGTTGTGACCAGCGATGCCTTGAGGTCGAGCGGCTGGTCGTCGACCGAGCCGGTCAGCGAGACATCGGCGGCGGGACTGGCGATATCGGCCTTGCCGCTCGCGCTCAGCTTGATCTGCTTCACCGCATGGCCGGACGCCGTCAGGCTGTCGCTGTTGGCCGAAACCGAGAAATCCGGTGCGCTGCGCGCGCCGCTTGCGGTAAGCCCGAAACCGACGGCGCCGCCGACCTTGGCGCCGACCAGCGGCGACAGCACCGACACGTCGCCCAGCGTACCCTTGATATCGGCCCGGATATCGGTGCCTTGCGCACTGGCGGTACCGCTGGCGCTAAGCGTGCCGGAGGTGAGTTGCAATGCGTTGGCAGCGAACGCACCGTCTGGGTCGCGTGTCGCGGTCGCGGAAAACTGCACGCGCTCGCCGAGAACCGAGCTGATTTGCGGCGGCAGCGCCGTCGAAGCCGCGTCGGCATTCATCTTGAGCGTCATCGACAGATCGGCAAGCGCCACTGTGGCTGTTACGGACGCATTGAGCGCGTCGCTGCGTAGCGTGCCTTCGTCGACGACAATCTGTTCCTTGCTGACGGAGCCGGCGAGACCGGCGCTGACCCTGCCCGTTATCAGCGGCGCCAAAGTCGCGACGTCGGTGTTCAGGCCGGCCGCCGTCAGCTTGATGGTGACCGGCCCGCTACGGTTCTGGATGTCGAAACCATCGGAATGCACTTGCCCGATCAGGTCGTCCACCCGCGTGCCGCCCGCCACCACCGAGACCAGCGACGCGCCGATATCCACCATCGGCGCCTTGCCATCGCCGAAAGCGCGGGCCGTGGCATCCTTGATTGCCACGGTTATCGGTTGCGCCTCGCTGCCGAGGCTGAGCACGATCGGCGGCCCCTTTGCGGCGAGCTTCACCGAAAGGTCGCTGGCGCCGTTCGGATCGACAATGCCGGCGGCGGTCGCGTGCAAGGCGCCGCTGTCGATATTGGCGCGCTCGACATCGACGCCGCCGGCCGCGGTCGCCGTGCCGGCGAGGTCGAAGGTGGTCTTGCCGGCAAACAGCGGTTTCAGGGTTTCGGGCAGGAAGCGCTCGAATTCGCCATCGCCGTTGGCCTCGACATAATGACCCTTGTCGGTGAGCTGATGGCGACCGGTAAGCTGGGTGACGATCCGGCCGTCGACAACGAAGGTCCCGATGCCATTCCAGTTGGCGAGCGGTCCGGTGCCGGAAACGACAATGTTGACCGGCGGCGCGCCCGGCAGGTTGAGCAGGTTGGCGATGATGCCGCCGGCCGGCTCGGATGCCTTAAGGTCGAGGTCGAGCTTGTTGTCGGCCGGCGCGAAATGGGCTTTGGCGTCGACCGTGCCTTGCTTGCCGTCGTGGCGAACGATGTTGAGGTTGGTCTCGATCGCCAACGGTGAGGCGTCCGCCTTGAGCGCTCCCTTGGCTGCAAGTTCGGCGACACCGCTGCCGGCCAGAGCCTGCCCGAGCGCGATTTCGGGAAGGTCGAGTTGCCTGACGTCGATGGAAACCGGCAGCGTCGTCGCTCCGCTTTGGCTCGACTGTGTATTGGCCACCGGCAGCCTTGCCAACTCGATACGCTCGGCCCCAATGCGATCGGCGCTGAAGCTCTTCGACAGGAGTGCCAGCGGCGACCAATCGACGGCCACGTTGCGCGCCACCATCCAGGCGCCTTCGCGATCCTCCAGAACGACATGATCGACCCTCAGCGCGCCCGACCAGATGCCGTCGATGCCGACGACAGTGACCTTGCGGTCGCCGGTCGAGGCCATGGTCGAGATGATGCCGGCAAGGTTTTCGCGGCCGCGCTCGGTTTTGGTCAGCACGACGACCGCCCCCACCGCCGCTGCCACGACGATGAGCAGCGTGTAGAAAAGAATACGGAGGATGCGCCTGAATATTGCCATCAGAATGCCTGGCCGATGCCGGCATAAATGCCGAAATGAGGATCGTCAGGACCGCGGTTGAGAGGCACCGCCGCGTCGACGCGCAGCGGCCCGAACGCCGTCAGATAGCGCAAGCCTACACCCGCGCCGACCTTCATGTCCGAAAAATCGGGGACCTGCCTGGTCGACACCGTGCCGGCATCGACGAACGGCACGACGCCGATCTTGTCGGTGACGGCGATGCGCATCTCGACCGAGGTCTCGAAGAAGGAAAGCCCGCCGATCGGCTCTCCATTGCTGTCCTTCGGGCCGATGCCTTGATAGGCATAGCCGCGCACCGAACCGCCGCCGCCTGAGTAGAAGCGTCGATCTGCCGGAACATCTTGAAGACTGGCGCCGATGATAGAGCCGATGGCGACACGTTCGGCGAAAACGAATTTCGAGGCCGAATCGAGCGACTGGTAGGCCGACCCCTCGCCCTTCAGCTTGACAAACGCAGCCCCGCTAAAAATGTCGTAGCTCGGCTCGCCATAGGCCAGCACCCTGAAGCCCCGGGTCGGATTGAGCTTGCTGTCGCGATTGTCGTAGACATATTGCAGTGGAATGCTGGCGATCAGATAGGTGTGCTTGCCGAAAGCGTCGTGGATCCTCGAATAATCCAGCGCGACTTGCGCGGAAACCGTCTGCTTCTTGTCGAGTTCGTAGGACAGGCCGGTGCTGCCCTTGACCGAGAAATGGTCGTAGGCGTCGGGGTGCTCCAGCACGGTATTGACGCTGGCAATGAATTTCGACGCCGGCCCGATCACGCCCGGCTTTTCGAACATGACGCCGGCATTGTAATTGAGCTGGGTCAAGTCGTTGCTGCCGATGCCGCTGATCTTGCCGTCGATGCGCAGCTTTTCGGCGCGGCCAAACAGATTGCGATGCCCCCAATAGCCTTCGAGGCCCAGCCCTTCGGTGTTTGAGAAGCTGCCGCCAATGCCGAAATAGCGCGGCTTGCGTTCGCTTACCTGGACACCGATCGGGATGTTGCCCTCGGCGTCGAGGGCGTCGGCTTCCTTCACCGTCACGCTGTTGAAGACCTCGAGCCCGAGCAGCCGGTCGCGCGCACCGTCGATCTCATCGGGCGAATATTGGCGGCCGCGCTTAAGGCCGGTCATATATTCGGTGAAGTCGCGGTCGACCTTTTCCGTGCCCTCGACAGTGGTGTCGCCATAGCCGGCGACCGGGCCGGCCGCGACGGCAAGCGTCACGTCGAGCGTCGAACCGGCGTGCTCGGCGACGATCTCGCGGCCCGTCACCTTGGCCAGCGGCCTGCCTTCTTGCTTGAGTGCCCGCACGATCGCCGCCTCGGCCTTGAGCACGGCGCCCGAACTGGCGTCACCGCCGGCGATCAGGCCGAAATCGGCACTTGCCAGCCCCGCCGCATCGCCTTCCAGTCTGATGTTGCCAAGCGTGAATTTCGGCCCGGCTGCTATGCGTATCACCACCGGTATCGGCTGCGGACCCGAAAACTCGGCATCGGGCGGCAGATCGTCGAGCGGCTTGCCCTGAATAGTGATGGTGACGACACCCTCGTAGCGGGCGTCAGTGTAGAGTGCGGCAACAAGTTGCTCACGGTCACTGCGCGCCTTGGCCAGCAGGCCGAGAGAACCGGATACCGGGTGTTCCTCGTCGGCCTTCAGCGCCGAGGCGTTTTCGAGCTTCTCGGCGAGGTCCTTGTCGGCGTCCGGCGCCTCGATCGTCACCGTATAGCGCAGCGGGTCGACGATATCGGCATCTTCGTCTTTGGATCCCCACAGCTTGATGCCGAAAATCTCGAAGGCTGCCGCACTTCCGGTTTCGGCAACAAGTGCCGTAGAGCACAACAATGCGAAAAGCAGGGCGCGCGAAAGCGCGCGCCCTGGCGCGGTTCCTCCCGACATCTGCCTTTCATACGCCGGCATTACGCTCCTAGCCTAGCTCGCAAACCTAAAATTGGAATGAAGTTCTGAAGCACTCGTAAAGGGGCCACAATCCAATTGCTGAAATAGACAGGGCTTGGAACTCACACCTTCTGCGTCGCCGCAAGAAAGCGTGATCCCCTGTCCTATGGAGCTATTACCGGTCACCGGCCGGAAAGCAAACCGTTGGCAGGCGGATCCTGCCGCGTCCCGATGTTGACAAGCGCGACTGAAGCTTGAAGATTTCTGGACGTAAGCACTTGTCTGGAGGGGTTTATGGCAATGCGCGCGGCTCGTGGTCTATCGATTCTTTTCCTTCTCTTTTTTGCCTGGAGCGGTGTCGCGCAAGCGGCCGAAGCCCGGCGGGTGGTGACATCGGACAATTCCGACTATTTCGGTTTCGATCTCAGATCCGACCAGAATGTCAGCCTCGACCAGTGCAAGACCACCTGCCTCGGCGACCCGGCCTGCCGCGCCTTCACCTACAACCTCAAGGCCAAATGGTGCTTCCTTAAATCCGATTACAATTCGCTGAAACCCTTCGGCGGCGCCGTCGCCGGCAAGATCGTCAACATCGATGGCGATCCCGACATCGGCGCGCCACCCGAACTCGCCTTCTTCCCCAACTGGATGGCCGACCAGGCCCAGCAATACCGCAACAAGCTCACTGGCCCGACCTACACCAAGCCGACAGAAGGGCTGACGGCGCTGAGGGCCGCCGCCGAACAGTCGGCGCTGACGGGCGATCATCGCTCGGCCATGCACAAATACGAAGCGGCGGTTTCGGTGTTGCCTTATGATGGCCAGCTCTGGCTCGAGTTGGCGCGCGAAACGCTTGCCGTCCATCCGACCGCCAACAGCTCGGAGCCGTCGACCCTACCGGCGAACGCCACTTCCGCCGCCTTCAACGCCTACAAATTGCTGCGCACCACCAAGACGCGCGCCGACGTGCTGGCGCTGCTCGGGGACGGCCTTGATCGCCGCGATCTCTACAGGCCGGCCCTGCAGGCCTACGAGGCGAGCCTCGCTCTCGTCAATTCGCCGGCAGTCAGGGCCGCCTATCAGGATCTCAAGGCCCGCAAGGGCTTCCGCGTCATCGATCATACCGTCGATGCCGACACCAGCGCGCCACGCATCTGCGCGCAGTTCTCCGAGGAACTGGTCAAGACCGGCGTCGACTACTCGCAGTTCGTTACTGTCGACAACGCCGCTCCCAAGGGCGTCGAAGCCAAGGACAAGCAGATCTGCGTCGAAGGACTCGAGCACGGCCAACATTATGACGTGACCTTCCGCGCCGGCTTGCCGGCCGCCATTGGCGAAGTCACCGCGGCACCGGTGGTTCTGTCGATCTACGTGCAGGACCGCGCGCCTTCGGCCCGCTTCACCGGCGACAGCTTCGTGCTGCCCGCAGGCGCACGCCGCGGCATACCGGTCGTCACCGTCAACATGAATGCCGCCGAAATGAAGCTCTTCCGCATCGGCGACCGCTCGCTGGCCCAGCTTCTGTCGGGATATCAGTTCCTGCGCCAGCTTGACGGCTACGACATTTCGAACATCTCCGAACAGATGGGCGAGCCGGTCTGGCAAGGCCAGCTCGACATCGCCAACGACCTCAACAAGGAAGTCACCACCTCCTTCCCAATCGACGAGGCTTTGCCGAAGCGCAAGCCCGGCGTCTATGTGCTGACCGCACAAGCCGTCAACGATCGCAGCGACGACTATGATTCGCACGCCACGCAATGGTTCGTCGTCTCCGATATCGGCCTGTCGACCTATACCGGACAGGATGGGCTGAACGTCTTTGCCCGTTCGCTCGCAACCGCCAAGCCGATCGCCGGCGCCGAGCTGACGCTGCTGGCCAGGAACAATGAAATCCTCGGCACCGCGACCACCGACGCGGAAGGGCGGGCGGTGTTCAATCCCGGCCTGACGCGCGGCGACAGCGGCATGGCCCCGGCCGTGCTGATGGCCAAACAGGGCGACGACGATTTCGTCTTCCTCGATATGGGCCGCGCCGGCTTCGACCTGTCCGACCGTGGCGTCGCCGGGCGGCCGGCACCTGGCGCGCTCGACGTCTATGCCTGGACCGAGCGCGGCATCTACCGCGCCGGCGAAGATGTCCATGTCGCGGCTCTTGCCCGCGACAGTGCCGCCAAGGCGGTCGAGAACTTGCCGCTGACCTTCATCTTCTCGCGGCCCGACGGCGTCGAGGACCGCCGCATCGTCAGCGACGGCAGGTCGGCCGGCGGTCACGCGGTCGACCTGCCGCTGGAACCCAACGCCATGCGCGGCACCTGGACGGTGGCGATCCATACCGATCCCAAGCAGGCGGCGGTCGCCAGCCAGATGTTCCTGGTCGAGGACTTCGTACCGGACCGCATCGAGTTCGACCTGTCCTCCGACAAGCAGGAGATCGCCCAGGGCGAGACCGCCAACATTACCGTCGACGGCCGCTTTCTCTACGGCGCGCCGGCCGCGGGCCTCGCGCTCGAAAGCGAATTGACGCTGTCGACCGCCCGCGACTGGGACCGCTTCAAAGGCTATTCCTTCGGTCTGGCCGACGAACAGTCGGCGGAACCGACGGTGACGCCCTTCACCGGCCTGCCGGTGGTCAGCGAGGACGGCAAGGCGACCTTCCCGGTCTCCGTCGATCAATTGCCATCCACCACCAAGCTGGTCGATGCAAAGGTCACTGTCAGGATGCGTGAAACCGGCGGCCGTGCGGTCGAGCGCTCGCTGAATATCGGCATCCGCCCGCAGGGCCACATGATCGGCATCCGCCCGGATTTCGACGACGACGAGGTGCCGCAAGGCGGCACGGCCAAGTTCAGCCTGATCGCTGTCGACCCAGACGGCAAGCGTGAGGCGCTGAAGGGCGCGCAGTGGTCTCTGGTCAAGGTCGAGCGTAGCTACCAGTGGTACCGCTCGAGCAACTCCTGGAACTATGAGCCGGTCACCTTCACCAAGGCGGTGGCCAACGGCCAGGTGGACCTGAGCGCCGATGGCGAGGCGACGGTGTCGCTGCCGGTCGACTGGGGCCGCTACCGGCTCGAGATCGAGACAGCGGATCCGGAAGGCCCGGCCACCAGCTACGAGTTCGACGCCGGCTGGTATGTCAGTTCCACCACCACCGAAACGCCCGACGGCCTCGAGATCGCCCTCGACAAGGATACCTATGCGGCGGGTGAAGTGGCCAAGCTCAAAGTGTCGCCGCACTTTGCCGGCGAGCTGCTCGTCACCATCGGCGCCGACAAGCTCCTGAAGACCGTCACCGCCAGCGTGCCGGCCGGCGGCAGCACCGTCGACATCCCGGTCGGCGACGACTGGGGTGCCGGCGCCTACGTCACGGCAACGCTGTTCAGGCCGGGCGATGCGCAAGAGACACGTATGCCGGCGCGCGCCATCGGCGTCAAATGGCTGAAGCTCGATCCCGGCTCGCAGAAGCTTGCCGTCAGCTTGGCGCCGCCGGACAAGACCATGCCGCGCCAGCAGCTGTCGATCCCCGTGGCCGTAGCCGGCGTGCAGCCCGGCACCAACGCCTATGTCATGGTCGCGGCCGTCGACGTCGGCATCCTCAACCTGACCAGCTACAAGGTACCGGATCCGGAGAACTGGTTCTTTGGCCAGCGCATGCTCGGTCTCGAGGTTCGCGACATCTATGGCCGGCTGATCGACGGCTCGCTGGGCACAACCGGTAAGCTGCGCACCGGCGGCGACGGCGCCAACATGCAATCGCAAGGCAGTCCGCCGACCGAAAAGCTGGTCGCCTTCTTCTCCGGCCCGGTCCAGCTCGACTCCGACGGCAAGGCGCGGATCGACTTCGACATACCGCAGTTCAACGGCACCGTGCGCGTCATGGCCGTCGCCTGGACAAAGGAAGCAGTCGGCCATGCCCAGTCCGACGTCATCGTTCGCGATCCGGTGGTGATCACCGCCGGCCTGCCGCGATTCCTGGCGCCCGGCGATTCCGCCGTCATGCGGCTCGACGTCGCCGACACCGACGGCCCTGCTGGCGACTACAAGCTGACCATCGACACGACGGGCGACCTGTCTACCGGCAGTGCCGCCTTGCCTGAAAAGCTGACGCTGGCCAAAGGCAAGCGGCAGACGCTGACCGTGCCGTTGATTGCGCAGACCGCGGGCAACGCCTCGATCACCATCAAGCTTGCGCATGCCGACGGCACCGCCGTCGAGCAGACGCTCTATGTGCCGGTGCGCCCAGCGCAACTGCCGGTGACCATCCGCATGGTCGTCGACCTCAAGGGCAATGGCGGCGCGCTGCGTGTCGACAAGGAACTGCTGGCGGCAAGCCTGCTCGATGGCGCTTCGGTCAGCGTCGGCGTTTCGCAGGCGGCTGCCTTCGATGTACCGTCGCTGCTGATGACGCTCGACCGCTATCCCTATGGTTGCGCCGAACAGACCACCAGCCGCGCCATGCCGCTTCTCTACGTCAACGAGATGGCTTCCGTCATCGGCATGGCCAGCGACCCCGATCTGCATGGCCGCGTCCAGGACGCTATCTACAAGGTGCTGAGCTATCAGGCCTCGGCCGGCAGCTTCGGCCTGTGGGGTCCGGGTTCCGGCGATCTGTGGCTCGACGCCTATGTCACCGATTTCCTCACCCGGGCGCGCGAGCAGAAGTACGACGTACCGGCCCTGGCGATGAACCAGGCGCTGAGCAATCTGCAGAACGCGATCGGCTACGATCAGGACGTCCAGGATCGCGGCAGCGAGATCGCCTATGCGCTCTATGTGCTTGCCCGCAACAAAAAGGCCTCGGTCGGCGATCTGCGTTATTATGCCGACACCCAGCTCGAAGCCTTTACCAGCCCGATGGCCGTCGCCCAATTGGCGGCGTCTCTCGCGCTCTACGGTGACACCCAGCGCTCGGAGGCAACCTTCCAGGCCGCGCTGCAACTGGCCAAGTCGACGCCCGAATATGACTATTACCGGTCCGACTATGGCTCGCCACTGCGCGACGGCGCGGCGATCCTGGCGCTTGCCGCGGAAAGCAAGCCGGTGCCGACCATCGTGCCGGCGCTGATCCAACTAGTGACCAGGGAACGCGCCGACGCCAGGTGGACCAGCACACAGGACGAGTCCTGGATGCTGCTGGCGGCCCGCGCGCTGAAGGCCGGCAATGATTCGATCGCGCTGACCGTCAACGGCGCACCGCATGCCGGCGGCTATTCGGACCAGATCGCCGGTGGCGACCTGGCCGACAGTCCGCTGACCATCGTCAACACCGGCAGAAATCCGCTGCAGGCGGTCGTCACCACCGTGGCTTCGCCGATCCAGCCTCTGCCGGCCGGCGGCAACGGCTTTACCATCAGCCGTACCTACTACAAGCTAGACGGCACAGAGGCCAACGTGACGGAGGTCAAGCAGAACGAACGCTATGTCGTCGTGCTCAAGGTTTACGAGCAGAACACCTGGCCTTCGCGACTGCTGATCACCGACCTGTTGCCGGCCGGCTTCGAGATCGACAATCCGGGCCTGGTCTCCAGCGCCCAATTGACGAACTTCTCCTGGCTGGCGCAGACCGATGCCGCCCATCTCGAATTCCGCGACGACCGTTTCGTCGCGGCATTCAATCCCAACGACGGCGACGGCGACCGCAACATCACACTCGCCTACGTCGTGCGCGCGGTGACGCCGGGCACCTACGCCCACCCGGCGGCAACGATCGAGGACATGTACCGGCCGCAATATTCGGCCCGCACCGCCACCGGCATGATGGAGGTCAAGGCGCCGTAAGGCAAAAAATGGCGGATAGGAATATGGCGATGGCGCTGCCCCTCATTGCCCTGCCGGGCATTTCTCCCCGTATAGAGACGGGGAGAAAGAGCCATGCGCCGAAGTTTTCGCCGAACTTTAACGTCGCAGAAAAGGCGCCAAGGTTCGCGACAGCCCCCTTCTCCCCGTCACTAAACGGGGAGAAGGTGCCGGCAGGCGGATGAGGGGCGGCGCCATGCTCTCCAGAAAATTCCTGCGCCGAGCGGCCATCACGGGCATCTCCTTGGCCGGTCTCGCTGCAATCACCGCCGCCGCCCTCTGGCAGCTCGACCGCGCTTTTCCGCCGCCGCTGCCGGCTGCTTTGACGGTCTCGACCGAGGTGCAGGACCGAGACGGCCAGCTGCTGCGCGCCTTCGCTACGCCGGATGGCTACTGGCGGCTCGCCACCAGCCTGGACCAGGTCGACAAGCAGTTCGTCGACATGCTGGTCACCTATGAGGACAAGCGTTTCTGGGATCATCAAGGCGTCGACGTGCTGGCACTGGCGCGTGCCGCCGGCCAGTTCGCGACCAGCGGCCATATCGTCTCCGGTGGTTCGACGCTGCCGATGCAACTCGCCCGGCTGATCGAACCGCGCGACAGCCGCAGCCTCGGCTCGAAGATCAAGCAGATGCTGCGCGCCCTCCAGATCGAACGGCGGCTTTCCAAGCGCGAGATCCTCGAACGCTATCTGACGCTGGCGCCCTATGGCGGCAATCTCGAAGGTGTGCGCGCCGCTTCGCTTGCCTATTTCGGCAAGGAGCCGAAACGGCTGACGGTCTCGGAGGCGGCCCTGCTCGTCGCTTTGCCGCAATTGCCGGAAAAGCGGCGCCCTGACCGCAACCTCGACGTCGCCCAGGCCGCCCGCGACCGCGTGCTGACCCGCATGGTCTCGGCAGGCCTGCTCGGCGAACGTGAGGCCGCGCGTGCCGCGCTCGACGATGTGTCGGGGCTGCGGCGCACCTTGCCGGCGCTCGCTGCCCATGCGGCCTATACAATGCTGTCCAAGGCTGTTCCCGGCCAGAAGCTGCAACTGACGATCCGCAAGAGTGTCCAGGAAGGGCTGGAGCAGGTGGCCAAGGATGCGGCCGCCAGGCTCGGCCCTCGCCTCTCGGTGGCCATGGTACTGGCCGATGCCCGTACCGGCGATATTCTTGGTGAGGTCGGCTCTGCCGATTTCTTCGATGCCAGCCGTTCGGGCTGGATCGACATGACCAAAGTCGTTCGTTCGCCTGGCTCGACGCTGAAGCCGTTCATCTACGGCCTCGCCTTCGAACAAGGCCTGGTGGCGCAGGAGATGCTGATCGAGGACAGCCCAGCCGATTTCTCCGGGTATCGGCCGAAGAACTTCGACATGGGCTATCAGGGCGATGTCAGCATCAGGCAGGCGCTGCAATTGTCGCTCAACGTGCCGGCGATCCGCGTGCTCGACGCGGTCGGCCCGGCCCGGCTGATGGCACGCTTTCGCCAGGCCGATGTGACCCCTATCCTGCCCGTCAACGAAGCGCCCGGCCTGGCGATCGGCCTCGGCGGCGTCGGGGTGACCCTGCGCGACCTGGTCCAACTCTATGCCGGCCTTGCCAATGGCGGCAAGGCACACACGCTGCATGACGGCACCGAGCCGGCGAATGCCGAACGCTCGACCACCACCATCCTCGACGGGCAGGCGACCTGGCAGATCACCGACATCCTGTCAGGCGTCAAGCCTCCCCAGGGTGCCGCCCAACGCGGCATCGCCTACAAGACCGGCACCTCCTACGGCTATCGCGACGCCTGGTCGGTCGGCTTCGACGGCCGCTACGTGCTCGGCGTCTGGGTCGGCCGCCCCGACGCCGGCGCGGTTCCCGGCCTGTCCGGCTATGTCTCGGCTGCGCCCATCCTGTTCGAAGGTTTTGTCCGTTCCAGCCTGGCCGCCGTACCGCTGCCGAGCCAGCCGTCCGGCGTCCGGCGGCCGAAGCGCGAGGCGCTGCCGGTGACGCTGACGCGCTTCGGCGCCGGCGCCGATGGGCTGGTACAGGCGACGCCGACCGAACCTGCGCCAACCATCATCTTTCCGCCCGACGGCGCTCGCGTCGATCTCGGCACTTCCTCGGCCGACGTCTCGCCGCTGGTGCTCAAGCTGCAAGGCGGCCGCGCACCGTTCCGCTGGCTGGCCAACGGCAAGCCGTTGGTCGGCATCGACCGGCGGCGCACCGCGACCTGGCAGCCGGACGGCGCCGGCTATTCGACCCTAACCGTGATCGACGCGGCGGGACGCGCGGCCAGTGTGAAGGTTTTCGTCGAGTGAAAGTTTCCCTTGAATAATTTCCGGCAGGTGATTCAGGGGATTGGGTTTTACGTCTTGCTTTCGGCCGCCGGTATTTCCTCGGCGTCTGCTGACGCGCTGCCCGCCAGCTTTGTTCGACTGGCCGATATCGACCCTAGTATCCGGCAGGATATCCGCTATGCCGGCCTCGAAAATTTCCTGCATCGCAAGGTAAGCGGCTACGATGCGCCGATATGCGTCCTCACCAGGCAAGCGGCACAAGCGCTTTCAGCAGTGCAGAAAGCGATTGCCGCCGAAGGACTGACGCTGGTCGTGTTCGACTGCTATCGCCCTGCGCGGGCTGTCTCCGACATGGGTGACTGGACAAAAACGAGTGGACCACCGGACCCGCAATGGTACCCAAAGGTCAAGCGCAAGGATCTCATCGCCAAGGGCTATATCGGCGAACTGTCCACCCATTCGCGCGGATCGACGGTCGATGTCGCGATCGCGCGAGCCGACCGCAAGAGCGCTCCGAAACCGGCCTGCGGCGCGACCGATGCCGATACGCTCGATTTCGGCACGGGTTTCGACTGTTTCGATCCAGCGAGCGAAACGGCTCACCGACCGATAGCCAGTGAAGCGGCGGTTAACCGCAAAAAACTTGTCGAGGCGATGCGCGCCGGCGGCTTCAGGAATTATGCACGCGAATGGTGGCACTTCACGCTGGAAAACGAGCCGTTTCCAAGAGAGCGCTTCAACTTTCCCGTTACTGCCGAATAATCCGCCGAAACCTCGTTCGGGCGCGATGCAGGCCATTGCCGAAGAGCTAGCTGTTTCTAGATAATCGCGTCGGGAGCGCGATCCTGGCCCCTTGTCGGGAAAATAGTTCCTCATATCGCCGAAAGTGGGCGAAAAATTGCTTCAATAGGCCAAAAAAGGCAACATTGAATGCATCTAAATTCTATCAATTCGGTAGATTTGGCGCGAGTTCAACGGAGGCGGAAATGACCAAACCTCATTTCAGGAAACTGCTCGGCGCACTGGTCGCCACATCTGTCCAGTTTGGCACGCTCGGTTTCGCGTTTGCCGACACCACAATTCTCAACGTGTCCTATGACCCGACGCGTGAGCTCTACAAGCAATTCGATGAGGCTTTCACCGCCCACTGGAAGTCCGAGACCGGCGAGACCGTCACCGTCCAGCAGTCGCATGGCGGATCGGGCGCTCAGGCCCGCGCCGTGATCGACGGCCTCGACGCCGACGTGGTGACGCTGGGGCTGCAAGGCGACGTCGACGCGATTGTCTCGAAAACGAAGA
>NZ_JAMYVK010000041.1:0-63326 GCF_040323975.1 Mesorhizobium sp. M0019 | reverse complement strand
TCCTCCTTGGGAGGTTTTTCAACGCGGGCCGACACAGGCCCAGCCGCCACCGTCACGCCGCGGCCCGCATCGAAAAACCTTCACCGAAAAGGACCTCTGACCATCGCATGGCGAATGACCGCTTCGCGCCTCAAATCGGCCGGTAGGGGTGGTTCTATCCGTTGCCGATAAGCGGACCTCGATGGACGACACGCCACGAGCGGCTTGCACCATGAGGGGTCACCCGAGCCAGTTTGTGGGGTGCCGATCGGGCGGGCGGCGGTTGATATGAGACCAGGCGTGTTGGCCGATTTAGAATGGAGCTTGATATCGCTCACCGAGAGAGGGCTACCGGCCGCTATGAGCGCCGCAACCGTCTCTCTGTCGTGTTGCCGGCGCTTCACGAGGCCGTTCAGCACCCTGTCGAGAGATATCGCGCCGGCGCCGGCTATGGCCAGGACGAACATGCCGCCCGCTATGGCGAGATCCTTTTCAAAATGCAGCAATTCGTTCTGGTTAGCGAAATTGGTGTGGAACAGAGCTGCCGTTGCCAAACAGAACAGTCCGAGCGCGACCGCGCCCAGACGCGTCAGCAGACCAAGGCCGACCGAAAGGCCAGCTCCCAGCTGCAGCGCTATGGTGGCTATCAGAAGCGGCAGGCTGACGCCGAGCGCCGTCATCGCCTTGGCTGCATCGGCGAAATGCGTCGCCAGCTCCAGGCCTTCATGCACGAACAGCAATGAGAGCAGCAGGCGACCCGCCAGCAGGGTCAAGTCGGTGAGATGTAGTTTCGAGGCGGTTTGTGTCGTTGTCACGATTGGCTCCAGGCAAAGGGGAAAGAGCAGGCGCCTTGCGGCACCTGCCTGACTTCATTTGGTCACTTTGGTGTCGATGGCCTTTTGCAGGTCCGCGCGTTCCTCGCAGCCTGCCGGGCAGAGCTGCGTCAGCGAGGCCAGCTGCTGCCTGGCCTTGGCCATGTCGCCGGTCTCGACATAGAGCTCGCCGAGATATTCGCGCGCGGCCTTGTGGTCCGGCTTCAGTTCGAGCGCTTTGGTGTAGTAGGTCAGCGCCGTCGTGTAGTCGCCGGTCTTGCGGAGCGTGAAGCCGAGCAGATTATAGACGTCGGCCTGCTGCGTATCCTGCGCCAGGTCGCGAAGATCCGCCAGCGCGCCTTGGTAGTCCTTGGCATCGATCTTGGCTTTGACGGCGGTGAGGTCGGGTGCGTCGTCGCCTCCGATGTTGTCCACGGCATAGGCCGGCACTGTGACGGCGACCGGAACCGCGGTCAGCACGGCAACGGCGCCGAGCAGCCCGAACAGTGCGTGCTTGCGGAAAAGGGAATGTTTCATTGTCTTTCTCGCTTTCCTGATTCGCTCAGATCTGCACGGGGGTGAAGCCGTAGGCGCTGCCGTCCTTGACGAAGGTGCCGGTGCCCGGGAACGGGAAGTGCGAGCCCGAGATCCGGATATTGTCGGTAATCACACGATCGATCACTTTGTGGCGCGCGGTGATCGCCGTCGGCCCGTCCTGGTCGTAGCTGCCTTGCCACTCCGGATGCGGCGCCAGCAGCGCCGGCACGTACATCGTGTCGGCCGAAATCATGATCTGTTCCTTGCCAGAGTTCGCCAGGTAGACGGAGTGGCCGGGCGTGTGACCGGGCGCCGCGATGATCTGGATGCCGGGCGCGACTTCGGCACCGTCCTCGACTAGCTTCCAGTTCTTCCATTTCGGGAAGTTTTCGGCGATGCGCTTGCCCGCCGGCTTGCGGCCCTCGGGCAGCTTTGCCAGCCGGCCGGGATCGGTCCACCAATTGTATTCCGTAGCGTTGACGATCAGCTCGGCGTTCGGGAAGACCGGCGCGTTGGTGCCCTTTTCCATCAGGCCCCAGACGTGGTCGGGATGGAAATGCGAGATCATGATGGTGTCGATCGTCTTGTAGTCGATGCCGGCGGCAGCCATGTTGGCCGGCAGATGGGTGGCATTGGTCTGCCATTGGCCGACGCCCGATCCGGCATCCATCATGATCAGCTTGCCGTTCATCTTGAGGACGACGACGGTGAGCGGGATGGGCATGAAGTCGGTCGTGAGACCTGCCTTGGCCAAGGCTGCCTTGGTGTCATTGACCGAGACATCCTTGATGAAGGCGGGGTCGTGCGGCTTGCGCCAGATGCCGTCATAGATGGCGGTGATCTCGATATCGCCAACCTTGTATTTGTAGAAGCCGACGGTCGGCTCTACCGGTGTTTCGGCCAATGCGGGACGGGTAAATTCCAGCTTTCCAGCGAGGCCGAAAGCGGCAGCGGCGGCCGAGGACCCAAGCAATGTGCGACGTGTCATGTTGAACATGGTGATCTCCTGTGTGAAGCAGTGAGGGGATGGCGGAGAGCCAGGCGTGGCCCTCCGTCCTGATTGCGGACCTGTTGTGGTCCTGGCCCGAGAAACTCAATTGCCCCAGATGCCTTGGCCGTACTGAGCCGGCACGTTGGCATTGGCGTCACCCTGTGCCTTTTCGGACTTTCGGATCGAGCCGGTGTGCGATGTATCGATTTTTGAAACCGAATGGCTGGCGACCGGCTGGCTGGAAGTGTCCGAGTCGTAGTGGTCGCTGCCGGCGAAGGCCGTGCCAGTGGCAACGAGGACGGCGGCAGCGGTAAGGGCGATCTCTTTCATGTCGATGGTTCCTGTTGTGAGTGGGTGAAAGAGTTGTTCGGAGGCGCGTTCAGCGACCCCAGATGCCGTCGTTGTTGTGCCGGGTGATGATGTCCTGAACCGACCCCTGGCTCGGCCCGGTCGTCACCTTGGTGTCGACGCCGTCCTGGCGCGGAGTGTAGGGAATGGAAGCAGTGGCATTCGTGTCGACAGTAGCGACCGGCTGGTTGGAATTGTTGGCACCATGATCGCTGCCGGCAAAGGCAGCGCTTGAGGCAAGCAGCATGGCAGCCATGCTAAGAGCGAGCTTGGTCATTTTGATAAGTCCTTGTTTCGTTTCTTGGTTGCGTGCCAGGAAATTGGCCCCGCTGATAACAAGACCCGGGAGGGCTTCGCTTTATTCCCGGCTGTCGCGAAATTCTTTTGGAAGTCCCGAAATCAGGGATGGCGGCCGGCTGGAACTGGGCCAGCCGACGCTGCACGAGCAGAGAGACGGCAGCTCCAATAAAGGAAGGAGTGGCGGGAATTACGGGCGCGCTCGGGAGCCCGCGTGCGGGCTTGCCCCTTGGTCAAGTCGATAGGTCAAAGCGAGCACGCGCGTCGCGTCCGAAGTCGGCACGATGCGGCCGTCATGGCCCGTCAGCCCACGCGCACGCAGGTCTGCAGCTAGCGGTGGCGTCGCATTTGATGTCACTGCCGATGTCCGGAACGACGAATATCAGCCGGTCACGACGGTGGCGCGGAAGCGCGCCACGAAATCGTCGAGCTCGGGCCGCTCCATGTCGGAAATCGCCCAATAGGAGAAGGCTCCGTCGCTCCATTGCACCAGCGAAAAGCCGCCCTCCGAGAGATCGACAGGGTCGGTCACAGCACCGGCATTTTGCGGCTCGGCGACAAGGGTGATCAGATGTTCGCGGTGGCGATACACCAGTGCCGGCACCGCTCGACCGCCAATGACCTCGACCCTGCCGCCGATCAGCGCAAATCCGTCCTTGGCCATATCTGGCGCCGGTGGCGAAAGGCCGAGCCTTGCGTCGAGCCAGGGCTTTACCGTGTGCCGGTCCGACGAGACGACATCCACCGGGCTCGTCGCCAGCAGGCTGCGCTGGTGGCCGCTGGCTACCCCTCCGGCAAAGCTGTCGGTTGCACCAGGCTGCATCGCCCATTGCGTGGCGCCGCTTGCCAGCACCGCGCTAATCATGATCGACGCCGCCATGGCGCGCCAATCGAATGATCCGAAATTGCGCGTCGACCACCTGGTTCGAGCGGCCTTCGCTTGTGCTGGCGGCGCTTTGGGTCGCAGCACCTCGATGTTGCCGGCTGCGGCCATGGCTGCGATGCGCGCGCTGAAGGCGTCGCTGACTTGCGGCTTCGCAAGTGAACCTACAACCTCTTGCAAGGCAACGATGCGGGCATGCTCCGCCGCCAGACCGGGATCGGCGGCGATGCGCCGCTCGACCGCCATTGCGGCGGCGGCGTCAAGTTCGCCATCGACCAGCGCGTGCAGCATCAGGTTCATGCCTGCGGCGTCCTCGGGCAATCCGTCTTTGTGCGCGTTCATTGCGCCCTCCCAAGGTCAGAAATCAGCAGCCCGCGCGCCCGCGCCAGCCGCGACATCACCGTGCCGATCGGAACGCCGAGCATGGCGGCGATATCGCGGTAGGCAAGGCCATTAATGTCGCGCAACACGAGCGTCTCGCGAAAGGGCTGCGGCAGGGCGGCGATCGCCGCTTCCAGGGCCGATATGTCGGCCTTGGCAATGAGGCTCGCCTCCGGGTTTTCGCTATCGGGTAGATCGACTGCGTGAGCGGCGCTCATCTCGTCGAGATCGCCGAGGTCGCCCACCGAGACGATGCTGCGCGGGCGATTGCGCGCCAGCCATGTGTAGCACGAGTTGCGAACGATGGTGAGCAGCCAGGCTCGTGCATTACCGCCGGCATAGGTGGTGATGCTCGCATGTGCCTTCATGCAGGCGTCCTGCACGACGTCCTCGGCGTCGGTTGCATTGCCGGTCAACCAACGGGCAAGCGAAAGTGCGTCGGCTAGATGAGGCATTACTACTTCGCCGAAGCGGTCGGCCCGCGCATCGCTGCTCAGCAAGGGTACACCGTCATATGCGCCTCGTCTCGAGTTCGTGTGCTCACAGGGCAAGGGTGGTTTCGCCTTGCCAGCGAACCCGGTCAGCTGTGGTGAATGTGAAGCCACATGTCTCATCGGTGTCAATCACACACCGGGTCGCAAAGTTGCATCCAGCCGCATGCATTCCGGAGGACGAACATTGCCGCATTCACGATCAGGATTACGCCTGCGGCGCCGGGACTTTCTCGATCCCGACGGGAGCGGCATCTCACGGTGGACAGGCATGGAGCCAATCGGCCGCAGACGGCAAACCCATTGCCCTCAGGGGGGGCGGGAATGCATTGGCCGATGCCGCCGCGCTCGTCAGTTTGGGGGCTTGCAGTGTGGCGTTCCTTCAAGGTCAATCAGAAGCGTATGCATGGAAGACCAGGGTAGGCGGCGTTTTATTCCTGGATGCCGCAAATCTTTTCACGGCAAGTGATTGGCCGGCGTGACGCCGGAATCAAGGCTTCTTCGCGCCTGTCGCTTCTCGCACGAAGGTCCTGAATGGCGGAGATAATCGCTTCCCCCGCAAACGCACGGCTAGGGTCCGTCGCGGGGCACGCAGGGCCAGCGGCGACGCGGCGACCGCGCCGCTAACCGGGGATATGAATTCTCCCCGCGCATGTGACGCTCCAGGGACGTTACCACGCCTCGATCGCGTGGTCTGAGCCTGCTTCACGCTAGGGAAAGTCAAAATCTAGGGCCAATTTGTAAGCCTACGAATACTTCCGTGACCGCTTGGGGTCAGATCGCGACAATGGATGTGCGAAATGAATGTCTGCTCTGCCACATCGGGAAATCAGAACCAGCCAGTCGGCTTCCGGCCCATAGCTGGCGCCGCCGCCCGAAGCGGTCGGCCAGCGCGCCGTCGAAAGGGGCAAGGATCGCAACCACGAGAGACGGAGCGGTGACCAGAAGACGGACCAGCAGATGCATTGGGTTGGCCTTCGAATGCCGCCTGAAGCCCGGGAGCGAAGGGGCTGATGAGCGTGTTGGACAGGACCGTCAGCGTCGCCGAAAGGAGTAGCGCGACAGCCCGCCCATCGCGGAGGAGTGAAAGCATCGGAGGGGTCTCTCGTGTTCTATTGAGAAAGGAAGATCGATCGTTGATCGTTCCAGCCGACCTGTCGGACCTGTTGATTCCCTGGATTGCGCGGCCTTCGCACACGCAAGCTGCGCCGCGCATAAAGCCGCGGACTGTGTAGGCGGCTCGCAGTTCCGAGCGGGTGCATATCGCCGGCGCGGAACGCTCCTGTGATCCCGCGCGTTGTGCCTTCGCGACTGAGGGTTCCAGATGTTCGATTGGATGAAGCCCGGAAAGGCCCCTGAACCGCGGAAGGGCATGCCCAGTCCGCGGCTTGGGGAAGACGAATTCAAGCGCCGCTTCCGCTCGCAATTTCATGACCCGGCCTTTGATTCACTTGAGGGAGAGCTCACCAAGGTCACGGAGGCGGCGTGGGACGCTTACAAGCATTCGCGCAAAAGTCCGCGCACCCGCAAAGCTGGTCCGGAATTCGCCGAACCGGATTACGACTTGGCTGTGGACTGGTACAATGCTCATCAGGCCGTCGGAGCCGCTCAGCAGCGGCATGAGGACCAGAGCCTTCCTTCGCGCATCCTTCTGATTAACTGCTCATCCCGCTCCGAGCACACCTGCCCAAGCGAGATGTCGAAGTCCTGGCGGCTTGTCGAAATCGCACGCGATGTGATCGAGGCCGCTGGCGAGGTGGAAGTCGAGCTGCTCGATCTGTCGCGGCTCGCCTCCGAATACGGGCGCAACATCCATCCCTGCAAAGCGTGCTTCTCGACGGCGCCGGCTCTGTGCCATTGGCCGTGCTCATGTTATCCGAACTATTCGCTCGGCCAGACCCAAGACTGGATGAACGACATCTACCCAATGTGGGTGGCGGCCCATGGCATAATGATCATTACGCCCGTAAACTGGTATATGGCCTCGTCGCCGTTGAAGCTGATGATGGACCGGCTGGTCTGCGCCGATGGCGGCAATCCCGACCCGACCCGGACGCACGGCAAGGACGCGAAAGAGGCGAAAGAGCTGGAGCTTTCCGGCTGGGATTATCCCCGCCATTTGGAAGGCCGGCTGTTTTCCGTGGTCGTCCACGGCGATGTCGAAGGTGCGGAAAACGTCCGGCGCTCCATTTCCGACTGGCTCTGCTTTATGCATCTCTGTCCGGCGGGAGCAATGGCAGAGCTCGACCGATACATCGGATATTGGAAGCCCTACGCAACGAGCCATGATGAGCTCGATGCGGACCACGCCATCCAGGAGGAAGTCAGGAATGCGGCGCGCACTCTGTTGGACGGAGTTCGCGCAAAGCGATCGGGGCAACTCATCGCGGCGGGCCAGGAACTCACCCAACCGCGGCAGAAGTGAACGGGTCAGCAATCGGGACAACCGGGCCCGAACTATCTCATTCCCTCGAAGAAAAACCGCGATCCGCCGGGCAGGTGGATTCCGCATGTTGAACACCGCCAAAACCGGCCGCAGCAAGAGAACCTTCTGCAGATATCAGAAGAGCATTCAGTAAAAGGCCGTCAAACCCGTCCCTGGAAGCTCCAGATGAGAATGGTTGCGTTGGCATCAGCTACCGCGGCAGCGGTTTAGTTCAATCACAAAACCAACAAATCCGGAATCCCCTTCGATTCCGTCAAATCGTGAACCGCCTCTACCTGCAGTGTGCTGGGTGGAAGGACCTTGATCAGCGACTTGACCGACACCGAAGGGTCGACCGCTTGGTCGCTGGACATCATTCGAAAAGTTGGGCCTCATAGTAGTGTAGTTCGAGCAGCAGGCACCCGGTCTGCGACCGGAAGGGACCGTGATAGACGCCAGGCGGCCGGCAGGCGTAGGTGTTCGGGGCAAAACTCAGAGACGCCTCTTCGACCGAAGTTCCGCCAACGATGAGATCTCCCGATACGAGATAGACTTCTTCCCAGTATTCATGCACGAACGGCATCGTCGTATAGGCGCCTGGTGCAAACCGAAGCAGCCGCGTCCGATTCCCGGTCTTGCCTGCCTCGTCGAGCCGGCCGGCAAGAATCTTCTGCTCGATGCCGGACGGGTAACCAGGCGGCGAATGCCAGCCATCCCCGGTCATGTCGATCGTGTGAAATTCCTTATGTTCCTTTCGGATCGGCATGGCAAACCTCAAGCGGCAGCCAGAGCGGCACGGTCGACCTCGTCTTCCAGCGAATAGCTGTCCAGCATGTGATCGACGAGCTGCGTGCAGCGGTCCCAGTCGAAGGTGCGGAAGCTGTGCCCCTTGGTCACGAAGGTGGCGCCTGCATAGAACATCTCGTATTGCAAGTGGCGCGAGGCGAACTCCGACCCGACCGCATCCCAGGCCAGCTTGAAGAATTTTACCCGGCCCTCCGACGAGAGGACCGGCGATTGCTGCGTCCTTTCAATCAGACTGCGCAGCTCCGGATCGGCGAAATCCTGGACGGAGGACGGCAGCATGATCAGTCCGCCGCCCGCCAACTCGCGCAAGGCCAAAATCACCCCGGCATAGAGCTGCTGTGTCAGCACCTGAGCCGAATAGAGCGTATGTGCGTCGGGCACGAAATAGCCGCCAAGCATGCTGCCCTTCACCTCCATGGCGTGCACCAGCGCGTCGACCATGGTGTTCTGCGCCGCCAGCGCTCCCAGCGTCTCGCGCACCTGCGGAAAGTTGATGACGCCATTGGTCTCGGCGATGCGCCGGGCGATGCCGACGAGAAAGCGCATCTTCACCATCAGGCGGATCTGTGCCTGATAATTCTGGAACACATGCGCCGGGGTGGCATGGAACTGCCGCTGGCACATGGCGATGTCCTGGTTGATGAAGACGCGGTCCCAGGGAACTTTCACATCGTCGAAGTAGAGCACGGCATCGTTCTCGTCGAAGCGGCTGGCGAGTGGATTGTCGAAGACACTGACGGCGCTCTCCTCGTAGGATTTGCGCGACAGGATCTTCAGCCCGCCGGCATTCATCGGCACGGCGAAAGACATCGCATAGGACTCGTCGCCCTCCCGCAGCGGCTGGATGCAGGTGACGAACACCTCGTTTGCCATGATGCCGCCGGTCGCCAGCATCTTGGCGCCGCGGATCGTCAGACCTGCAGCGTCCTGGTCGACGACACCGGCGGTGAGAAAGCGGTCCTGCTGCTCGCCCGCGGATTTCGAGCGGTCGGCCTGCGGATTGATGATGACATAGGTGAGATAGAGCTCATTGTCCCGGGCGTAACGGTAATAGTCAGCAAGCGCCGCGGCGCGCGCCTTGTCATAAGCCTCGAAGACCTCGATCCCCATGAACATGCCGGAAATGCAGGAGGCGACATGATCCGGCGCGCGGCCAAGAAAGCCATAATGAAGCTCCGTCCAGGCTTCCAGCGCCTTGCGCCGCTCGACAAGGTCGGCATGGCTGCGCGGCAACTGCCAGATGCGGTTGGCCCGCTGTCCGCCACTTTCGGGAACCTCGAAGGTCATCAGCTCCCGGTTGTCCGGTCGCGCCTGGAAATCGTAGAGCGCGCCGACCGACCGGATGGTCTGGCGGAAGGCTGGATGCGCGGTGACGTCGCCGGCGCCCTGGCCATTGATGTAGACTTGCCTTCCATCCCTCAGCATCTCGATATGCTGCGCCCCGGTCTTGATCATCTTACCCTCCGCGATCAGTAGTGCCCAAGAAATCAATAATGGATGTCGAGCGGCCAAAGCGGCGCCGTGAACTCCGTTGGCTGCAGTGATGCGTAGCGCCCCTTGCTGAAAACCAGCGTCTGCCGGTCGGCGAAGGACCGGAAATGCTTCACCCTGGCGATGAACAGCACGTGGTCCCCGGCTTCGTGCCTGGCCCACGGCTCGCAATCGAACAGCGCCGCCACGCCGGGTAGCACCGGGGCGCCGGAGCGGCCCTGCTCGAACCGCACGCCTTCCCACTTGTTGGAAAGCGGCTTGGCGAAGCGGTTGGAAATGTCCTTCTGGTTTTCCGAGAGAACGTTGACCGTGTAACTGGCAGCGTTCCCCCAGAGCGGCAGGCTGGCTGAACGACGGTCAATGCTAAAAAGGACGAGGGGCGGGTCGAGAGACAGCGAGTTGAACGAGCTTATCGTCATGCCAAGTTGCTCGCCGTCGGCCAGACAGGTGACGACGCAGACGCCGGTCGGAAATTGTCCAAGCGCCTGCCGGAACGCGCGCACGTCGAAAGCGGTTTCTCCTTCGATGATCATGCCCGGCCCTTTCGGCATCGATTTGTTAGGTCACAAAAATCAATTCACCAATTCCGCTGGCCAACTGCCCGCCGCCACTGTGTGTTTCGACTGTTCGGCGGCATTGCCGATGCGAACGCCGCGGCCCCTTTTTCACTGCGCCGCCACCGCCGGCCTGCGCCCGGTTGCAACCGCGCCCCAGCCTGCCGCCGTCGGCAGCCGCAGGGCGACCAGCGTCCGCGCCAAATGCTGGGCAACGGCTGCGGCCGCCTGTTCGGGCTGTCCGCGGCGTATGCCCTCGACGATCGCTGCATGTTCGGCAAGCACCCTGTCACCGCGCCCACCGGAGATTGTGACGGCGTGCACGCCCATCCGCAACTGGCGGTCCCGCAGGCCCTCATAGAAGTCGGCGAGCACCGGATTGCCAGCGGCGCACACGATGGTGCGATGAAATTCCCGATCGCGCTCAATGAACGCAACAGGGTCGTGCTGCACCTCCATCTGGAGGGCGACCAGCCTGTCGAGTTCCACGGCAAGCATGTTGCCGAAGCCGGCGGCCTGCCGCGCGCACCACTCCTCCACCAGGCTCCGGGCCTGCATGACCGCTTCGATCTCCGCCTCGGTAATCGGCGGAACATAGGCGCCCTTCTTCGGCACGATCTGCAGGAAGCCGTCGGCTTCGAGCCGCAACAGAGCTTCGCGCACCGGCGTCCGCGACGTTCCCGTCTCGCGACAGACTTCCGCCTCGGTAAGGAACTTGCCCTCGCGGCTGGGCAAGGTGAGCACATGCTGCTTCAGCCAGCGGTAGACCACGTCCTGCGCAGCATCGCTTCGTTGCCCTGTCGCAGTGCGTTCTGATTGATGCCGCTCACTCATAGACACTATGTATACATGTTGTTGATTAGAAATTCAAGCCAACTTGCAACCTGGCTGCGCCGAGCGCCAACGGCAGCTGGGAGCGGCATTCGGCAAGCTCGATGCTGTCTTCGTCAACGCTGGCATCGTTGACTTGCGTCCGCTTGCCGACTGGAGCGAGGCGGCCTTTGACCGGAGCGTTGCCATCGATCTGAAAGGACCTTACTTCCTGGTCAAGGCCTTGGTCCCGCTCCTTTCGAATCCGGCATCCATCATTCTCAGCGGCTCCGTCAACGCACATATGGGAATGGCTGGAACGCACGTCTATTCGTTGGCAAAAGCCGGAATGATTTCATTGGCGCGAACGCTCTCCGGTGAGCTGATAGGGCGCGGCATCCGCGCCAATGTGATCAGCCCGGGCCCGATAGACACGCCGCTCAACGACAAGCTTGGTCTGGGTCCGGCGGAAACGAAGACTCGGGCGAAAGCTGTCGTCGGGATGGTCCCGGCAGGCCGCTTTGGGACCGCCGAGGAAATTGCCAATGCGGTGGTGTTTCTGGCGTCCGACGAATGCCGTTTCATGGTCGGTTCTGAAATGCTAATCGATGGCGGCATGAGCATCATGTGAGAACTCGGCCCAGCGATGGGTCTCGAGCTGCGGCTCACGCCAACTCGGTAGTGGCGAGAGGGCGCCAAGGCAGAGCACTTTGTGGGGCAAGGCTTCTCGAACGCCCAGCCTTTCTGGCCTGCCGATCGATCCTGCTGCGCAAGTCCGAGATTGTGTCGAGACGCGACCTTCGCGCCAACATTCGCAGAGTCCGGAAGTGGCGCCACCACGATCTCCGCGGTCGCCTGCGACGTCAGCTTTCAGGAAACGGCAAAGCGGATCTTTACGGCCGAGATGCGGCGTGATCCAGTCCGGCCGCAACAAGGATTCAAATGGGGCCGATTCCGGAATGTCCGATTCGGGAGTGCATGTGGTGAAGCTGCCGTTGCCACCGGTTGACCGCTGCCGGCGACCATACCGCGCGCGGAACTCGCGCGTATCCCGATCGCTAGAGCACCCCGATACAGCGGAGCAGGGCTTGCAGTTCGGCCTCGGCACCTGCCGCCCGCAGGACGGCATCCCGATCAATCCGGCGCGCCAGATTGGCGCGCGTCATGGGCTTTTTGTATTCCGGCCATTCCTTTTCGAGCGCCTTAACCGCTCCCGGCGTATCGGGCGGACGGTTGGCCGCCTTGCCCTCCAGATGGCGCAGCAGCATCGCCTCAAAGCAGGGTCGTTGCCACAGGATTGTGATTCCGTTGTCGGCTGCGAGCTTGCGCGTTCGCTCGGCGCGCTGCAGATCGCGCTCGGCTTGGTCAAAATCCAAAAGCGCGAAGCGTTCCGCGGGCGCACTGCGTTTCCTCTGGAGCAGCGTCAGGCGCAACACCGCCATCTCCATACGCGACAACGGATCGCCGGTCCCCGGCCCCAATTCGTCAACGTGCAGGTGCACCGGCAAATTGGCATCGCGGATCAGGTCTTGCAGAAAGCCGGCATAACCGACTTCTGACGCGCCCTCGGCGCTATCATCATCATAGAGGCGCCAAATCCGCCTGCTGCGTGATCAGATGGGATCCTTCAGTTTTACTGAATCTAGGTTATGGCCGTTGTCACAAAGAAATGATATCGATAACACAAATCATCCGATTTTGATTTCGCGAGGCGGGCTAATGAACAAGGCCGGAAACCAGATACTCCTTGCGGCGAAGGGTGGGCCGCTTGCCACGGCTGGCGCAGAAGCGTGATGGCCAAGGCAGCCTCATCGAGACCGAGCGAGAGCTACACCCCGACTATGGTTGACGTGGCGCTGCGGGCAGGTGTGTCCACCATGACGGTTTCACGCGCCCTGAAAGAGGGCAGCCTCGTTTCCAAGGCGACGCGGGAAAAGATCATGGCTGCGGTCAACGACCTGGGTTACGTGCTTGACCAGTCAGCCGGCAGCCTGTCCTCGCGCAAGACAGGGTTCGTTGCGGCTATCGTCCCGTCGATCAACAATTCCAACTTCGCCGACACCGCCCGCGGCATTACCGACGAGCTTGAAAGCACGGGGCTGCAACTTCTGCTCGGCTACACCGACTACACGGTCGAGAAGGAGGAAAAGCTGATCGAGGCGATGTTCCGCCGGCGGCCGGAAGGCATCATCCTGACGGGCGGCGCTCACACGGATCGCGCCCGCCGCCTTTTGAAAAGCGCCGGCATTCCAGTGATCGAAACTTGGGAGTTGCCGGTAAAGCCGATCGATCAAGTGGTTGGGTTCTCTAACGAGGAGGCGATGGGGCTTCTCGTCAAGACGCTCGCCAGGAAGGGTTACCGAAAATTCGGTTACATCGGTGGTACGACCTCGCGCGACACGCGCGGCAGCCAGCGGCGCGAAGGCTTCGTCAGAGCCATCGAGGAGCTCGGCCTGCCGACCGAGCGCCTCGTTTCCTTTGGCGTGCCGCCGATATCCATCGAGCAGGGCGGCCAGGCCGTCGTCAGCATGCTGGAGCGTTGGCCGGACACGCAAGCCGTACTCTGCGTTTCGGATCTTTCGGCCTTCGGCGCACTGATGGAATGCAAGCGCCGGGGCATGCGGATCCCGCAGGACATCGCCATTGCCGGCTTCGGCGACTACGAGGTAGCCGCCTTTTGCCACCCCGGCATCACAACCGTGAACGTCGACTGCTACGGGATCGGGCGACAGGCCGCCCGCAGGCTTATCCAGATCATCCGCGGCGGCGAGAAGAAGCATGGACAGGAAATCGTGCTCACCGGCTATCGGGTAGTCGAGCGCGAAAGCACCTGAGTTCCCGCATCGATTCAAACGCAGCGAAGGGCAGCCCAGTGGCGATGTTTCGCGAGACCATCACCCTCACGCATGACGGTGCTTTGAAAGCCGTTGCAGCCGGAGCAGCGCGCGCCGTCACGATGGGCGTGCCGCAATGTCTCGTGGTCGTCGATGCGAGTGGCGAAGTCCTCGCCAGCCTGCGCATGGATGGCGCGCGGTTCCTCAGCATGCGTAAGGCGAAGGCGCGCACCGCAGCGTCAATAAACGCCGCTATTGGCGGCATGGCGTTCGAAGCGGCGCTCTCAGCCGGTATCGCTTCGCAGGGCGGCGTGACCAATTTGCCCGGGGCTTGCCGATCCGCTTCGGCGGACGCCTTGCGGGCGGCATCGGCGTCGGTTCGGGAACTGGCGAGCAGGATTTCGATGTGGCACACGCCGCCTTGGCGGCGGTTGGCGCCGACGTGATTTAATGCGATGTGCCGATGCGCCTCCAGCGCAACCGAAGGATCTTCAGAACGCGATCTGAACCTTCATGGATTTGTTTCGGTCACCAGCGATGTCGAAAGCCGCGACCGCCTCGTCGAGAGGATAGATGCCCGTCAGTAGCGGTTTGACATCCACCCGGCACCGATTGATCAGGTCGACGGCGAGCGCAAACTCCTCGTGGAAACGGAAAGTGCCTCGCATCTCGATCTCTTTTGCGACGATGAGGTTCTGCGGGATCGACAGATCGCCGCCGAGACCGAGCTGCACGAGCACGCCGCGCGGCTTCAGGACATCGAGCCCTGCACGTACCGCGCGTTCGTTGCCGGAGGCCTCGAACATGATGTCGAAACTACCCTTGTCGACATTGTAGGCGGCGAGCTTTTCGCTGTCTGTCGCGACATTGATGGTGCGGTCGGCGCCGATCTCCAGGGCCTTTGCCAGCACGCCGTCCATGACATCGGTGGCGACAATTTCGCGCGCGCCGTGGGCTCGTGCGGCGAGGATGCAAAGCGCGCCGATCGGCCCGCAGCCGGTGACCAGAACCTGCTTGCCGAGCAGCGAGCCGGCGCGGTTCATGGCATGCAGCGTTACCGCAAAAGGCTCGGCGAAAGCGGCTTCGTTGATGGAGATGTGGTCGGCTATTCTGTGGCACTGCCACGCCTCGGCGACCAGGCGCTGGCGGAACGCCCCCTGGATGTGCGGCATCGGCATGGCGCTGCCGTAGAAGCGCATGTTGAGGCATTGGTTCTGCATGCCTTGCAGGCAGCAGCGGCAGGCGTTGCAGGGCCGGCTGGGCGAAATCGCGACGCGATCGCCGACAACAAGTGTCGAAACGCCGCCGCCGATGGCCCGCACCGTGCCCGCAACCTCGTGGCCAAGAATCATGGGTTCACGAAGGCGGATCGCGCCGAAGCCGCCATGGTTGTAATAATGCAGGTCCGAGCCGCAGATGCCGCCAGCTTCGACCGCGATCTCGACCTGGCCGGCGCCAGGGGAGCCCGGATCGGTCTCCTCGATCCGCAGGTCTTTTGCGGCGTGGATGACGATCGACTTCATGATGTGATCCCTTCTCAGACGACCGGTGTCAGCAAGGTCTGTCCGCCGAAATGGGCCGCGAGATTGTCGCGAACGAGCTGACCCATGGCCTTGCGGGTCTCCACCGTGCCGCTGGCGTGGTGCGGTTGCAGCACGACATTGGTAAGCTTCAGGAAGCGCTCGTCGATGGTAGGCTCGTTCCAGAACACGTCGAGCCCGGCACCGTTTATGGCACTGGATTCCAGGGCCGCGAGCAACGCGGTCTCGTCGATCGTGCTGCCGCGCGAAATGTTTATAACGATCCCGTCTGCTCCGAGCGCTGCCAGGATCGACTCATTAATCATGTGTTTCGTGCTTTCGCCGCCGGCGAGCGTTACGATCAGAAATTCGCTGTCGCGCGCCAGTTCGAGCAGATCGCCGACGAACATATAAGGAAGATCGTCACGCTTGCGGTTGTCGAAATAGGAAATCGTGCAGTCGAATGCAGCGGCGCGCTTCGCCACCGCCGCACCGACACGGCCCATGCCGACAATGCCCAGCCTTTTTCCACAGACACGCGTGACCAGCCCCATATTGCCCTTGCGCCAGCTTCCATCGCGTACGTAGGCGTCGGCCTGCGGGATTTTACGCGCCACGGCGAGCAGCAGCCCGATGCCAATATCGGCGACGTCCTCGGTCAGCACATCAGGCGTATTGGTGACACGAATGCCGTTCGCCCTGGCGTACGCAAGGTCGATGGCGTCGGTGCCGACGCCATAGCAGGAAACGATTTCGAGCTGCGGCAGCTTTGCCATCAGCGCAGCACTTGCGCCAAGCTCGCCGCGCGTAGCGATGGCGCGGATCGCGCCGGCGTGGCTTGAGAGCAACGCGTCCTTGTCCTCGGACTGCCAAAGTTTATGGACGCGATATTTCGCCTCAAGATCTCCCATGTCCCAATCCGGATAGGGGCCTGTCATCAAAATGTCGGTCACGGCGTCGTCTCCTATGCGGATTCATTTTTCCATTGACTATGTTATCGATAACATTCATGTCAATAGCGACTGGCGGCGGCATGATGGAAATCGTGGCCGCTTCAGCAAACATTGCTCAGGAGGAGCATTTGGGCAGTTCGTTGTTTGATTTGACCGGCATGCGGGCGCTGGTCACCGGTTCGGGACAGGGGATCGGCCTGGCGCTGGCCGAGGGGTTGGCACAGCACGGCGCCGAAATTGTGCTCAACGGACGCAGTGCCGAAAAAATGAGAACGGCTGCGGATGCACTGACAGCGAAGGGATACAAGGTCCATAGCGCCGTCTTCGACGTCACCGATCATGCAGCGGTGGCGAACGGCGTCGCGGAGATCGAGGCGACGATCGGCGCCATCGATATCCTTATCAACAATGCCGGCATGCAGTTCCGAATGCCGCTCGAGGATTTCCCCGCTGACAAATGGGAGGAACTCTTGCGCACCAACATCTCCAGCGTGTTCTTCGTGGGACAAGCGGTGGCGCGGCACATGATCCCGCGGCGGCGCGGCAAGATCATCAATATCGCCTCGGTGCAGAGCGAACTGGCACGGACGAACATCGCGCCCTATACGGCCACGAAAGGCGCTGTGCGCAACCTGACGCGCGGCATGTGTGCCGATTGGGCGAAGCATGGCTTGCAGGTCAATTCCATCGCGCCGGGTTACTTCAAGACGCCGCTCAACCAGGCGCTGGTAGACAATCCCGAGTTTTCAGCCTGGCTGACCAACCGCACACCGGCGGGTCGTTGGGGCGATGTCGGCGAACTGGTCGGCGCGGCGATCTTTCTGGCTGGACCGGCCTCATCCTTTGTCAATGGACACACGCTCTATGTCGATGGCGGCATCACAACCTGCCTCTGAGTCCTGGCCCATCGTCGTGATGGGTGTCAGCGGCTGCGGCAAGACCAGCATTGGCGTCGCGATCGCGGCTCGTCTAGGGCTCGCGTTTGTCGAAGGCGACGCGCTGCACCCGCGTGGCAATGTCGAAAAAATGTCGGCGGGCATCCCGCTTGCCGACGAGGATCGTTGGCCCTGGCTGGATATGGTCGGCGCAGCCCTGCGCCAGGCGTGCGAGGAGGGCCGCGGGCTCGTCGCGAGTTGCTCGGCGCTGAAGAAATCCTATCGCGATCGCCTTCGCCATGGTGCTATCGGGCCAGTGCTTTTCGTGTTCTTGGACGGGTCGCGTGCGGTGCTGCAAGCCAGGCTCGCCGAGCGCCGCGGCCATTTCTTTCCGCCGGCGTTGCTCGACAGCCAGTTCGCCACACTGGAGCATCCAGGCGACGAACCGCTGGTGGTCACAGTGGACATCGATGCGCCTGTCGACACGATTGCCGATAGAGTGTTGCAGGGTCTGGGGGCACTTGGGGTCGACCCTGTAAGGATCAAGGAAGAAGGCACGTTGAGATGACGCAACCAGCAAAAGTCGCCGTTGTCGGCGCCGGCATCATGGGGTCGGCGATCATCACCCGCCTGATCGAGACTGGGTTAGCCGTGACGGTGTTCGATCTGGACAAGGTCAAGGTTGCAGCGCTGACTGCAAGCGGTGCGGCTGCCGCCGCGTCGGTCGCCGAGGCAACGCGAGCGAACGACTTCGTCATTCTCAGTCTCAACCATGCCGATATCGTGCGTTCGGTGGTGTTCGGCGATGCCGGTGTCGCTGCTGCGGCATCGCCCGACAAGCTGCTGATCGACATGTCTTCGATCGATCCTGTCGACACCGCGCAGATGGCCAGGAAGCTGTCTGCCGAGACCGGCATGAAATGGCTCGACTGCCCGCTTTCGGGCGGCGTTCCCGGCGCGCTAGCCGGCAGGCTGACCGTCATGGCGGGTGGCGAGACTGAAGACTTCGAACAGGCGCGCACGGTGATGCGGCATCTCTGCGCCAACTATACGCTGATGGGGCCAAGCGGGGCAGGGCAGACAACCAAGCTGATCAACCAATTGTTCTGCGCGGTTCTGTTCCAGGCCGTCGCCGAGGCGGTGAAACTGGCTGAAGCCGGCGGCGTGGATCCCAAAGCCATCCCGGCGGCGCTCAAGGGCGGACGCGCCGATTCCAACATCATGCAGGAGTTCATGGCGAAGTTTGCCGCCCGCGATTTTTCAGCCACCGGCCGCATCGACAACATGCTGAAGGACCTGGATTCGCTGCAGGCCTTCGCGCTCAAGACCAAGACGCCGATGCCAATGACCGGGCAGGTGGTCGAGATCCACCGCCTGCTCTGCACCGCAGGACTGGGGCCAAGGGATTCGGCCGAAATGATGCGTCTGCTCGACGGCAAGATCAGCTGATCCGTGGGCCTTATTTCTTTACTGCTTGACGCCCAGAAATGTTATCGATAACATCATTTGGCGATCTTGGGAGGAACGCATTGTGGCCAAGGAAAAATTGATCGAGTTCAAGTCAATTACCAAGGAGTTCGGCGGCACCCGCGCGCTCTCCGACGTGACGCTTGATTTGCACAAGGGCGAGATCCTGGCGCTGCTCGGCGAGAATGGCGCCGGCAAGTCGACGCTGATCAAGACGCTCGCCGGCATCTATCGGCCGGATAGCGGCCAAATCCTGTTTCGCGGCGAGCCCTACCATCATCGCCCGCCGCGGCCGAACCAGCGCCAGCCCGTCGCCTTCATTCACCAGGATCTCGGTCTTATCGAATGGATGACGGTGGGCGAGAATGTCGGCCTGGCCCAAGGCTTTTCGCTTCGCTCTGGCCTGATCGACTGGCGATCGACCGAGGCGAGGGCGCAGGAGGCTCTCAAGCTCGTCGGCTGCGATTTCGATCCGACGACACGCGTTCAGGATCTGACGCGCACCGAAAAATCGCTGGTCGCCATCGCTCGCGCCTTGGCTACCGAGGCCGATGTGCTGGTGCTCGACGAGCCGACGGCCAGTCTTCCCGCCGACGAAGTCGAGCGGCTGTTCGACGCCATCCGTCCGCTCAAGCAGCACGGCGTCGGCATGATCTATGTCTCGCATCGCCTGGATGAGATTTTCCGCATCGCCGATCGCGTCGCCGTGCTGCGCGACGGGAGGCTGGTCGGCCAGAAGAAGGTCGCCGATACAAAACCGGACGAACTGGTCGAGATGATCGTCGGCCGTCCGGTCAGCCAGGTTTTCAGCAAGGCTCAAACGCAGGCCGGCGAGACGATCTGCGCCGTGCGCGACCTTGTCTGTGCCGGTGCCGGCCCGGTGTCTTTCGACATTCGCAAGGGTGAGTTGCTCGGCCTGGTCGGCCTACGCGGCGCCGGGCAGGAACTGGTTGGCCGGGCGCTGTTTGGCTGCCAGGCCTATTCCGGCACGGTGACGATCCGCGGGGCTGTGCCGGACCTGTCCAGCCCGATCGCGGCGATGTCGTCCGGCATCGGCCTGATCGCGCGTGACAGGACCGAAGAATCAATCGCTGGATCCTTGTCGATCCGTGAGAACAGTTTCCTCAATCCCGGCGCCGGCAAGCGCGGCCTGTTTTCCTTCCTTGCGCCTCACAAGGAGGCTGCGCTGGCGCAGGCGATCGGCAGTTCCGTCGGGCTGCGCCCCAACGATCCGAACCTGCCGATAGAGGCGCTGTCAGGCGGCAACCAGCAAAAGGTGGTCGTCGGGCGCTGGCTCCACACCGGCCGTACATTGCTGATCGCCGAGGATCCGACTGCCGGCGTCGATGTCGGCGCCAAGGCTGAGATCTACCGGCTGATCGGCCGCGCGCTTGAAGCCGACCTCGCCGTCGTCGTGGTGTCGACCGATTTCGAGGAGATTGCCCACATCTGCCACCGCGCTTTGGTGTTTTCGCGAGGACAGATTGTTCGCGAACTCACTGGCAAGGACCTCACCACATCCGCCGTGATCACCGCGGCATCGGCTTCCGAAGCCGCCTGATCTTTCTGGGAGCGAACTCATGCAATCGATCGAATCCAGCGCCCTCGAACCGACCCGCGGCGAGATGGCTGATTTGTCCATGGGGCAGAAGGTCATCCGGCTGCTACCGGTCTACGGGCTGGTGATCCTGACGGTGTTGCTGATCCTTTTGTTCTCGATCCTGCTGCCGAACACGTTCCCGACGCTGCTTAACCTGCGCTCGATCATCTCCGACAAGGCGATTATTGCGCTGTTGTCGCTGGCGGCGATGATCCCGATGGCGTCGGGACGCATCGACCTCACCGTCGGCTACGGAATTGTGCTGTGGCACATCCTGGCCATCAGTCTGCAAACCATGTTCGGCATTCCGTGGCCGCTGGCAGTGATGATCGTGCTGGTTCTCGGCGCCGCGACCGGCTTCCTCAACGGCCTGCTGGTCGAAGTCGCCCGCATCGACTCTTTCATCGCCACGCTGGGCACCGGCACCGTGCTCTATTCCTTGGCGCTTTGGCACACTGGCGGCCGGCAGGTTGTCGGCGTGTTGCCCAACGGCTTCTACGCGCTCAACGGCACGATGGTGTTCGGGCTGCCGATCACCGGCCTCTACGTGCTGGGCATTGCTGTCGCACTGTGGATCATTCTCGAATATCTGCCGATCGGCCGCTATGTCTATGCCATCGGCGCCAACCCGAAGGCGGCTGCTCTCAATGGCATTCCGGTGCGCCGCTTCGTCATTGGGGCGTTCATCTCCTCGGGGTTCCTGACGGCGCTGACAGGCGTGCTGCTCGCCTCCAAGCTTCGCATTGGCCAAGCCAGCGTCGGGCTGGAGTATCTGCTGCCGGCTCTCGTCGGCGCCTTTCTCGGCTCGACCACGATCAAGCCTGGACGTGTCAACGTCTGGGGCACGATGACCGGCGTAATCATCCTGGCGGTCGGCATTTCCGGCATCCAGCAGTTCGGCGGCTCGTTCTTCGTCGAGCCATTGTTCAACGGCGTCACGCTGCTCGTCGCGATAGGCATTGCCGGCTATGCCCAGCGCAAGCGCGGCGCGGCGCAAAGAAACAGGACGAAGACTGTCGCGCAGTCCTCGAAGTGACAAATCGAGCCAAACCCGTGGATCACGGAATGAGCGACTACGAGGTTCTCGACGATCGGTTCGGCAAGCTGACGATCGGTCACGCCAAGCTCGAGCGGCTATGGACCGGCAGCCGTTGGGCGGAAGGACCGGTGTACGTCCCGGCCGCAAGGCATTTGCTGTGGTCGGACATCCCGAACGATCGGCTGCTGCGCTACGACGAAGGCGACGGCTCGGTAAGTGTCTTCGAAACGCACTGCAACAACCAGAACGGCCACACACTCGACCGCGAAGGCCGCGTCGTTGCTTGCGAGCATGGCGGGCGCCGTGTCTCCCGGCTCGAGCATGACGGGCGTTGGCAGACGCTTGTCGAAACCGTTGCAGGCAAGCGGTTCAATTCACCCAATGACGTGGTGGTCAAATCCGACGGCACGATCTGGTTCACCGACCCGATCTACGGCATCGAAAGCCACTACGAAGGCAAGATCGCCAGAGCGGAGATCGGCGGCTCCCATGTCTACCGGTTTGACGAGCTTTCGGGTGAGGTGAGCGCCGTTGTCACCGACATGGTGCAGCCGAACGGCCTGGCTTTTTCGCCCGACGAGACGATGCTCTATGTCTCGGACAGCGGCGCCAGCCATGTGCCCGGCCTACCGCGCGCGATCAGGGCCTATGACCTTGCCGCCGACGGCCGGTCGGCGCGTGCAGGCGGCATCTTCGCCGAATGCGGGGCAGGCCTCTTCGACGGTTTTCGCGTCGATCGCGACGGCAACATCTGGGCCTCCAGCGCCGACTCGGTGCGCGTCCATGCACCGGACGGAACCCTGATCGGCCGTATCCTGGTTCCCGAGCTCGTTTCCAATGTCTGTTTCGGCGGTCCCAGGCGCAACCGCCTCTACATCACCGCGCAGACATCCCTCTACGCCATCTACGTCAATGCTCATCCGGCCGGCGCTGGTCCGGTGGCGGGCGACATCAGCCGGTAACATGTCGCCAACTCCAATCGAAAGCCGCGTTTGAAAGACCATGCAAATTCTTGAAACCAAGGGAGGTATCAACATGCAACGCAGAACATTCCTGAAATCATCCGTCGCCTTGATGGCGATCGCGATCGCTGCTCCGGCCCTGTTGGCCGGCCAGGCTCGGGCGGACGCGATGGCCGACGCCATGGCGGTCGTCCAGAAATATGCGCAGAAGGTCACGGGCTGGGATGGCCCGACCACCGGTCCGAAGGCGCAGCAAGGCAAGACGATCGTCGTGCTCGCCGGCGACCTCAAGAACGGTGGCATTCTGGGCGTTACCAACGGCGTCGAGGAAGCGGCCAAGGCGATCGGCTGGGAGGTCAAGGTGATTGACGGCGCCGGCTCCATTGGCGGCCGCACCGCTGCCTTCGGCCAGGCCATGGCGTTGAAGCCGAATGGCATCGTCATCAACGGCTTTGACGCGGTCGAGCAGGCGCCGGCGCTGGAACAGGCGAAGGCCGCCGGCATCCCGCTGGTTTCCTGGCATGCCGGACCGGTGATCGGACCCGACGAAAAGAGCGGCGTGTTCGCCAACGTGTCGACGGACGCCATGCAAGTCTCCACGGCCGCGGCCGACTGGGCCTACGCCGATGCCAAGGGCAAGCCCGGCGTCGTTATCTTCACCGATTCGACCTACGCCATCGCCATCGCCAAAGCCGACAAGATGAAGGCGGAGATCGAGCGGCTGGGCGGCAAGGTGCTCGAATATGTCGACACGCCGATCGCCGAGACCTCGCAGCGCATGCCGCAGCTGACCACTTCGCTGCTGCAGAAGTACGGCGATGCCTGGACGCATTCACTGGCGATCAACGACCTCTATTTCGACTTCATGGGACCCTCGCTTGCCGCCGCCGGCAAAGCCGGCACCGACGCGCCGATCAATGTCGCCGCCGGCGACGGTTCGGAATCGGCCTATCAGCGCATTCGCGCCGGCCAGTTCCAGAAAGTGACGGTCGCCGAACCGCTCAACTTGCAGGGCTGGCAATTGGTCGACGAGCTCAACCGCGCCATCGCTGGCGAAAAATGGTCGGGCTATTTGTCGCCGCTGCATGTCGTGACCGCCGACAATGTCGAGTTCGACGGTGGGCCGAAGAACGCATTCGATCCCGGCAATGGCTACCGGGACGAGTATAAGAAGATCTGGGGCAAGTAGGCGCGCAGCGGTGCGGGCGCTTCAAGTGATACGCTCGCACCGTCATTCCAACCGCAAATCCGGAATTGTCCGGTTCCTTGACATTCCGCATCGGGCGACAGCTTTCTTAACCGCAGAAACCAGGAAATCTCCGCCATGATCATCCGCTACGCCCTCTTCGAAGGGGAAATCCACGCCGAGCGCGAGAGCGAGTTCCGGCGCTTCGTCAAGGAGAGGCTGGTGCCGCTGTGGACACAGTTTCCTGGGGCGGAAGAGGTGCGCGTCCTGGACGGCACCGCGCGGGACGACGGCGCTCCCGTCTATGCCATGGCGCTCGCCATCCGCTATCCCGACATGGACACCTGCAACAAGGCGCTGCAGTCCGACGTTCGCTTTCAGAGCCGCGATGTGACCGGAGAGCTGCTCAAGATGTTCACCGGGCGCGTGCATCACCATGTTTTCGAGGCCAACGAGTATCCAACCGCTCGATAGGATGATCAAAAAGGCTTCACAAGATCGCCGACGCACGTCCAAAACTGGAGTTCAGGCTGTGGCATTCTTGCGGGGACGTTTCGCTGGCGTTGGCTTTTCGGGCTCCTTCGGCTTGCGGCCGAGCCCTATGGTTTTAGCAAGGGCAGAACGCGCTGCGGCATAGTTCGGCGCAACCATGGGATAATCCGCCGGCAGGCCCCATCTGGCGCGATACTCATCCGGAGTCAGGCCATAATGGGTCGACAAGTGCCGCTTCAGCGACTTGAACTTCTTCCCGTCCTCCAGGCTGATGATGTAGTCGGGCGTCACTGACTTGTTGATCGGCACGGCAGGCTTGAGAACTTCAGGTCTTTCCGACACCACACCGCCGGTCGTGCCCTTCAGGGCGGCATGGACCTGTCCGATGAGGGCGGGTAGTTCACCGACCGGCACCGGATTGTTTGAAACATAGGCTGAGACTACATCAGCCGTGAGTTCGATGAGCTTGTCCGTATTGCTCTCGGTTTCTTCTGTCACGAAATACTCCTGGCGGATCAAACGATTGGCGTCGAACAGTCGTTTCATAATGACGACCGCTTCCGATAGCAACGAACCTGTTGCATTTCTGTTGTTTCGGCATCGCGTGACACTGGTCGACATGGCCGATCCGCTCCGGCGACGACCTTGTAGCGATTGCCGCGTGCGGTTCCGCAACAGCAGGACCATCGCTTCCGGCGTCCCGGCTTTGAAGCACGCGGTCAAATCGATTCTCTGACGTGTATTCCTTGCGGAGGTGCGGCCGCGGCGTTTGCCCGTTTGCCGGACGGCAGAGGGAGAGGCTGGATGGCCCGCGTGACGGGTCGAGGGCTGGAAGAGAGGCTTCCGGCGCCCGTCGCGGAGAAAGTTCCATGACCCAGTTGCAAGTTCTCGCTCCTGCGGTGAATCCACGGGACGGTTACAAGGTGGATGTCAGCCGTGGCCAACGTGTCGGTCGCGTTTCTTCCGAGTGGTTCAACCGGCCGGCGGACGAGCGCTACCTTTCTCTCACCGATCTCCATAATTCGGTGAAGCGGCGGTCCGAACGCAGCAAGACCCGCATCGTTGAAAGTGAGCTGATCCGCGTCGAGGCCAGCCGCGACGACCCGGAGCGCCTGAGGCTGATGCTGCCCGATGCGCATGCCTCTGTGGCCCCGACGCATTGGAGCTTTGGCCAACTCGCCAGCCTGGTCGGCGCGCCAGCGGCCTATCTGCGCCAGCTTCCGGCCCCGCTTGCGGCGATCAACCTTCAGCACGGTCTCCTTAATCATCGCGCCGAGCAGATGAAGACCTTGGAAATCGAGAACGGACGCCTCGAGTTGCGGGCGGTAACAGGCCCCGACTACGGCAGAATATTTGACTCAGAACTGGTCGATGCCGTGCAGAAGATCGCCGGCAACGGTAGCGGCGACACGCGCTGGAAAGTGCCTGGCGTGCTCGACTGGTCAACGGGAATCTACAATCCGAACGTCGACATCTCCAACGACACGACAACGCTCTATGCATCCGACCGTGATGTCTTTGTCTTCCTCGTCGACGACCTGAATCCGATCGAAGCCGGCAAGCTGCCCGATGGCTCGCCCGACGTCTTTTTCAGGGGGGTTTATTGCTGGAACTCCGAAGTCGGCGCCCGAACGCTCGGAATCGCCAGCTTCTATCTACGTGCAGTTTGCCAGAATCGTTGTCTGTGGGGCGTGGAAAATTTCGAGGAAATCACCATCCGGCATTCCAAATATGCCGCCTCGCGTTTTGCCCTGGAAGCCGAACCAGCGCTGATCCAGTTCGCGGAGTCTTCGCCCATGCCGTTCGTCAATGGCATCAAGGCTTCGCGGGAGCGGATCGTCGCTCGCGACGATGAAGATCGCCAGAGCTTCCTGCGCAAGCGCGGCTTCTCCAAGGCGGAGACCACGAGGATCATCGATGCCGTGCTTTCGGAGGAAGGGCACCCGCCCGCCTCGATTTTCGACTTCGTGCAGGGCATTACGCGGGTAGCGCGCGACAAGCCGCATCAGGATGTTCGCCTGGAGATGGAGGGCAAGGCCAAGAAGCTGCTCGATCTGGCAGCATGATACCGCAATGCTGCGCGAGGAGTATGAACGTCACTGGGCTACTGAGGCTGCCAGTGTCCGAACATGTGCATCGCTGCGGCGCGCAGCACACGGCCTGCGCTGCCGGTCTGGCAAACACATCTCTCAGGTCTAGTTGTGCGCCGCACAAAATCGCAATGCTGCTATGCACAATTAATGCTTCTCGGCTGCGCGGAAGGGAGTAGCCTGTCGGTATCGAGTTTCGTCCGGGTCACCTCCTCCCGACCTTGGCGATCAGGGACGGCATTTATTCCTCCCGAATGCTGTCGTCCAAATCAAGCCCGCCGCACCTCCTCCCGCGGCGGGCTTTTTCGTTATGCGAGCGGCGGCTTCTGGCAGCCCGATTGCAGGAAACGAATTCGGAGGTCCGTCAGTCGGGTAGGTTGAACCGTTCGATGGTGATGGTACGCGCGACATCCACCGTAATCTCCAGCACTTCGTTTCATGCCTCCTCCCCACCGAGGTCCGAAAGGGCGAGATGAAAGAGCCTGTGCTGGAGATCGAGGCTCATCAGGCCAGGGCGGTGTTGAAGGCGACCAGCCCGACATGCAGCTCCTCGAGGCGATAGAGGCCACGAAAGTCGGTCGTGTTGTGCGTGACGAGCACATAGCCGTCATCGACGCCGGGTCACCATATGGTCCTTGGCGCCGGCGAGGCCCAGCCAGCGCACATGGCTCACTCGGGAAAACCCCGTTCGCGCGCCAGCTTCGCAAGCTCTGGGCTCAGGCATTCGTCGATCAGGAATGTCACGAAACGGCCGGCAGATCGTCGAGACGGATTGTGCGTGTCGACTTCGCCGCCGTGCTGCGCCACGCCGGCTTGACCGGCGGACGGCCACGCCGCGGATAGGCGAGCGCATAGTCGGCCGCGAGCCCAATCTGGTCGAGAGTCAGTTGCGGATAGGCGGCACGGATCGTCTCGGGCGTATCGCCATTGGCGAGCATGTCGGCAATGTCATGAACAAGCACGCGTGTTCCCACAAAGGCCGGCTGACCGCTAAGTACCGCTGGATCGCGCGCCACCATGGCCTTGGCTTTCCTCAGCCGGCTGAGGCCGGTCCTTACCCCGGCAGTGATCGGCTTCAGGTCGACCTTAAGCGGATCGTCCGCGACTACGGGCGCAGCATCATCGGCAATGGCGTGCTCAACGATCCGCCGCCGCGCGGCAGGCGTCAGCGTCTCCGCCGTCAGCCAGGCGAGGCGTAGGCCGACGAGACCCGCTCCGATGATGACGCGGCTGCCGCGGCGTGTCTCGACACGGCCGCGTAGCAATCCGGCATCGATGATGCGATGCACCTGCTTGAGCGGCACCTGCGTTACCGCCGCCGCCTCATTGGCGGTGAGCACTTCGGTACTCAACCCCGGCATGACAATAATCCTTCCACGTTCATGGAAGACATATAGTCACTCTGCCGTCTGCAGTCCAGCGAAGCTTTGCGGCAGGCGGCCGGCGCCGACGCGAGGCCTGGAGGCAGAGGGGGGAGGGGAGATTCCGTAGAGGTTCGGGGAGAGGCCCCGGGCCGCCCGTCATGGAGAACCTGACCATGGCAAAGAACGCCATTCAGAAGATCGCGATGAACGCCGCGGAGAATATTCCCTATGACAAGCTAATGCTGTCGCAAAAGAATGTTCGGCGCATCAAGGACGGCGTGTCGATCGAGCAGCTGGCCGAAGACATCGGACGGCGAAAGCTCATCCAGAGCCTGAACGTCCGTCCCGTGCTCGACGGCGAGGGCGAGGAGACCGGCATGTTTGAGGTGCCCGCCGGCGGCCGTCGCTATCTCGCGCTCGGCATCCTCATCAAGCAGAAGCGCCTGGCGAAGAACGAGCCGATCCCTTGCATCGTCAACCGTAAGCAGGAGACCTCGGCCGAAGAGGATTCGCTTGCCGAAAACCTGCGGCGCGCCGACCTGCACCCGCTCGACCAGTTCCGGGCCTTCAAGACGCTCAGCGATCAGGGCCTCGATCCGGAGGAGATTGGCGCCCGCTTCTTCGTATCGCCTGCGACGGTGAGGCAGCGCCTGCGGCTGGCATCGGTGTCGCCGAGGCTTCTCGGTCTCTACGAGAAGGACGAAATCCGGCTTGAGCAGATCATGGCGTTTTCGATCTCGGACGATCACGCGCGCCAGGAGCAGGTCTGGGAGCGGATTGGCAGCTCGCACATGCAGGAACCCTATTACATCAGGCGCCTGCTGACGGAGACCACGGTCCGGGCCGACGATCGCCGCGCCGTCTATGTCGGCGCGGAAGCCTATGAAGCAGCTGGCGGCGTCATCCTGCGCGACCTGTTCGAACAGGATTCTGGCGGCTGGTTCCAGGATGCCGCACTTCTTGAGCAGCTTGTCTTCGACAGGCTGACGGCCGACGCCGAGGCGATCCGCGCCAAAGGCTGGAAATGGGTCGAGGCGGCAATCAGCTTTCCCTATGGCCACACCTCCGGCATGCAGCGCATCTACGCCGAGGCGCAGGAGCTCAGCGCCGAGGAGATCGAACGCTACGACGCGCTGAAGGCCGAATACGACAAGCTGGATGCGGACTACGCCCATGCCGAGGACGCCGACGAAGCAATCGAGGCGAAGCTCGACCAGCTGGGTGCCGAGCTCGATGCGATCGATGATCGTCCCCAAAGCTACCATCCCGCCCAGAAGGCCATTGCCGGGGTGTTCGTTACGCTTGCCGCGAACGGCAAGCTCCAGGTCGACGCCGGTTTCGTGCGGTCCGAGGACGAGCCGCGGACCGAAACGCCTACCGTCGAGTTCCTCGGGCGGCTCACCAAGGCACGGATTCTACAGGCTGTCCGTGAAGCGCGTGGCGCAGACTCCGCGCAGCTGATCGACCACATGAAGAAGGACATCATGGCCCGTGAAGCCGCCCGTCTTCTCGAAGGATCGAACTGGCTGCCCGAGCCGCTGCGCCTTGAGGTCGATGAAGTGGCTACCGATGCTGGCGACGCTGTCGCCGGCGACATGTCGGACGAGGCAGCTCTCGACGGCGATGCCGCCGAGCTGCCGGCCTTTCTCGCCGATGATGCGGATCCGTCCTCCGAAGAGCCGGTGACCATCGACGGCGACGAGGCCGACCACCTCCAGGCCGCCGAATAATCGGCCTCACGCTCGCACCGGGCCCGGCATTCCCGCCGGGCCCTTTCTCATTTTCCGACATGGAGAAACCCGCATGTCCGCACATATCGTGTACGAATCCGCTCCTCTGGGGAGCGTTATCCGGTACAGCGACGGCACCGCGAAACCGCCGGCTCGCTTCACCAAAAAATTCGCGGCCTGGGAAAGCCGCAACGGCGTCGGTCGCCTGGTCAGGAAGGAACCGCCGCGCGAGCGCGCGACCTATAGCTCGCCCGCCTACTTCAACCTGCATGAGGGCGATTTCGGGCAGGGCGGCATCATCGTCGTCTCGGTCAGGCGCACCTGGTCCGTCGAGAGTGACCTGGGTTTCGAGATCGTCGAGCGTCCCACGATCGGCATGGTCCGCGTCCTGCAGGAACTCGGCGACAGCCCGGAGCTGCTCTATCTCGCCAAGGATCGCGAGGCGGCCGAACGCTGGCTCGCCAACAACCAGTATGGTCGGGCCTATCTCGAGGAAGTCTCCGCGGACGAGGTCGGCGCCGACGTTATCGAGGGCCGCACGGCCGCCTGATCGCTTCACCGCATTGAACCCCCGACGACGGGCCCGGGATCGCGTGAGCGATCGCGGGCCTGTTCATTTCATGGAGATCGACATGTTCGACTGGAACAGAAGCTGCTCCTATGACGAGCAAGCAGAAGAGGCGTTTTCACACGACAGCGCGTTCACGGCTGAAGAAACTCGCCGCCGAACTAAACCTGCCATCGGGCTGCTTTGACCTGCGCTCGAACAAGGCGGGTATTGCCGTTTCCGGCGAAGAAGTCACCCTGTACCATCACCGTACCTACATTCAGGTCGGCCAGTTCGGGCTGTCATCGGCTCACGGCATCCTGATCCGCACCTGCAAGGGCCGCAAGGACTATACCGGCGGGCCAACCACTTCGTCGCGCTCGGCATGCTCGACGACATCCCGGCGCTCGCCGCCGCCGTGCGTGCCATCACTGGGGTTGGTCGAGACGTTTCGCGTTCCTCCGAGCGACGCGCCGCCTGAACCCTGCATACCCCATCATCGCCGGTGCACACGCTGGCCGCAGGCTCGGCCAGTCGACAGCCACAACACCACCAAACAGTTGCGACGACGCGGTTCATGCCGCGCGTGGCCGACCCGCGTTCAGGAGAACCCCATGACCGCAAGATCCACCCTTCAGGAAGGTGCTCGACGGCGTCGCCACCCGCGAGCAGATGTTCCAACAGCTCAGCCGACACAAAGATACTCCCGGCATCGATCCGCTTTCCGGCACTCCCTATTCAGGCGAGTGGTTTCAGATCACCGCGTCAGAATATCACTTCATGCTCGATTTGCTGCCGCCGCTCTTCATGCGCACCGGCATGTTCGGCTTGTCGGAGTTCAAGGCCGGCAACGTGACAAGCGTATTCTTCGCGATCCGGATCCGGGGCCGCGAACGCTGTTTTCATGGTTTTTGCGACCTCACGGACCGGCAATCCCGGAAAAGATGCGCGCCGCCATCATCGCCCACGAGACCGGCGCGAGCGACAGCATGACCCGCGCGGAGAAGCTCGAGGCGATCTGGAACATGACCCCTGTCGAACTCAGGGGCATCGCCCGCAATGCAAATCCCGGAACCGGGTGGGCCGAACATCGCGGCAAACGCACGATTCATTAACGCCGGAAAGCATGATGCTGTCTTCAAGCTGCTTGATGATCTGTCGGATCTCGAGATTGACGAACTCCTGTCCTCCGCCCGATCAAGCCGGAACTCAAAGAAGGGAGGCGACGATAAAGGTTATCCCTGAGAGCTGCCGCTCGGAAGCGAAACGTCCCCTATTAGCATGGTCCGCCTACTCAGATGAAATGGGCGCGTCGGATAGGCTATGCGGCGCGATGTCTATCGAGGAGGCGTTCTATCGGACGCCGACGGGCGAGACGCTCTCGCACATTACGATCGCTTGCACGCAGCCTATCGCTTTCCAAGATACCGTGACGGCGACCGACATTGCTCGATCAGTGCGTCGCCGCCGGCCGGCGCATTTTCACGGTATTTGAGGCCAGCACTGACCAGGTGCTCGTAGTCCAGCGAGCCACGTATCAGGGTCAGACTTCAACTCGGATGATCCTGGTCACCTGATCACCGTGGGTAATCGCCCACAGCGAGGCCGTGTGGCCGACTCGTTCGACGATATGATCGACCAGTGGCCGACAAAACTTCGGATCAGGGCCTGCCGCGCAGGATGTATCCGGCATTGCGTAAGGCGCCGATGAAGAGGCTGGCCGGGCCGGCGATACTCGTCCTGGCCTGCATCGGTAGCGGCAGAGTGTTCCAGTCCTCCAAGGGAGCGATAAAGCTGGAGAAAGTGCCGTTGACCATGCAATGGCTGATCGCCGAGCCCTGCTTGTCCAGCGCCAGAATGCCTGTCTGGTTGCTTGGATATCGGACGGCGGCGATCCGCTGCATTTCCAAGTCGCCATCGATGCGCAAATCAAAAAGCAGGACGCCGTGGCTTCGGTTGGCAATTTCTGCGACTTTTTCCGTGAATCCAAGAGGAAGCGCACGGACGCTGTCGACCGCCATCCCGAAAACAATCGCGTCCAGCTCATCCGCCGCCATGAGAAGATTTGCGCCCAAGAAAATCAGGATTGCAATCGATGCAGTCGGTTGTGCACAGTCATCGGATGCGGACGGCTGTTAGTCCTTGTCCGTTTGCCCGGCGGCAACGAATGACGGCGTAGGGGGCGCTCGATGCAGGGAGGGGTTCTTTACCGAAGCTGGAGCATGCGAGCCTCGTCAGCATGTCGAAATTTGTCAGCTGCCGGTGGATCGAGCGAAGTGGCGCCTGTGGATGGCGGGCATGGATACGCTCTGAAGGTCGCGTCAAATGAGACCTCGGCTCGCAATAGACTGTTTGCGTCCCGGTGATCGAGCCAGTCCCCGAGATCAGTGAAACCTCGCTTGCTCGTCGCGGGCCTTCTCCGATAAAGCTCGGCAAGAGCGATAAGATGCCTTGGCGTAGGATACTCGCCGACGCGAAACAGCGACTTGGCTTGCAAGTCGTCCTCACATCAAGGAAGGGACTATGAAGCGCCAGATCCGGCCATTTATCGTGGAAGTCAAACAGAAGCGCGGCAAGCAAAAGCCAAGCCAGTCGATCTGGGGTGGTCTCGACCTGTCCAAAATTGTCACCGAGATGACGCAGCTGTCTGATGGTGCTCAGCTGCCAGGTTCTGAGCTCATTGACTCCAGTATAAGACCCATCGATGCTGAAGACGGTGACAATCCACAAGCGGAGCATATCATGGCCGATTCTCAGGAAGCTCAAACTGTTCAGACAACAGTAGCACCAGCCAAAGTGGAAGCCCCTGAAGCGAAGAAGAAAGTTCCGCGAGCAAAGAAAGCGAAGGCAGAGCTCGCCAAGCCGACCCGCAAAAACGGGGCGAGACCAGGGCCGCAGGCGGCTGAACCTGCGGTGGCGGTGCGGACCGCCCGGAAGACCTATTCTGAGAAGGAACGCGCCCAAAAGCTTGCCCAGATCGAGAGGTCGATCGCTGGGGGTGCGACCAGCAAGAGTGCGGTCAGCCAAGCCGGCATTTCGGAGCAGACCTATTATCAGTGGAAGAAGGTTGCAGCGCCAGCCGCAGATAGCGGCGATCTGAAGGACCTGCTCGCGCTCGAGGAAGAAAACAAGCGCCTTAAGAACCTGCTTGCTGACCGTCTGCGCAAGGAAAATGCCGAGCTCAAGAAGAAGCTGGGCCTGGGGTAAGACATACTGAGCCTCGTCGGAAATTCCGCCGACGCTCAGAGCGGCAACGGCGGCATATCGCCTTCGCCGACCCGCCACACCCAGGCGCCGATCTCCGGACGCGTGGCGATCATTTCGTCGAGCGAAGCCTCGAACGCTTCGTCCGCACGGGGCGGGACGACAAAGAGCGCGACCGGCTCATCCCTGTTCTGGAGCAATGCGTTGGCGATCGGCTGGTCGGGTTGCAGGTCGTAGCGCAATCCCTTCACGCTCTTCTCGCGAAGACGGGCGAGCGCGTCGACCAGCCGCTTCTCCGGAACCGTCTCGTAAGGAATCCAGTTCTCGGATACCACCATCAACGCGACCTCCTCGACAATGGCGAGGCCGGCCGCGTTCAGTCCGAAGGTCGCGATCACTATCAGATGTGAGCTGGAATCTGCTCCCCACAGCGACAATTCTTTCTCGAAACGTACCGGCAAACGCCGATGTAATGCATCGTCGATGATAAAGGGAAAACCGGGCAGGTGCCTGATGACGAGTTTCTGACCGGAGCGGGCAGGAACAATCTCTTTCACCTCGCCGACCATGACCAGCAGCTTTCGTGGGCCGGATTTCGGCGGGAGCGCCGTGCCGAGAACCGCGTTGCGACGCTGCTCGATCGCTTCCTTGTTCTCGGCGCGAAATGGCTCGGGCACGAACAGGATATCCGCGAGCGGCCCGCCCCTCACCGTCATTTGCCCGGCAGCCTCGAGCAGATGCCAGCGGACATTCCACCAATGTCGCTTGCCAGCCCATCGGGATGTCCAGACCGTCAATTCGGCCTCGTGCCAGAGATAATGAAGGAGGCCCCGCAGCGACATCCTCCTGGGATCGGCGGTTACGCTGGCGGAACTTTGCCCCGCAGGCACGGATGCTGCTCGGCTCCCTGTCTTCGACAGGCTGAAGTCCAATTTGAGGGCCGCCATGCCGCTTTGCGGATCTAGCTGTATCGCGCTGCCCATCAGCGCGCCCAGCCCGGACAGTTCGTAAGGTGATTCATATGAATCGCAGGACGGATCATGCCCGCCGCCGCTCAGCGGCATGCGCTTGATCAGGTGAAGGTCGCCGATGCGGGCGATGTACATCGGGCAGCCCGGCTCGCGGCACAGGCATAGCGGACGCTCGGTGCGAGCATAGGCGTTCGCCAGCCCCGTCTGCAGGTCAGGCGCTCCCTCCTCGTAGACCTCACTGCCAATTCTGAACCGTCGCATCACCTCCGCAGCTCCAGGTCGCCGCCGCATCCCTGTCCGCGCATTCAAGTCATGGCTTTGCGCAGAGCGCAACCCGTTTGGTGCATCGGCGCCAGAGGCAGAGGGGAGCCGGGAGGAGTGCGGCCCGGCTGGCGCGGAGAGAGTGCCGGCGCGGGCGCCACTCCCCTCTCGCGAAGGACATCTCCATGAACATCGTTTCGACCACTTCGACCGTCGCCCGGACGGCCGCTTCCCTCGCCGCGCCGGCACAAGACGCCATCGACACCGCCCGGGCGATCCATCAGGCGGCAATGCAGCTTCTGCCGTTCCTCGAGCAGGGCAAGCCTGTCACCACCGCCGCACTGCGCACCGCCATGACGACAAGTTTTGGCGGCAGCGATGCGCAAGGGTTCTGGGTCTGGAAAGACGCCTATGAGGCGCTCGAAACCGCCCAGGTGCTGTTTCTGCGCCGGTTCGGCCCAGCGATCCTGTCCCAGTCCACCACGCCGCAGGCAACGCTGGCGATGATGAAGCGCATCGCCGAACTTCTTCCCACCCATACGCGACGGTCCGACGAGAGCCAGGCCATGCAGCAGCTCTCCACGCCCTTGCCGCTGGCCTTCGTCACAGCGCACGCCGCGGCGATCGCATCTTGCGACCTCGTTCTCGAACCCTCCGCCGGCACCGGTCTACTCGCCGTCCATGCCGAGATGGCGCGCGCCTCGATCGCCCTCAACGAGCTTGCCGCGACGCGGGCCGATCTGCTCGGCCTGCTGTTTCCACGGTTTTCCCTCTCGCGGCACGACGCTGCCCATATCGACGATCATCTCGACGCGGCCATTGAGCCGTCCGTCGTGCTGATGAATCCACCCTTTAGCGTCGCCGCCTATGTCGACGGCCATGTCGCCGATGCGGCATGGCGGCACCTCTCTTCCGCGTTCGCACGCCTGCGTCCGGCGGACGCCTTGTTGCTGTCACCGGCACCGGGCTGTCTCCCGAAAACCCCAAATGGCGGCCCGCCTTCGAACGCCTGCAGCAGCAAGGCACCGTCATCTTCACCGCAGCGATCGACAGCCGTGTCTACGCGCCCCATGGGACGACGGCCGAGACCCGCCTGACAATTATCGACAAGGTACCGGCCACCGACCAAACCGGCTTCATCCCATCCTCCGGCAAGGCCACGGATGTCGAAACGCTGCTCTCCTGGATCACGGATCTGCCGCTCCGGACACCGGGCGGCTTTCCGAACTCGATCGGTGCATTGTCCAAGGGCATCGTGCGCAATGCCGCCATGCACATGGGTGCCCGATCGGGAGCGAGAGCCGCACCCCTCGCTGTCTCAACGGCTGCTCCGAAGGCCATCCAATCGGTCCGCCCGATTGCGCGGGCGAAGCCCGCCCGCCACCCTCGCCTATGAACTGCGCGACTGGATGCCAGAAGAGGGCGGCCGGCTCATCGATACGATCTACGAACCATATGCGCTCCAGTCGATCGACATTCCCCGCGCAAAGCCGCATCCAACGCCGCTCGTGCAGTCGGCCGCAATGGCCGCCGTCGCGCCGCCGAAGCCTTCCTATCGTCCGCTTCTTCCTGATGCGATCATCGACGAGGGCCTGCTGTCGGACGCCCAGCTCGAAAGCGTCATTTATGCCGGCGAAGCCCATTGCGGCCATCTCACCGGCGCCTGGACGGTTGACGAGACCCGCGATGCCGTCTCCGCCGCGCCAGAAGGTGCTGCGAACGCTGTCCGCTTCCGCCGTGGATGGTTTTTGGGTGACGGAACCGGCTGCGGCAAGGGACGGCAAGTCGCTGGCATCATCCTCGACAATTGGCTGCAGGGCCGCCGCCGTGCGATCTGGATTTCCAAGTCGGACAAATTGCTTGAAGACGCCCAGCGCGATTGGGCAGCACTCGGCCAGGAAAAACTTCTCGTCCAGCCACTCTCACGCTATCGGCAGGGCACACCGATCCGCCTCGCCGAGGGCATCCTGTTCACGACCTACGCAACCCTGCGCTCGCAGGAACGGCAGGGCAAGAAATCCCGGATCGCTCAGATCCTCGACTGGGTCGGACAAGAGGCGAGGAGGGACGAAGGCCCGACGGGGATTAAAGAAAGCCAGACAGGGATTGGAGAAAACCCGTCGGGGGCCAAAAAATCTTTCGATGGCGTCATCGTCTTCGACGAGGCCCACGCCATGGCCAATGCCGCTGGCGGCAGAAGCGAGCGTGGCGACGTCGCGCCCTCGCAACAAGGCAAGGCGGGCCTGCGGCTCCAGCATGCACTACCCGACGCCCGCATCGTCTATGTCTCGGCCACTGGCGCGACCGCCGTCGAGAACCTCGCCTATGCGCAACGTCTCGGCATCTGGGGCAGCGAGGATTTTCCATTCGCCAACCGTGCCGAGTTCGTCGCGGCGATCGAGGACGGCGGTGTCGCGGCGATGGAAGTGCTCGCCCGCGATCTCAAGTCGCTCGGCCTCTATACGGCGCGTTCGCTCTCCTATGACGGTGTCGAATACGACCTGCTCGAGCACGCGCTGACCGAGGAGCAGATCCGCATCTACAACGCCTATGCCGATGCGTTCGCCGTCATCCATAACAACCTGACCGCCGCACTCGAGGCGGCCAACATCACCAGTGAGTCCGGCACGCTGAACCGCAACGCCAAGGCAGCGGCGCGCTCAGCCTTCGAGAGCACCAAGCAGCGCTTCTTCAGCCATCTCATCACCTCGATGATCACGCCGACGCTGATCGGCGAGATCGAGCAGGATCGGCTCGAAGGTCATTCGGCGGTCGTGCAGATCGTCTCGACCGGCGAGGCGCTGATGGAACGACGCCTTGCCGAGATCCCGACCGAGGAATGGTCGGACCTGCATGTCGACGTGACGCCGCGCGAGTATGTCGGCGGGTATTTGATGCACTCCTTCCCGACCCAACTGTTCGAGGAATATTCAGACGCGGAGGGCAACGTCTACTCGCGGCCAGTCTACGACCAAAATGGCAACCCGGTTCAATGTCGGGAGGCGGTTCGCCGGCGCGACGAGATGATCGAGAAGCTTGCCTCGTTGCCACCGGTCGGCAGCGCGCTTGACCAGATCATCCATCACTTCGGCACCGACACCGTCGCCGAGGTGACCGGCCGCTCGCGCCGCATCGTGAAGAAGACCGCCCGCGACGGCGTCGACCGGCTGGCCGTGGAAAACCGCCCTGGCTCGGCGAACCTCGCCGAGACCCAGAGTTTCATGGATGACGACAAGAGCGTTCTGATCTTCTCCGACGCCGGCGGTACCGGCCGCTCCTACCACGCTGACCTCGGGGTCAGGAACCAGAGGCTGCGCAAGCACTATCTGCTCGAGGCCGGCTGGCGCGCCGACAATGCCATCCAGGGGCTCGGTCGGACCCACCGCACCAATCAGGCGCAGCCACCTTTGTTCCGGCCCATGGCCGCCAATGTAAAGGCCGGCAAAAGGTTCCTGTCGACGATTGCACGCCGGCTCGACACACTCGGCGCGATCACACGCGGCCAGCGCCAGACCGGTGGGGCAGGTCTGTTTCGTGCCGAAGACAATCTGGAAAGTCCCTACGCCCGCGCGGCCCTGCGCCAGTTCTATATGCTGTTGCACCAGGGCAAGATCGAGGGCTGCTCACTCACGACCTTCGAAGCGGTAACCGGGCTGTCGCTGACCACCGAGGAGGGTGGCCTGCGCGATGAACTGCCGCCGATCACGACCTGGCTCAACCGCCTTCTCGCGCTGCGCATCGAAACCCAGAATCTGCTGTTCGAGGTCTTCGAGCAGCTGATGGCGGGAAGAATAGAAGGCGCCATCGCCGCCGGCACCTACGACAAGGGCCTGGAGACCATCACGGCGGAGAGCATCGTCGTCACCGATCGCCGCACCCTCTACTCGCACCCAGTCTCGGGCGCGCAGTCGCATGTGCTGACCGTCGCGCGCAAGGACCGTATCCGGCCGCTCGGCCTCGTCGACGCGCTGGCCATCGTCCGGGCGGAGCCCCAATCGGTTCTGCTGGTGAACGCCCGTTCCAGCCGTGCGGCGATCCGGCTGCCGACGGCGAGCCTGATGCTCGACGACGGCACGATAGAACACCGCGTGCGGCTGCTGCGGCCGACCGACGAGCTGCGCTTCGGTCTCGACGCCCTTGCCGAAACCCACTGGCAGCCCACGAACCGAAAACAGTTCTGCGATCTTTGGCAGGCAGAAGTCGCTGCCGTCCCGGAGTTTACCACCAGCACCTTCCACATCGTGACGGGTCTGCTGCTGCCGATCTGGCGTCGGCTGCCGGACCATGATTGTCAGGTGTACCGGATCCAGACTGATGCCGGCGAACGCATCATCGGCCGTCACATCGCGCCGACCCTTGTCGCGACCATGTTCCGCAATCTGGGGCTCGACAATGTACCTAAGCTCGCGCCGGAAGATGCCTGGACCGGGCTTGTCGACGGACGGATCGGACTGCAACTCGCCGATGGCCTGATTCTGCGCCGCAGCCGCGTCATGAACGACTACCGTGTCGAATTGATCGGCTTCACCGACACTTTTGTTCCGCGGCTGAAGGCGCTGGGGCTGATCTCCGAGATCATCTCCTGGAAGCTCCGGCTGTTCATTCCGACGGCCGCGCAAGGGTCCGCCATCCTCGCCTCGCTCCTTGATCGCCATGCGTTGGTCGGGATCACCGACCGCACCTCGGCGGCATGAAGGGAGGCGATCATGACCGGCTCGGCTTCCGAGCTGGCACGCCGCCTTGGCGAACATGCCGAGGCGGTGTGCCGCGAATATCTTTCCAATGGCCATCGCTCCGGCAATCACTGGATCGTCGGCGATGTCCGCAACGCGCGCGGCCGCTCCATGCATGTGCGGCTGAAGGCCAACGCGAAAGGACCAGCCGGAAAATGGGTCGATGAAGCCAGCACAGAATTCGGCGATCTGCTCGATGTCATTCGCGAAAGCTGTGGTCTGGTCGACTTCCGCGCGGTCGCTGATGAAGCACGTCGCTTCCTCTCCATGCCGCTGCCACCGCCCCAAGCTCCTGGCGCGCAGCGGCAACCTGCCGCGGCACCCGGCTCGCCTGACGCGGCGCGTCGCCTGTTCGCCATGTCGCAGCCGATCGCCGGCACGTTGGCCGAACGATACCTCGCCGGCCGCGGCATCCTGCTTTCCGCGCATGAGCGTGCCGTGCGCTTCCATCCCGGCTGCTACTACAGGGATCTCGTTACGGGCGAAACGCACACGCTTCCTGCGCTGATTGCAGCTGTCACCAGCCTCGACGGACATATCACCGGCCTGCAGCGCACTTACCTCTCCCCTGGGCTCGACCCGAGCGGCAAGGTCGGCAAGGCGCAACTCGCCGATCCACGCCGCTCGCTGGGGGATCTCCTTGGCAACGGCATCTGGCTAGGCCACCAGCCCGGTGCGCCCGTACCGGTCATGGCCGCCGGCGAGGGTTTCGAGACGATGGCCTCGCTCCGAACGGTGATGCCGGCACTGCCGGTGGCGGCCGGCACCTCGGCCAATCACCTGGCCGGCCTGACCTTCCCGCCTGGCTGCCGCCGCCTCTACATAGCGGGGGATGCCGACGCCGCCGGCCGGCACGGCATCGAGCGTCTCAGCCGGCGCGCAGGCGAGGCCGGAATCCTCGGCCTGGTGTTGCGGCCGCAGCTCGGCGACTTCAACGACGATCTGCGCCATCTCGGCCCGGCCCATCTCGCGGCATGGCTCAGCGATCAGCTCGTCCCGGAGGATGTCCGTCTCTTCCTGCCGCCCGGATGAACGGGTGGGCCGGCAGGCGGGTGGCGTCACCGGAAGACTTGCAGGCAAGGCAGCGGTCCGCCGGAGAGGCTGCGCCCGCGGCCTGCCCGAGAGGCGACCCCTGCCACCCCCGGTCACGACCGCAACGGCTGCGCCGTCCTCCGCTCGCGCTTCGGCCTTCGGTGCGGCCGCGTCCGGGGCGCGGCCGGGATGCGCTGTCAGGCCGCGATAGGCGCGGCCGCAACCGACGGAGACACGCCATGACCTACGAGCTTCCTTTCGACGACGCCTACGAGCCCTACCACGCCTCCTCGCCGACCGACCGCGTCATTCTCGAACTGCAGATGTACGGCCATCGCCCGCATCAGGACGAACCCGATCCCCGGCCACTTCCCGACGACGAGGTGATCCGGGCCGGCCTCGCCGGGATCGTCGAGACCTTCGCCGGCATGCTCGGCGACACCAGGCTCGAGCCCGATCTCGACGACCTGCTCTGGTCCTTCACTAACGTCTTCCACCGGGCCGCCGAGCGCGTTGCCCGCAACCTCGACCGCAATGAGGAGGCGCAGCGTTCGAGCCAGCAGGAACAGGACGGTTCGGAGGTGAAGTCCGTCGAGCTGGAACGGCTCACCGCCGAGGGCATCACCTACATTGAGCGCCGCAACGTGCTGGAAATCATGCGCGATGAGGCCGCCGACCTCTATGAGGCACAAACCGGATCGGCATGGCGGCCGCGCACCGGCTCCAAGATCTCCCACCAGGCGATGACCGCGGCGGTGATCGACAGCCGCGACTTCCTCGCCGCCCGCCGCCGCGCCGAAACCGAGGTGCTCGTTCCTGCCGCCACCAAGATTGCCTTCGCCGGCGGCCTCGACTGCAACGATCACGACCGGATCTGGGAGGCGCTCGACAAGGCCCGCGAGAAGCATCCCGACATGGTGCTGCTCCACGGTGGCAGCCCGCGCGGCGCCGAACGCATCGCCGCCTGCTGGGCCGAGAACCGCAAGGTGACCCAGATCGCCTTCAAGCCGGACTGCACCCGGCACGCCAAGGCGGCTCCGTTCCGCCGCAACGACCAGCTTCTCTCCGTGGTGCCCTACGGCCTGATCGTCTTTCCCGGCTCCGGCATTACCGACAACCTTGCCGACAAGGCGCGTCGGCTCGGCATCCCCGTCTGGCGGTTCGCGGAGGGCGGCGCGTGAGCGCCGTTTTCTTGCAAATCAAGAAAATCCAGATAATATGGAGATCGATAAGGAGTCCAGCCATGCGCCAGTTCACGACGGGGGATCTCAACAAGCAGGTTGGCGACGTCACCGACGTTGCCAGCCGCGAACCCGTTATTCTTACCAAGCACCGGAAACCCCGGTTCGTGCTGATGAGTTACGAGCATTACGAACGGATGCGCATCGGCGGCGATCCCCGCCGCGCATACCATGTCTCCGAGATGCCGGAGGAACACACGGAACTCTTCGCCGCCGAGATCGACCGACTAGCGCACGGGGAAGGATACGATGATGAGCGGTAGATTTCTGCCTGGTCAGGTGATCTCCTACCCGTATCTTTGGGCATGGCAACACGAGCGCGGCGAAACGGAAGGCCGCAAGAGCCGGCCGACCTGCGTGGTCATCGCTGTCGGCGGCGCAAGAGATGGCCTGACCCATCTCGCGCTCCTGGCGATAACCACCCAGCCACCGCCCGGCGATCGGGTCGGTTTGGAAGTCTCCGCTATCGAGTGCCGCCGCGCCGGTCTGACCGATCTCAAACGCTGCTGGATCATGGTTGACGAATACAACTACGATATTGCCGAACGCTCCTGGTACATCGAATCCGACGGTAAGCCCCTCGGTCGTTTCAGCAAGGCATTCATGATGAAGATCGCAGGCGCCTTTATCGAAGCGCGCAGCGAGAGCCGCCGCGTCAGCCGTCTGGATTGACGTTCTCTTTTCGCGGCAGGGAGCATACCTCGGATCGGATCAGTCCGCCGTTTCCGCATGCCTTTACGCCGGTCGCAGGAACAGGAATGGCTTCGTCACGCAAATCCAGTGTCATGCTGCATTGCACCGACGTATGTCCATTCCAGCACAGGAACGCACCATGGCCGCCGCCGTAAATAGGAAGATATCCGTCTCGATGCGGTTTCGCGACAATGATCTCACCATCATCGACCGCGGCGCGCAGTTGCTCGGCCTGTCGCGCACGGAGTTCATGCGGCGCGCAGCCCTCCAAGAGGCGCAGGCGGCCATCCTCAACGAAACCGTCATCCGCGTCTCCCCGGATGCCTATGACGCCTTCATGCAGGCGATCTCAGCCCCCGCCGCTGCGTCGCCACCGAAGGCGGCCGAGCGGCTGCGCCGATCCCCGCCCTGGGACCGCTAGGTGGCGCTTTCAGGCATCGAACTCCTCGATGACGCGCACCGCCTCGACAGCTTCGATTGCGGCAAGCCGGCGCTCGACGCTTGGCTGGCCGGCTTCGCGCGAACGAACCAGGCCCGCGGGTTTACCCGCGTCCTGATCGTTCACGACGAGGACACAGTCGTCGGCTATTACGGCCTCGCGCCGGGCGTGATCCAGCCAAACAGCGCACCGCGCGCCATCCGCACCGGCCTGCGGCCCGATCCGACCCTGTTGATCGGACAACTCGCCGTCGACCACCGCCATGCCGAGCAAGGCGTCGGCAGCGGCCCGATCAAGGACGCGCTGCATCGCTGCGTCGCCGGCGCCGACATCGTGGGAGGCCGCGCGGTGGAGGTGCGGGCGATCGACGCCGAGGCCGAGCGCTACTGGCAGAACTCGGGCTTCATTCCCGCGCGGGACAATCCGTCGGTGCTTATGCGCTCGATCCAGGACGTGAGTCTCTGGCTGGCCGACAAAGGTCACTAGCTCCACGCGCGTAACGCCTCCGGCAGCGGCAGGGTCCGGGCGCGCCGGCCTGCGGCCGGCCGGGCTCTAGTCGCGGCGTCCCGCCGTTCTTCCAGCCGGCTTCGCCGCCTCGGCCTTCGGGTGACGATCCCTCGCGCAGGGCCAGAGGGAGAGGGCGGCCGGCGCGGGGCGGGGGACGCTGGAGAGAAGGGAAAGTCACGATGTCGATGATATTCGAGATATTCGAGCTGCCGGAACCTGCCATTGCTCGCATCGGCGCAATCGTTGCTGCCGAGCACGGCGTGCTGATTGGCGACGCGCCCGGAGCCGATGCCGAGGCGCAGGGCCTGCTCGCGGGCCTACGGCTACGAGCATGTCGGGGTCTTCCATACCGGCAAGGAACCCCGCAACAATCTGGGCGATTGGGCTGCCTACCATGTTCCTTCTCCTGAGGGCGCCAGAGGATATTGGGTCCACGCAGCCAAGGACCGGGAGATGGCGCGGCGCGCCGACTTTGGGATGATGGTCTGGGACGGCGCATCACCCGGCACGGCCGTCAACGTGCTTCGGCTCGCCTTCGCGAACAAGCCGTGCGTCATTTACGATCTGGCCAGGGGCAGCATGGCGACGACGTACAATGTGGAAGACTGGTGCGCCATGCTCCGCCATGCCGGTCCCGACATTCGCCACCAGGCCGAAGCCCGCATGATGCCGGACGAGCGTCTGGCGTTGCCGGGATGATGTACGCGCGGTTCCGCCGACAGCCCGGGGGGCCGACCTCCGATATGCCTGATCCGGCCCCGCGCCGCCACCTCCACTTCTATGAACGGCATGGGCCGGCCCCTTTCGAAACCGGCCCACGCGCAGAGCCGGCGTTGTGCAGGATGATCCTCCTGACGCTTCTCGCCTCTGAAGCAGGTGCAAGCGTGCCGAACAACATCCTGGCTTGCCGGGTCATCCAACCTGGTTGCGAGGCTCGTCCCCGAAGGGCGCGAAGTTCGCTGCCAGTCGGCTCCGATCTCGAAACCGCTGTGCCGCCATACCGAACACGAAAGGCAGTCACGCGCCGGGCTGCTGTTCGATGTGTTGACGATGCCGACGACATGACCCGAGAGGCTGCAGCATGTTCCTGCGATCCGGCAGCGTTGCGTCGGCGGTCTAGTGATGGCGGCCTGAGTTCTTTTCCTTCGGTCCCATCCGGGGCCATTTCCGTTTCATGTCGCCTTTGTAGACGACCGCCTGCTTTGTGCGGTCAACCCCCGTTGGGGGTACACTCGGCAAATATTCAGGAAAATTCGATTTCTGTTTTTGTCTGCGGACAGGCGAAGGGCCTGCCCGTTATTTCTAGGCAAATAGAATTTTCCAGAATTTTCGCCGAGATGACCGCAGCAGGACGGCCCTCTCCTTTGGCGCCATCGGGAATGGTCCCGATGTAACCGAAGGAGAACTACCATGGCCACCACGATCGCAAACCTCACGACCAAGGCCGACGGCTCGATGGAAGGCGTCTTCGCTACGCTCCGGGTCAATGCCCCGATCACCCTGATCCCGAACACCAACAAGTCGCGCGAGGACGCCCCGGACTACCGGATCGTCAACAAGCGCACGGGCTTCGAGATCGGAGCCGGCTGGCACCGCACCTCCCACCGTTCGGGCGAGGAATACCTCTCGGTCAAGCTGGAAGCCCCCGAGATCGGCGTGATCTTCGGCAATCTCGCTCCCGCCCCGGGTGGCGAGGAAAACAAGAAGGTCATCCTCTGGAACAACCCCCAGTGAGGCATCGGCGACCGGCCCCGCCAGGCGCCGGCTCCCCACCGGCAAAAAGGAGGTTGCAATGAGCCGTTACACCATCACTGTCACTGGCACCGTCACCAGACAGATCCGCTCGGATCCAGACGCAGTCATCGGCTACGACCCACCACTTCGCACCTACTTCCTGCAAGCGTTCCCGCACGAAGAAACCGACGAGCCCGCGCTCTGGCTTGGCACCCGCGATCGCCCCTTCGAATCGCTTGAGGATCTTCGCCATGCAGCTATCTCACACGGCTACGACTTCATGGAGCTGCCGCCCGAATTGGCCGCAATGCTGGTCGAGGACAAAGCGGCAGCAAGCGCGCGTCCGGAGCGGGACGGCATCCTCGGTCAGCTGCTGAAACACCTCGACCAGCCCAAGTAGGCAAACGCAAAAAAAGGGCCCGCGACGGAACACTCCGTCGCGGGCCCTTTTTTTGCGCGTCGCAAAGAGCCACGAACATCACCCGTCACAGCATGCGATGGAGACTCCAAACCGCCGACTATTCCTTCGGCAGTTTGTGCTTATGAATGCGGATATAATCCTGGACAGCCCTTCGCAGCAGTTCGGTCATGCTGTGCCCGTTGCTGATCGCCAGCAACTTGAACTGTCGCTGCTCCGCAGCCGTCAGGTAGTACCCGCAGCGGATCATCTCCTCCTCGCGTATCTTCTTGCCGGCGACGGGATCCTTTTTCTGACCCTGCCGCAGCAGCTTGCGAAAGTCAGGCGTTGCACCCGATGCCGGCTCGAGCGTCTGCGGCATGGCCGATCCGGCATTTGGCTCCAGCTTCTGCCCCTCATTTTTCGGTGATGAAATGAACATGCTCGGCAGTGCCGGCGGCTGCGTGGAAATCGCCTTCATCATGCGGGCTTTCTTGTCGTCACCGGGTTTCGGTGCGGGTTCTTCGCTCATGCCGCGTTCCTTGTGGCTTCGATGAAGGTTTGCAGAAGGTCGTCGAAGACCCCTTCGCTCTCAGCAACCGCCTTCGCGTCAGGCACCGCGGGGCTGTAAAGCGTCTGCCCGGTCTGAAGGTCGCGGTAGGCAACGCGATTATGCAGGACGTGTTCTGCAATCGGCGTGCCGTTGGCCTGGATGATGGCGCGCAGTTCGGTCAGGGCCCGCGCCCTGGCATCGATGATGGTCTGCTTGGTCAGCACAAATATCGCAGGCAGCGGTCTACCTCGGCTCTCGACCGCCAGCGGAATGTAGTGGTCGGTGATCTGGATGGCGGCGGTCACATCGTCGAGGGCAAAATAGACCGGCACGACGACAATATCGGCCGCGAAGAGCCCGGCCATGAGGTTGTCGTTTGTGGTCCCTTCCGTATCGATCAAGACAACGGAGCGTTCACCGTTGTGAATGGCTGCGGCGCCAAGGATTTCCTGCGGGGTCATCGCGCTCACCAGTTGCAGCCTGTCAGGGCGATTGCCAGCATCACCCAGCATCTGGAACCAGCGGTTCATGTTCTGCCGCCGGTCTCCGTCGATAAGAGTGACCGAATAGCCCCGATGCAGCGCGACGGATGCGAGGGCGCGCAGCATCGTCGATTTGCCAGTGCCGCCCTTGGGGATCGCAGCGGAAATGATCATGGGGGCCTCCTTCCGGCGTGGGCTCCTTGTTTCCATGTTAACATGGAAACAAGCCATCATGGACACATGGAATAATGTCACGGTCGAAACATGTGGCATAGTCAACGGGGCAAACCGGTTTGGCAACCCAGGCGCGCGCCGTAAGGCCCGCTCGGGGTGCAGTCATTACGCAGCTGCTACCAAGTGAGGAAGGGTCTGGCCGGCTGACCGCAGTGCGGACCGCGCTCTGATGTTTCCATGTTAACATGGAAACAAGTCCTCAACGTATCATAGGCACATCACCGCAAATGACGAACTTTGCGAAATGCCCCTTCCTTGGAAATAGGCGGCGCGGCCCTGGCGGGCCTTAGCGCCCGCAAGCGGGCTTGAGAGATGGATGCAGACGCCCAGAAAGCCGCAGTGAAGAGCACATCACGACGCTACGGCGAGGTGACGCATATCCGGTTTTCGGCTGACGAGCTGGCCAGCCTCAAAGCCATTGCGGAGCGGGACCGCGTAACCGTCAGCGAGGTCGTCCGGCGTCTCGTGCGGGCAGAGGTCGGGCATCTGCCTATCGCGTCAGAGGCGTTGCGGCCGGCGATCGTGGACATGACCGATCAGCTGCGTCGCGTCGGCGTCAATTTCAATCAAGCCGTGCGCGCCATGACCGACGGCCGTGTTGGCCACGACCAGGATCTTGAGCAGGCGCTGATCGCCGTGGGCGACCTTGTGCGGCAGTTCCGCGAGGAACTGAAGGCGATGACCGTGGCGCCCCGCAAGGCGAGGGAGGCCATGCCATGAGCGGTCGTCTTGCCGGCTACGCGGCCGAAATCGAACGCTATCTACGGGGCGAGTCCGGCGTGAAGCGTGAGGAGCTGGACGACGACAAGTCTCTGACGGGCGCCCGACGCGAGGCCGGTGAATTCCAGGCGATGAAGAGTTATGAGCGGACCGGCGGCGGCGGACGCCTCGGGCAAGCACAAGCCGGCTCGACGGCAGGTGGCGGCAGGAACGCCCCTCGTTCGTCGCCACGAGGATTGGCGGCGGCGGGGAGTTCCATGTCCAGCAGGGCACCGAAGTCCACTGCTGCTGCGAGCTCGCCCAGGGCCGCTAGCGCGCCGATCCTGGTCTATGGCGCCACGCTCGCCGGTTTCCGGCCGGAAGAGGAGGAGGAAGACTGGAAGCGGCGCGGCGGCGGCGGCCGTGGTGCTGGGCGCCCGAGCAGTCCAGGACGAGCGGCGCGGGTGGGCTATCAGGCGCGGGCCGTGGCGGCACGGGCAGGCTATGCGGCGGGCGCGCAGCCTGCCGTGTTCAAGGTCATGCCCAATCCACCATCGACCAAGGAAGCCGCCGCTCGGCTGCTCAATTACCTCGGAAAGCGCGAGGACGAAAAAGGCGAGAAACATGACATCGAGATTTTCGACGAGGATGGGCAGGTGCTTGCGACCGGCGGCGCACGGAAGGTGTTCCTGGAAACGTTTTGCGAGACGTTCGAACCGCCCTTGGAAAACACCAATTTTATCGAGGTTCGTTTCGAGCTCGCCGGCGAGGTCACCGATGTCGCCGTGAGCGTGGCGTTGAACAAGGCCTTCGGTGCAAAACCGTTCATCTATGCACGGGGCGGGCAGGCGGTGGAGGTTTACGGACACACCGATGAGCGGGCTGGACCGCTTGCGATAGTCCTGGCTGGCGGTCGGGAAAATTCGCGCAGCAAGGCGCTCGACAAGATCGAAGCGCGCTTGTCCGAAGCTGTGGGCGCGGCGGGGGTGGTCGCCAAGACAGAGGTAACGGCAGCCGTGAGCCGTGAACCCAAAGCGAAATATTTCCTGCAGAAGTTCATCCGCACCCACAGTCAGGTTCGCCACGCAAATGGCGAGCCTGTGCCCGGGGTGAAGAATTCGACCAAGGCGGCGGCTGCGGTCTACGAACAATGGCGCCCGCAGTTTTCGGGGCGTGAGCGCCGCAATGCCTATCACCTGCTTTTCTCGGCAAGAGCCGGCACCGATGCCAACGCCGTCATGGCCGCGGCGCGCGCCGTGCTCGAGGAGCGCGCGCCAGGATACAAGTTCGTCCTGGCGCATCACAAGGACACCAAGCACGTCCATATCCATGCAATGGTGCAGGCACGGTCAGCCGACGGCGAGCGCCTGAAATTCTACAAGCCGGATCTGGTCGCCTGGCGCGAGGCCTTTGCGGAAAAGGCACGCGAGAATGGCATTGCGATGGTGGCCACGCGGCGCATGGATCATGCGATGACGCGGCCGTTCACGAAGGAGCATGCCGGGGCTTATAGCCGCGCCCAGAGCGATCCGCGCTACCAAGTCAGCGCCAGGACGATCGAGCGAGTGGAGGCCAAGCGGCAACGCCGTATCGATGGGCAGTCCCTTGTCGTGAACGGCGATGCAATTGCTGCCGCATGGCAAAAGACTGTGACGACGATGCGGACCGCGGGCGTAGTCGGTCAGGCTCTCGCTGCAGCGGAGTCGATAGGCAACAATTTTCTGCAGTTCCGTCGGGATCGGATAGGGGAGGGGCAACCAGGTCCTGCCGCGGGTCGTGGAGCTGATCAATCGGGGCAGAAGTCTTTTCTGTCTCATCCCGGTATGAGAGAATTGAATGCACTAATAGGAGATTTGAACATGGCGCAAAACCCCTTGGAAATGCGGCGTCAGATGGCCCGCGTCAATCAAGCTCTCGACAACATGCGCGAGACGCTGCCGCCGGCGCATCAAGGACAATTCGAACAGTATCGTGAAGAGGTCAACGATAAGATGCATGACCGTCTGGCGCGGCTGCAATTCGAGCGGCAGCAGCAGCGTCGTAGTGGCGGCGGCGGCGAGCCGATCCCCGAGCGCGAGGCGCGAGGGCGAGACCTTCCACCTCGGGACGATCCCCGCCAGCCGGAGCCGCCGCGCACAGGCACCGAGCAGGAGAAGGTGAGAGCCAAGCAGAAGGACGCCAACAAGCAGAAGGCTCATCAGGCAGAAGAGCAGGACCGCAAGACACAGCGCTCAAACGACAACGACTATGAGCGTTGAGCAAGGGCCAACCCAGCGTCCTCCCGAGGTGGTCTATCGAAACCGCGCATTAGGCTGGATGGCAGCAATGCGCCTGATGTCGGCCGTTCAAGGTAAGTTTTGCAGTTGCCCGAAAGCAGATAGCGTCCGCGAATGCGCTGGAGGTCGCGGTCGCGCCCCGTAGCCAGCGCTCTGTTGCGGCACGCGTCACGAATGGATTGCTTGCCAGAAGCGCGATTAATCTATCGAGAACGGGCAACTCGGCATTCAGCCAACGTGAATGCGGCTCGACGCGGAATCGCTCAAAAATAGCCCCGCCTTGCAGGAAAACAGGCGGGGCGAAGGAGGCTCGGGTTCTGGGAACTTCCCTTTCGACTACTCGAGAATTGTTATGTCGATGTGACAGGCTCACTCGGCCCCATTTTGCGTTCGTTCCGCGATGGCGAATGCCTGCAGATTCTTTGCCTTGCCGTGGTCCTGATCGGCGTTGGCGATGATCGAAAAGAACGCCGCCCGAGCGATGTCCCTCTTAGACGCGTTCGGGTGCTCTTTCCGAGCCGCCTTGATCAATTGCTTAGGCGTCATGTCCGGTGTCACGATCCGCATCAGAGTGTCGCTGATCGCCTGCAATTCGGTTGCATCCATTGCGAAACGCTCCCGTCCTTGGCTCCCCACTGCCAAGCCTAGCAGAGCACCTTTATTGGCTGAAAGTAAATCACGTTGCATGGGAGCTTCGCCAGCGCGCGTTCCGGCCGGCCGGCTGCCTCATACGGCGAAAGCGGCCCTCGCCAGAAGGGCGTTAACCAGCCGGGCCGGACAGTGCCGCTCCGCAATGGGGCGGAGAGACGGAGAGAACAAGCCGCGCCGGGAATTTCAGTCTTCCTTCAAATCTTCGGCTTGGTCTTTGAGCTTGGTCCAGTCGGCGCCATGCTTACGCAACAAAGCGCGCGCCTGTTTCGGCGAGACGTCAGCAATTTCCGTCAGGTGCTCTACCTCCAGCTCTTGCCCCTTCACCACGCGGCTCGCCTCCCTCTTTTCTTTCTTTTCTTTGGTGGCCATCCCTGTGTCCTTCTCTTCCATCATCGGATGAACGAGGACTGAGAAATGTGGTTCCGGCTCGCACATTGTCGTTTGCCGGCGCTGGCCTTCGTCCAGGTGCCAAACATCGTTGGGGCCGGGCCGCTTCCTGCGCAGTCGGCGAACGTACTCGGGCCCGAATTTCTTCCCCAACGGCGGATTGTTTCATAGGAGGCGACGATGCCGCGCTCCAGCAGCATTTCCTCGACCAGGCGCAGGCTCAATGGGGACCGGTAATATAGCCACGCCGCATGGGCTATGATCTCGGCGGGAAAGCGGTGTTGTTTGTAGCTGATGAGCACGTTATTCATGAACCGGCGTCTACCCCAGTGACTCCTCACAAAAAGTTACCGTGACATCGCCGATATGCGTGCCAGCACGTGCGCGATCAGGATGCCGGGCGGCAGGCTGGCGATCATCGCCACAATGCCACCTTGATGGACAGCCGGACCGCATTCCATTCGATGGGAGTGAGGTCCAGCAGCCAGTTCATGCGTCAGGGCGCTGCCTTAGTTGGTGGGCGCGAGAACGGTAAAGCCCTCCGCATTGAAGAGTTCGCCTGCCTTGGCAGACTGCAGGCATTTCAGGAATGCCGGCGTATCCTTGTCCTTGGAATCTGCCGTCTGGGCAACCGGATAGATGATCGGCGGATGCGAATCCTCCGGGAAAGTGCCGACCACCTTGACGCCGGGCTCGGCATGCGCGTCGGTGGCGTAGACGATACCAAGTGCTGCTTCGCCGGTGGAGACCAGCTTGAGCGCCGCGCGCACGTTCTCGGCCTGCGCCACCTTGCCCTCGACCGAGGGCCAGACACCGAGCGATTCAAGTGCCGCCTTACCGTATTTGCCGGCGGGAACCGCCTTGACGTCAGCCATGGCGAGTTGGCCGTCACCGAGCAGCTTGGCAAGGTCGAAACCCTTTTCGATCTTCGTTTCCGCCTTGGAATCCTTTGGCGCCACCAGCACGATCTCATTGCCGAGTAATTTCACCTCGGTGTCCGGCTTGGTCAGCTTCTTGTCGGAAAGGTATTTCATCCAGTCGAGATCCGCCGAGATGAAGACATCGGCCGGCGCACCAGCCTCGATCTGCTTAGCAAGTGCTGGGCTTGCCGCATAGGAGATGGTTGCCGCTTCGCCGACATCGGCCTCGCACGCCTTGTTCACGGCATCGAGCGCGTTCTTCAGGCTTGCCGCCGCAAAGACTGCGACCTTCTCCTGCGCCACTGCGCCGGGAATGGCGGCGAACAGCATGGCCGCGACGCCGCCAAGGGCTGCGGCAAGCCTTATCCCGAGACGTCTACATGTCAGCATGGCAGAATCTCCCAATATGAATGATCACTCCTCCGACTGTCACGCGGCGGACCCGAAAAGCGTTCTTGACCGATGTATCCAGTGAAACATAACAATGGAAGCATGTACATCGTGTGATGGAGAAGGGCCCGTGCTCCGTCGTCATGTTCTGCTCGCCCTGTCATCGCTTATCCTGGGCCTCGGGTCATTTGCCGACCTTGCAAACGCCGAGCACCGCGTCACGTCGACGCGGCTGGTCGCAAGGTCGACCTGCCCGACAAGTCAACCGAGTGGCCTGCCGCCCCCCAGCTTCCGTGCGGCTTTATGCCGTCGCGCCGGAAAAGATGGTCGGATGGTGCGCGAGCCTACCGCAGAGGACAAGACCTTCATCGCCGAACCCTACTGCGATCTTCCCGTTCATGGCCGCCTGACCGGCAAGGGCAACACTGCCAATCTCGAAGCGGTGCTGGCAATGAAGCCGGATGTCATCCTCGATGTAGGCACGATAGATCCCACCTACGCATCGCTCGCCGACCGAGTGCAGGAGCAGACCGGCATCCCGTAGTCCTGATCAACGGCAGCTTCGCCAACACGGCTGCCACCCTGCGCAAGGCTGGCAATTTGCTCGGCGAAAAGGACAATGCCGAAAAACTCGCAAGCTATGCCGAAGCGGCGATTGGACGTTTGGACGCCGTGATCGCCGGCATTCCAGCCAACGAGCGTCCGCGCGTCTATTATGGGCGTGGTCCCAATGGACTGGAGACCGGGCTTGCGAGCTCGATCAATATGGAGGTGCTTGCGGCTGTTGGTGCCACCAATGTGGCCGAAACCGCGGGCTCCGGCGGGCTTGCCAACGTCTCACTGGAAGACTGGAATCCGGATGTCATCCTGACGCTCGACAACACCTTCCAGAGGGCGTTTTGGAGGATTCGGCGTGGGCCGGGATTGCTGCCGTCAGGAACCACAAAGTCTATCGTGCGCCGACAAACCCGTTCGGATGGTTCGACACGCCGCCCGGAATCAACAGGGTAATGAGCGTGGCGTGGTTTACCAGTCTCCTTTACCCTGGGAAGGCGACGGGTGACCTGCGCGCCGAAGTTCACGATTTCTACAAGCTGTTTTATCACGTCGATATCACCGACGAGCAAATCGACACGCTGCTTGCCGACGCTTCAGCAAGACCCTGATGGCTGGCAACGCAGCGGAACTGCCTGACATGCCGTCCGACAACGGGCGATCGCTTGGCCATCGCTTGGCATTCCTGTCCTGCTGTTGATCGTTGTCATCCTGATATCGCTCGGCACGGGCAAATACAGCGTTTCGCCACGCGATATCGTGTCGAGACCGCAAAGGCGGTGCTGGTGACGCTCGGCATTTCCCGACTGGCCGACCTGCCCCACACGGCGATCAGCGGCGGCGAGCGGCAGATGTGTTGATTGCCCGTGCACTGGCACAGCAGCCAGCGATAATCGTCATGGACGAGCCAACGGCGAGCCTCGACTTCGGCAACCAGGCGCGTGTGCTCGAACGGATTTGGACGCTGGCCCCCAGCGGCCTCGCCATCGTGTTGTCGACGTATGATCCCGGCCAGGCCTTCGCCTGTACCAACCGTATGGCGCTGATGAAGGCCGGCCGTCTCATTGCGGCAGGGTCGCCTACCGAGGTCTTGACACCGACGGCGATGAGGGACCTCTACGGTGTGGATGTAGCCATCGCGTTTGTAGAAGCGGCTGGTCATAATGTTTGTGTGCCAGTGGTTTTAACACCAATGAAGGAACATTCTGATGAAGATTAGCGCCCGCAACATCCTGAAGGGGAAGATCACCGAGATCGTCAAAGGTGCTACCACCTCGCATGTCCGGATCGACATTGGCGGTTCGGTCGTTACCGCTTCCATCACCAATGAGGCAGTCGCCGACCTTGGGCTCGAAACCGGCAAGCAAGCCTATGCCGTCATAAAGGCGTCAGACGTGATGGTGGGCATCGACTGACTGACGAATGGTTCGCGAAACGAGATCAGGCTGGGCGAGATGGGAGTCGATGCGCCGCCAGCCACCGATGCTGGGCTCGTGTTCAAGGCACTGCCCGAAACGTGCGGCAATGTATTCTCCGCCGCCATTACTTGTGCGACAAGGTCGCAGTAGACAATGATCTCTCCGCCGCATCGGAATGCTAGCTCACCCATCGACTACATCAGGCAAGGTATCTTCGACGACGCTCATATATCTGTCGAAAGTCTCGGTGTCGGATGCGCTGGCACGCAGGGACCGCACCTTGTTCAGGATCGCCGCAACCGCCGCTTCCTTGTCGGGCGCTATGCGTGTTGTCACCGCTTTGGCCGCCAAAGCGGTAAAATCCACGGCGGCATAGGATGGCACAGCTGCAGCGTCTGTTGCTTTCAGCCGTTCTTTTACGATTGCGCGCCGGCCCGGTGGCGGAGCTATCCGGCCTGCTTTTGCGGCAAATGTCGCGCCGCGCCGCAGGCGGGTCTGCGAGAGGCCTGAGCGGTACGCGGGTGCTGTCGGCACAATCGTGGGGAGCGCACGAGATGGAACCGCCGCAGAGGAGTCCAGCGCAGGGCTTTTGGTGCGCGAAACCTCGGTAGAGGCGGGCAGGGGCATGAACGCGCGTTTGGCGAGCTGGCCGTCGGCGAAATAGAAATTGCGCGTGCCGAGGATTGGCAGTTCGCCGCGCGGCAATATGATGACCTTGTTCTTGTCGAGGGTGCGGATTTCATCCTGCCGCATCAGGGGCCGCCGCACTTCCTTTCGGTGGACAGAGCGCGTGTAATAAGTGTCGAACAACGTTGCCTTGGTGCGCGTCACGTCCTTTTGCACGTCCGACGTTTCGCCGAGCTGCTCGGAAACGTAGCGCAGATCGTCCGCGTCCTGCGCACCGAAAAATATCTGCACGCGAGCGGCGTTGATGAGCGTCTTGCGCCCTTCCTGGCGATAGATCTCGTCTACAGCCTTCAGCGACTGCACGAAAAACCACATCGAAACGCCGTTGCCGCCCAGGACGCTCGCCATTTCGGTCACGTTCTCGAGCTTGCCGAGGTTCTGGAACTCGTCGAGCAGCACAAGCACCGGATGCTCGCCCGGCTGCGGCAGGCTTTCCGACATGAAGTTCATCATCTGCGTAATCAGGACGTTGAACAACGGTCCGAGGGAGGTGATCTGCTCGCGCCGCACGTCGAGATAAAGAGAGATCCGGTCGCGCTTCAGATTGCGAATATCGAACGTGCTGCGCGAGGTAGCTCGCATCAGGCGCTCGTTGAGAAAGGGGGCCATGCCGGTGCGGACGCCGGCGTAGATTCCGGAAAACTGCCGCTCAGACATCTCAAAATAGGGCAGCAGGGTTTGCAGCGTGAAATGCGAACATTCGCGGCGGCGTTCCTCGCGGAGCGAGCCGATGAATTCCAGGAGCGGCTGCTCGGCACCGTTCATGATCTCAAGGATTGTGGCGAAGGTCTTCTTCTCGTTTGGGATCGCAGGCGATTCCATGACGAAGGACGCTATGCCGGTAAAAAGGAGGCGGGCGTCGTTGACCCAATACGGGTCTGCATTTGAGGGCGGTCGCGGAAACAGCGCCGCAGCGATATTGCGAAGGTCGATGTCGCGCTGCGCCGAATCCAGCGAGATGAAGTCCATCGGATTGTAGCGTGCGGTATTGCCGTCCGGATCAGCCGGCGCGAAGCGCACCACGCGACTCAGGGTTGAACGGTAACCGGCAGTCGCCGCATAGGTCTCGCCTCGCAGGTCGAGAACCACGAGCGAATGCGGCCAGGTCAACGCATTCGGGATGATGAGAGAAGTGCCTTTGCCGGAGCGCGGCGGCCCTATGACGAAGCCGCCGACATCATCGCCGTCAATCCACAATTTCTTGCCGCCGATCAGCTTGCGCTGCGTCAAACGGATCTTGCCTGAGCGGTGATCGCGGCTGGGCGACAGAATTTCGGCAAGCCTGCCGCCGGCTCGACCGACGAAGACGCCGCCCACTTTCGTCAGAGTGGTTTTCGATACGTCGCTCATCGTCATGAAGCGAGAGTCATTGCGCTTTCTCGGACGCATGAGAAACAAGCTGACCAGTGGCAAGAGAAACCCTAATGCTCCAGCCGCAACGGCGTATTGCACCCGGCCAAAATTCCCCGCCAGCGTGTCCGCCCAGGCCTGACGAACGACCGGCAAGGGATTGGCGTTCAGCTGGTCGAACAGGAAGAGGGAGCCAGTCCGGTACCAATCTGTCGCGGCATAGGCGACCGTGAAGACCAAGACGCCCAGGGCTATCGCCATGAGCACCATGAAAATTGCTGTTGCGATTTTCTGCATGGATGTGGCCCGCTAGATCGTCTCGGCCTTGGTGAACTTGATCTCACTGATGCCGCGCCGTCCGCCTTCGGTGCGGACCATCTGGACGACCACCGGAATGACCTCGCGCAGGTAGTCGAGGATTTCGCCTCGTGAGAGGCCCGAACTGCCCTGCATGACCATCAGCGCCAGCCGCTCGTAGGCGGACCGCGCGGAATTGGCATGAACGGTCGTGAGCGAACCCGGGTGGCCAGTGTTGATCGCCTGGAGGAACGCGAAGGTTTCAGCGCCGCGCAACTCGCCCAATAGCAGACGGTCGGGCCGCATGCGAAGCGAGGCCTCGAGCAGCTGTTGCGCGGAGACTTTGGCAAGGCCCTGGTCGCCCTTCGAGGCTATCAGCGTGACATTGTTGGGGGCCGGCAGCCTCAGTTCGCGGGTATCTTCGATAGTGATGATCCGTTCATGGGCCGGAATCTCCTTCAAGAGCGCATTCAAAAACGTCGTCTTGCCGGTGGATGTACCGCCTGAAACGACGATTGAGACCCGGTTGCGCACTGCATATTGCAGGAAGTCCATCGGCGACGTGTCGTGCAACATCTCGACAAGTCGCTTTTCTTCGGTTGAAAGCGCCAGGCCGCTACCCATTGCCGTGTTCTCGAATGCGCCGAGAGCCTTGTAGGCGTCAAGGCTCATATCCATGATGACCTGTTTGCGGATTGAGATCGCCCCACCTTCGGGAGCCGCCGGCGGCAAGATGCATTGGATGCGTTCACCCGAGGGTAGAGCGGCCGACAGGACCGGCTTTTCTTCGTTGATGACCTGATTTGTCGCCGAGGCGACGCCCGTCGAGATATGCCTAATCCAGCCTGGCGTGACCTCGCGCTTGACGACGTGCTCCATTTCCTTCGCGCCGAGGCGTTCGATGAACAATTCGCCCGGCCTGTTGATCGCAATCTCCGACACCGCATCTTCGTTCAAATAGGACCATATCGGTTCCAGATGAGCGCGCAGGACCGGGGCTCTCGCCCAAGGGTCGGGGAGGGAATGCACGGCATTCATTTCACCGGGCTCTTATAGCCGGGATAGAAATGATCCTTCGGCGTCCAATAGAGAGGCGTCGGATCGATCGCCGTCTTCGGCCGCCCACCTGCCTTCAACCGTGCAACTTCTTCCTGAACGGGATCAGCGTACAAATCCGAGAAATCGAGATCTCGCCGCACCAGCACGACAATCGATGTGCCCTGGTCAACGTAGACTGTCGGGCCAATGTTCTGCGTGTCGCGAAACGCCTCCTGCGCGAGTTGCTGCAAGGCGGTCGATGACTTGTCGAAAGCGATGCTGCGGGCGTCGCGCTGCGAGCCATTGCCACCATAAGTCACGGTCGTGGTCTCACCGGTTACGGGATCGATCGTCGACACCTGGCGCTGTTGTCCATCCTGGCCGCTATCGCCTAGCGAGGACAGATATTCAGAGACGCCGCCAACGACGGAAAGCATGATGGCGTTGCCGTAGCGCTCAACCCAGTGCGTATCGACACGGCCGCCCATGCCGCCGCGGCCGAGCGCGTCTGCGCCAGGCGATTTGATGTCGACGGAAATGCCGTCCGAGCGGATTACCCTGCTCCAGACGATGAAAACACGCTTCTGACCGCGCGCAAGCCCCGAGCGGTATTCCCCGGTCAGGCGCGAGCCCTTCGGAATGAGGATCCGCCTGCCGTCGAGCGAGAAGACATCCTCACGCACGACAGCGCGCACGGCGCCGGGAAGGTCGGTGTTGATCGCGGTTTCCAAATAGCCGCGAATGATCGTTCCTTCAGGGATCAACGCGTCAGTACGCCGGAAGACCCTGGTTTTGACTATGCCGGAAGAACTTGCCTCAGACTGCGCCAGGAATGCCTTGTTGGGATCACTGTCGGCGCCGGGGACCGGGACGATCTGACCGTCGGGCGCGATTTCGACCTGCGCCGCCTGGGCGCCGGCATCCGTCGATCCAGTTTGATCATTCGTCACCATCTGGTTCGACCGCAGGCGTTCCCACACCGCCTTTTCGCGCTCGGCGGCCTCCGCCTTACGACGAGCCTCTTCCTCAGCCGCGGCCTTGCGGCGGGCTTCGTCCGCCTCGGCCTTGCGGCGAGCCTCCTCGGCCGCCATTTGCGCCTCTAGCGCCCGCCGCTGCGCATCGAGATCCGCGCCCTCCTGCACCGTCTGATCGACATTATCGGCTTGTTGCGTGCCGCTCTGGTCGGCGGCCGGTGGCGGCACCACGATCTGGTCGATCGTGCCGTCGGCAGGTTGCGGCGGTTCGTTCAACGCCGGCGGGCGGAATTCGGGCGGGTTGAAGTTTTCCTCGCCGTAGCTGCGAACATCGCGCGATACCGGCTCTCGAGGCCAGTTCAGCCATATCAGCGCGCCAACCAGCACCACGCCGAGGGCGACCAGGGCGATCCTGGTACCCACGCCCGCACCGCGGCGCGCGACCGTCGGGCTGCCGTCCAGCTGGTTATAGTCGATCTGGGTCATCACCGCCCTCCGCTGGATCCGAACAGGGTGGAACCGCCTGTCAGTTTCGTTGGGCCGTAGACCTGCTCGACCGGATCGATTTCGTTGGGTCGCGCCCGGTTGTAGAGGCAGAGCGTCTTGCCATCGGCCCGCAAGGTGAATTGCCGTGCGACCTTGTCGATGACGGTGTATTTGCCCTGCGTGCGAACATTGACCAGCGACTCCTGACGCTTGTCGTCGACAACGAAGATCGCCGGAATGTCGCCCTTGAACTCCAGAAACACCTTGGTGCCGTCGTCGAATACGGTGCGCGGCTTCAGGCTGTCGTCGCCCTTGTAGGCGTAGTCGTAATTGAGATCGGCATAATTCAGGTCCTTCAAATCCGGATCGGCGGCGCTCTCCTTGGCCTGTGAGAGCAGGCGCGCGTTGATATCCTCGTCCGGGTATTTGAACCGGACCTGGAAGGATGCCCGGTCACGGTCATTGTCGGTTGCCTGCAGCAGCAAGGAATAGACGCGCCGGTTGGTGACCACGTTGACGTTGGTCCACGCATCGCGCTCCAGCGGCTTGACGAACAGAAATCGCGATCCGCGTTTGGGGATGATCGACCAGCCTTTCGTGTCGCCAGCCGACACGGTTTCGATGACTTCGGTCGGGCTGAGCTCGACCATCGTCGAAATGCCAAGAGCTGCGCGCACCGACGTCACGTCGTCATTGTTGAAGGTGACATACCGGATGCGGCCGTCGCGTGCGGCCGCGCCGTGGATCGTGCCGAGCAGAAGTGCGCCCGACAGGGCAAGGCTCACGCGCCATCTCATTGCAGGCTCCCCGCGCCCGGCGCCGATTCCTGGTCGCGGCGGTAATCCGTAACCTGAAATCCCAACGGGTTGTCGAAACGCCATTCGTTCTTGAGCGGCGTTGAGGTGTAGCGGAATTTTATGACCGCCACCCAATTATCGGTCGTGGAGGAATTGTCCCGCCGCGTCGTGGTGGCAAAGCGTACCGAGGCTGTGTTGCGATTGAGCAGGGAAACCGACTTGATCTCGACCGAGACGGTGACATTGCGGCCTAAAATCTTGTCCAGCGATTGCGGGTTTGCAGGCGTGAAAAGCCATGTCAAATCCTTGGACGCGGTATCGGTCGAATAGAGCTGTGCCAGATCGTAATTCTGTTTCAGTTCACGGGAGTCGTAGGTTTCGCGGGCCCTGATGTAGCGCACCAGATTGGCGGCCGTGACGGCTTCGTTCTGCGACAAATCTCCAGGCTTCAGCGCGCGCATGATCTCGAGGTAGCCCGTCGATTTGTCGACCTCGACAACATACGGTTCGAACTGCCGGAGCGGCAGGATAAGCACGAGCGCCAGCAGCGACAGCACCGCCACCAGTCCAGAAACGCCGCTGACGATCCAGGCCAATGTACGCGATCGACGCATTGACCTGTGCGTGTCGTCTTCCCAGGTCGCACCCGCTCTGTAATAGCGCTTGTCGACGAGTTCGCTGCTGCGGTCAGCAGCTGTTTCCACTGAAATTGACACTTTACTATTGCCTCGTTTGCGCGATGCATCCTGATGCAGGCCGCGATCGGTGACCGTTCTTGTGTTCTAGGCCAGAGGCCTGGAGTTATCGCGCGCACCTTGCTGAATGGCGGACCGGGCTGCGGCATCGGCCCTCGCTGCTCGCGAAGATCGAAAACTGTTTGCCGCGAGCTGCGGGGCGCCGCGAGCGGCGCGGCCTGCGGCCCATCGCGCGCCGGAATAGCGCACGGCGTTTCTGCCGAAGTTTCTATAAGGGTTGTATGCGCCCACGGTGCTGAGATACCCGCCGCCATTCAGGATCGAAGCAATCGAGGGTATCTGCATGAGAACGTAGATCCCGATGATCGTCACCAGCACCAAGGGCAGCACCAGCGACATTTTGCTGTCCATGGTCGCTCCGCCAGACGTGGCGGTGTTCAGCGCCGCATTCACGAGCGAGAAGTAGAAGCCGAGAAAGCCATAGATCAGGATTTGCTGGATCATCAGAAAGGTGGTGAGCGAAAGGAAGCCTTCGCTCATGCGGGAGGACCAGCGGTAAAGCCAAAGGATGATCCATATCGGCGCCAAGGCCAGCGTGATGAACAACATCACCTTGGCGGCGATGATCGCGGCAACGGCAAGCGCTGCGAAGATGATGGCAGACAGCAGAACGAGCAGCGACAAGAGCGCACCAAAAATGTCATAGAAGGATCCGCTGTAGACCTGATTGGCGACGTCCTGCGCCCCTTGGTAGAGATTATCGATCAGCGCTGGAATTGCCGCCTGGTCGCTAAGCTGATTGCCGGTGGCCCGCGACACGGCGCCGACGATCACCTTACCGACCTCGTCTGGAATGCTTTGCACGAGCTGATAGATCGTCGCGGAAAATGTGCCCCATCCGGTCAGCAGCAGATAGATGATGACGGCGCGGCCGAGGCGATAGGCCGCTTCGGAGCGACATTCCTACTTTGCCAGATCCGGACATTTTAACTTAGCTGCTACAGGTGAAAGTCGCGTAATCTATCTTATGGAACTGTTGCAAATTCGTCTGCCCAGCGGTTCTCTGCGACCGGCGCTCGACATATAAGGCCACAACAGCGGCGTCCAAGACGCCAGCGCCACCTTTTCTTTCCTCAGCGGTTGAACGCCGGCACGAGCGGCAGTCCGAACAGAGATGCCCAGGCTTGCGAACTTGCCTTTGGATCGCGAGGATGTTTGTGCTTGCCGTCCACCAACCATTTCCGGTCATGACGATGACGTCAGACGCCCTTGAGGCCGCGCGCCTTCAAGCCGACGAGAAAGTCCTTCCAGGCCGAGCGGCTCTCGCGATTGGCCATCTCCACGGCCAGGATCTGGCGCCGGCCGTCCCAGTCGATGCCGACCGCGATCAGCACCGCTTGGCTCATGACGATGCCGGCTTCGCGCACCTTCTCGTAGCGGGCATCGAGGATGAGGTAGGCAAAAGGCTCTTGAAGCGGGCGCTCGGCAAACGCTTTCAGGCTCTCGTCTAGGCGTTTGTTGATGGCCGAGATCGATGAGGCCGAGAAGGCATGGCCGCACAGCTCTTCCGTGATCGCCTTGACCTTCCGGGTCGAAACGCCCTGCACATTCATCTCCGCAAGCGTGGCCACCAGGGCCCGCTCCGAACGCTGGTAACGCTCGAACAGCTCGGTGGAGAAGCGGCCGGCCCGGTCCTGCGGAACCCGCAGCTCCAGCTTGCCGACACGGGTGACAAGGGTGCGGCCATAATAACCCGAGCGGTAGCCGAGACGCTCCGGTGTGCGCTCGCCTTTCGAAGCACCCAGAGCCTCGTCCATCTCGGCCTCGAGCACCTCCTGCATCACCGCACGGATCACTTCGTGCAGACCTTGCGGATCCGAAAGCAGAATGTCTTTGACGGCGGCGCTGGCGGTTTTACTTTCAGTCTTGGTCATGGTGGCGTTCCTTCGCGGGAATCAGGTGACGTTGAACATCACCAGCCTGCCATGACCGCCCCCTCTCAGCGAATTTGCAGAACTCTCAGCACATTACCCAGGCTCCGAGTTGGTACTACGCGCAGCTCGCCCAGGCGCGGTTCGTCGCCGGTCGCTATGCCGACAGTCTATCGTCGCTGTGCCAAAGTCCGCCGGATATTCCCGTCACTCTGATGTTCCGTGCCCTGTGCCACGCGCTGCTCGAAGGGCCGGCGCAGGCGCAGTCGATCGCCAGGCGGATTGCCGTCGAGTTTCCAAGGTTCACCGTCGAGAACTTCATCCGAACCTATCCCGTCACCAATCCTCTGGCCCTCGCTGCGATTAAGGAAGGGGCTCGTCGCGCAGGTATAGCGTAGAGCCGAAAACGGTGCCTAGCTGAGGAGGGGGACGCGCTTCCTGGATATGCCACTTGGTAAGCCGGGCCCCGCTTCCGGCACAGGCTGAAGGTCTGCTTCGTAGCGCTAACTGGGCGCTGGCGTGACCCCTGCTAAGCTTCCACTCCTGGCGCACCTTACTCGTTCCAGTGGACGAGGCGAACAGCAACAAACCATCCATCTCGGCCATTGGCGGCAGCCAGTTGGTAGAGTTTGACCCTAGAACGCCAGCGTGTGAGACCACCGCCGCCGGGGCGAGCGCATGCCGGGTCGGCACCCACCGGGTTCATCGGCGGGCGGGGGCGGGATGGTTTGTGGGGCCCCGCATCAATGCGCGTGACCCCTCGCTCACAGACTCACTATTGAACAGAAGCCGCCGATACCAGGACGAAGCCGCGGGTCTTGTTCTCGTTGTCGGAGTCCTGGGTGTTCATGGCATCGAAAAGCTCAGATGTCTTCACCCACACTGGAGGATATTTGTACCGTGCGACATCAAGGATGAGGAAGCGGTCTGATTTCCCATCATAGGCTGCTAGCGGCGAGATATGGCCGCCCTTCTCCTGTCCGATTGCCTTGCGGAGGTAGTTGACGATCACGAAATGGTTCGACTGGCCGAGATGGGAACTCGCCAGCTTGCGGAACTCGTCGACTGAGCTGTCGGCGGCATGATGGACTTCTGCCTTGACCGGCTGCGTCGCAAGAATTCCACCGATCTGATCGAGGGTCATACCTTTCTTCGCCAAAACATCTCGGGCGAGAATGGCGTCCGTTCGTTCATCGAGGACATTGTCCTGCGTGAAAGTGCGATATGGCTCGTACTCCGGAACCGAAGGCGCCGGTACATTGAGCGCATTCAGCACCATGACGATGCTGGCGACACCGCAATAGGACTGTGTCTTCTGCGTCAGAAAGTTGCTTGCGAGAGGGAAATAGGCCTCCCGTGCATCGCTTTCGACGAAGTAGTTTTCGCCAATATCAGAACTGAAGCCGGCCAGATTGTCAGGAAGCTTCAGGGTTTCGGCGCTTGCGCTGGTGACGAACAGCCCCAATGCGACCACTGCCCCATGAACGAAGTGCTTAGACATGGCAACGTCTCCGCTGGGTGATCGTGCCACTATACCAGAAGGACGGGCGTGTATCACCATCCCCGTTCAGGGTCGAAGGTCGGGTTCGAGAGGAGGGGCCGTATCAGGCGCGCCCGGCCGACAACTTCGTTCAAAGTTCGGGATCTCCTCATGGCCGGCTGCTCTCGCCGCCAAAACCATCCAAATCGCTCTGAACGACCGAGTTCGACCCTTTTGGCGGTCGTTCAGTTGCGAGCGTCGCATGACGCGATCTGACCCATGGACGAAGCCGCTCGCGCGGCACTGGCGCCCCGTGGCGAGGGTGCAGCAATGATCTGAACGCCGTGCA
>NZ_JAMYVK010000040.1:0-68544 GCF_040323975.1 Mesorhizobium sp. M0019 | reverse complement strand
TGCTTTCCCGGCTTTCAAAAAAGCCCCATTAACTCACCAACCAGGATTTCGCTTCCCCGTGCAAAGCCCTCACAAGGGGAGAAGGGAACAGGCCGCTAAACCAGCGGCTTCAGCGCCACCCAAACCGCGCCGCCGATCAGGCCGAGGAAGATCAGCCAGCCGACCTGGTTGTTCGATCTGAACAGCCTTAGGCACTGGTCCGGATCGTCGATGTCGAGCACGGCGATCTGCCGTGCCATATGGGCGCCGGCGGCGATCAGCCCGGCGAGCGCCGGTACCGGTGCCTGTGCCGAGGCGAAAGCAATGGCGAAGCAGACCAGCGCTCCGCCATAAAGTCCGGCCAGCCAGGCTTTGGTGTTGTCGCCGAACAGGCGCGCGGTCGAGCGCACACCGACGATGGCGTCGTCTTCCTTGTCCTGATGCGCATAGATCGTGTCGTAGCCGATCACCCACAGGATCGAGCCGATATAGAGCATGATTGGCGGCCCATCGAGATCGCCGAACTCGACCGCCCATCCCATGAGCGCACCCCAGGAAAAGGCAAGGCCAAGAACGAGTTGCGGCCAATTGGTGTACCGCTTCATGAATGGGTAGACGGCGACGATGACCAGCGAGCCGATGCCGAGCAAGATGGCGAAGCTGTTGAACTGCAAAAGCACGGCAAGGCCGACCAGTGCCTGCACGACAACAAACATCCAGGCCTGCCGGCGCGTGACCTTGCCGGCCGGCAGCGGCCGCGAGCGCGTGCGTTCCACCTGGTTGTCGATGTCCTCGTCGACCAGGTCGTTGTAGGTGCAGCCGGCGCCACGCATGGCGAACGCGCCGAGAAAAAACAGCAGCAGGTACCACGGCGACGGCAGCAGCGAGAGCAGCGGATCCGTCGGACGCGGATAGGCGCTCGCGGCAAGTGCAGCCGACCACCAGCATGGCCATAGCAGCAATTGCCAGCCGATCGGCCGGTCCCACCGGGCAAGCTGCGCATAGGGCCACAACCGCCGCGGCAGCGCGCGATAGACCCAGTGGCCGCTCGGCGCATCGGCGACGCGGCCCTGGGCCGCTTTCGACTGGACGGTTTCCATTTTGCTGGAGTGGCAGCAGAGGCGAATGCCGTCAAGCGTCAAGCAGCCCCCGCACGCTCGCCACGCGCAATCGGCGCTTCGGCAGCCAAATGTCTTGACCCGTCGCGCGCGGCGCAATAGCGCAGTCCTGATCGTGGAACGGCAAGGAATCTGGGCATGCGTGTTTTGTTGATCGGCTCCGGCGGACGCGAACATGCGCTGGCCTGGAAGATCGCGGCCTCGCCGCTGCTGACCAGGCTCTACGCGGCGCCCGGCAATCCGGGCATCGGCCACGAAGCCGAACTGGTGAGGCTCGATACTGCCGATCACGCAGCGGTGGTCCGGTTTTGCCGCGAGAATGAAATAGACCTCGTCGTGGTCGGACCGGAAGGGCCGCTGGTCGCCGGCATAGCCGACGACCTGCGCGCCGAAGGCATTCGCGTCTTCGGCCCGTCAAAGGCAGCGGCACGGCTGGAAGGCTCGAAAGGTTTTACCAAGGATCTCTGCGCCAAATACGGCATCCCGACCGCCGCCTATGGCCGCTTCGACGATCTGGCTTCGGCCAGGGCCCATGTCGAGAAGACGGGTGCGCCGATCGTCATCAAGGCCGACGGCCTCGCTGCCGGCAAGGGCGTCACCGTCGCCATGACGCTTGACCAGGCGCTGGCCGCGCTCGAGGCCTGTTTTGACGGCTCCTTCGGCCAGGCCGGGGCGGAAGTGGTGGTAGAGGAGTTTCTCGTCGGTGAGGAAGCAAGTTTCTTCTGCCTGTGCGACGGCACCACCGCGCTGCCCTTCGGTACCGCGCAGGACCACAAGCGTGTCGGTGACGGCGACACCGGCCCCAACACCGGCGGCATGGGCGCCTATTCGCCGGCGTCTGTGATGACGCCGGAGATGATCGACCGCACCATGCGCGAGATCGTCGAGCCGACCATGCGCGGCATGGCTGAAACAGGCGCACCGTTTTCCGGCGTGCTGTTCGCCGGGCTGATGATATCAGAGAAGGGGCCGAAGCTGATCGAATACAACACCCGTTTCGGCGACCCGGAATGCCAGGTGCTGATGATGCGGCTGAAGGACGATCTCTTGGTCCTGCTTAACGCCGCCGCCGACGGCCAGCTGGCGCACACATCGGTGCGCTGGCGCGACGAGGCGGCGCTCACCGTGGTGATGGCAGCCAGGGGTTATCCCGGCACGCCGGAAAAGGGCTCGGTCATCCGCGGCGTCGAGGCGGCGGCAGGCGACGGCGTCGAGATCTTTCACGCCGGCACCGCCATCAACGGCGGCGCACTCGTCGCCAATGGCGGCCGCGTGCTCAACGTCACGGCGACCGGCAGCACCGTCGCCGAGGCGCAGAAGAAGGCCTACGCCGCGCTCGACCGGATCGACTGGCCGCAAGGCTTTTGCCGCCGCGACATTGGCTGGCTGGCGGTGGCGCGCGAGCAGGCGAACTGATGCTTCGGGCGGCCTTCGGCCTCAGCGCAAGCCGTGGTCGAATTCGGTCGAGACGCTGCTGACCGCGTCGGCGGTGGAGACAAATCCTGGCACCGATGCCGCACGCTTTTCGTTTCGCGTCCAGGCGACATATTCGGCAATCCCGCGCGGAAGGCCCGGCGCCGACTTCGCCGCAGGCATTTGAAAGCCGCTGCTGAACCTGGCCAGGCGCGCCCTGAATACCGCGACCATCTCCTCGAAGCTTGCTGGCGTCACGCTGGCGTAAGTGATGGTGCCGCCGGCGAGCCCCGCCTCGCGTGAGAGCGGCACCGGTATCGAGGTGAGATAATCCGGCTGCACGTTGATCAGGCCGCCGAACGGCCACTGCGCGCGCAATTCCGTGGCGTTCATCGGCGCGACGCTGACGTCGATATCGTTGGGTGTGCCCGCGACCCTGTAAGGGCAGCGGAACCGGCCGCAATTTGCTCGCGCCGAAAACTGCCAGAGCGCATAACCCTGCCAGTTGCCCATCGGAAAATGCACGCCGATGTCTGGCTTGTAGCGCGCATACCACAGCGGCAGCCGGGACAGGAGCGGGTATTTATACTTGTTGTCGGCGATATGCCTGGCTGTCGTGCCGTTGGTGTAGAGCACTGGAAAGCGGCCAACCCGACGATGCACATGGCGCACGAATTCCTCGGCATCCTCGAGCGACATCCATTGGGTGGGATCATCGTCCTCGATGTCGAGGGCAAGCAGGTCATCCGGCCCGGGTTTCACGAAATTGATGAAATTATTGGCCTGTCCCACGGGGTTGCCGGGGCGGGCGAGATGATAGGCACCCCATTTCAGGCCCAGCGCCTTGGCCACCACCTTGCGCGTCTGGAACAGTTCCTGTGCCATCGCATGGCGCTTCCAAAGCGTCTTGCACAGCCGCGTCTCGGTCTCGTCGCCGAAACAGAAATATGGTGGCGGCATTCCGTCGGATGCCTTGTTGATGAAGCCGACAAGACGCTTGTCGGCGGCTAGCCGGGTCCAGTCGATGGAATTGTATTCGTAGGCGTCGACGACCAGCGCCCGGTCGGCATCCTTCCAAGGTTCGGAGAAATCCGAGGCCTTTGCCGGCGTCAGCGCCAGGGTCATCGCGGCCGCGACAAGGAGAAGCGCTGAGCGGACAAGGGGGCGCGCCGGCGTTTTCAAACAGCAGATCCTTGCTGGCCAAAGCCAAATCCTGAACCGCCATGGTTAAGGAAATGCTTCGGGTGCCGAGTGGGCGAGTTGGAGCGCTGGCGACGTGACCCCTGGTGCTCCTCAAGAGCAAAGCGATGGTTGCGATTGTCAGCCAAATAGCTTCAACGCTGTTGCTATGGGCAGGAACAGTGATAGCGGGCGGCTCTGAAACGAGGTGAAGCCATGCCTGCGATAATACGCGACCGCCTGGTCATCCTTGGCATCGACAATCAACGCGAAGGCTGCTGGGGCAGCGCTAACGCTACGTCGTAGCGCATCCACGATCAGCGCCGACCCGACCCGCCGCCGCTGGTATCGGGCATCGACGGCCAGCCTGCCGACCAATATCGCGGGCAGAACCGGGTAGCGTGGCAGATGTTTTGTCTGTTCGTCAGGCAAGGACGCGATCGGTATGCTCGACGCCGCCAAAGTGTAATATCCGGCGATCGCGCCGACATCGCGATCCACGGCAACGAAGCAGTTGCCGACTCGGCGTTTGACATCCTGGCTGGCTTGCTCCCGTATATAGCGGTCGAGCGCCGACACCCCGCAGCTGAACGCCTTGCGATCATGCGATCCGCCGAGCGGTTCGATGATGATGGTGAAATTCACCGGGATTCGACGACAAGCCGTTTGTGGGCGTCGGCGGCCTTGCGCAGTGCTTCATTGGGCTCGGGCGGATTGAGAATCGCCTCCATCATGGCGCGCTGATCCTCGACGGAAATACGCATAATGGTGGTGTTCTCGATAGTACGCTGCGCCGCCTCTTGAGCGGCGGCGACCACGAAGTCGCTGACGCTGCGGCCCTGGATTTCGGCGGCACGTTTCACCACGTCCAGCATATCCGGCGAAATACGGGCTTCGAGACGGGCGGTGCGGGTCTGTTGGTTTGGCATTATCGTCATCCCTGATGCTGCCTTGTACGGGAAATAACCGTACAAAACAAGTGCGTCGTCCGGCTCTAAGTAATTTTGCATACGAGCCAGCAATTGCAAAATCCGCGTGACAAAGTTTGACGTTTACGTAAAAAGAAGATGGACAGGGAACTCCGAAAGCAGATGATTTTGCATCGGCACAGGTCTTAAGTAGACCTGCCAGACTGGGGAGGGCCAGACTGGGGAGGGCCGGGCTGAGGAGGAGCGAACGCCATGTATCGGGCACCGGTCGAGGAGATCGCCTTCACCCTGAAGCATGTCGCCGGCTTGAAGCCGGCGCTCGATGCAGGCAATTTTGGCGAACTCGGCGAGGACCTTGTCGACGCCATTCTGGCCGAGGCCGGCCGCTTCGCCAGCGAGGAGGTGGCGCCGCTCTACACGGTCGGCGACCAGCACGGCGCGGTGCTCAACGGCGCTGCCGTCACTACCCCGCCCGGCTGGAAGGAACTTTATCGCCGCTGGATCGGCGGCGGCTGGAATGCGCTGTCCGCGCCGGAAGCGTATGGCGGCCAGGCGCTGCCGGCCATGCTCGGCGTCGCCGCGCTCGAAATGTGGAACTCCGCCTCGATGGCGTTCGGCATCGCCCCGACGCTGACCATGGCCGCGGTCGAAGCACTCGACAAGCATGGCTCGAAGGCACTCAAGGTCAAATATCTGGAAAAACTGGTCTCCGGCGAATGGATGGGCACCATGAACCTGACCGAGCCGCAGGCAGGCTCGGACCTGAATGCCTTGCGAACCCGCGCCGAACCGGCCGGCGACGGCACCTACCGCATCTTCGGGCAAAAGATATTCATCACCTATGGCGAGCACGATTTCACCGACAACATCATCCATCTGGTGCTGGCGCGGCTGCCGGACGCGCCGGCCGGCACGCGCGGCCTGTCTTTGTTCCTGGTGCCGAAATTCCTCGTCGGAGACGATGGCGCGCTGGGCAGGCGCAACGACGTCTTCTGCTCCGGGCTGGAGCACAAACTGGGCATCCACGCTTCGCCGACCTGCACCATGATTTATGGCGATGGCTTCGAAGGCAGCAGGCCCGGCGCGATCGGCTGGCTGGTCGGCGAGGAGAACAAGGGCCTCGCCTGCATGTTCACCATGATGAACAATGCGCGCCTTGCCGTCGGCATGCAGGGCGTCGCGGTCGCCGAGGCCGCGACGCAGAAGGCGCTCGCCTATGCCAACGACCGCCGGCAAGGCAAAGCGGTGAGCTATCGCGGTGCCGGCATGGCGCCGATCGTGCATCACCCCGACATCCAGCGCAGTCTTCTGACGATGAAGGCGCTGACCCAGATTGCCCGTGCCATCTGCTATTCCTGCGCCCACGCCATCGATCTCGCGTCACAGAGCGAAGATGCAAAGCACTGGCAGGAGCGCGCCAATCTGTTGACGCCGCTGGCCAAGGCCTTTTCGACCGATGTCGGCGTCGAGGTCGCCTCGCTTGGGCTGCAGGTGCATGGCGGCATGGGGTTCATCGAGGAGACAGGCGCCGCAGCACTTTATCGCGACGCGCGCATCGCGCCCATTTACGAAGGCACCAATGGCATCCAGGCGATCGATCTGGTGACGCGCAAGCTGCCGCTCGGCGGCGGTCGGCATGTGCATGGCTACATCGCCGAACTCAAGGCCGTCGCCGATGCGGCGCGAGCGTCGAACCTTGAAGGCTTCGGCCGCACCGCCGATCGCCTCGACCAGGCGCTCGACGAGCTCTCCCAGGCAACCCGTTTCCTGCAAGACCTGCAGGCCGAAGGCCGTTCGGACGAGGCGCTGGCCGGCGCCACACCTTATCTCAGGCTGATCTCGCTTGCCGCGGGCGGCGCCTATCTGGCGCGCGGCGCGCTTGCCGACCAAAGCCGCATCGCGCTTTGCCGGTTCTTCGCCGAGAACCTGCTTGGCGAAGTGGGCGCGCTCAAGGAGCGCGTCATCGGCGGCGCCGACAGCCTTGCCGTTGCCGGCAAGGCGCTGATTTCAGCCTGACGTTCGCACGCGCCGATATTCACAAAGGCCCGAAATTCACAAAGGACCAATCCGTGACAGACCACATCCTCGTCGAACGCCAGGGCGCCATCCAGATCATCCGCATCAACCGTCCGGACAAGAAGAACGCCCTGACCCGCGCCATGTACGCGACGATGTCGGCGGCTCTTGCCGGCGGCGACGCGGATCCGGCGATCCGCGTCCATGTCTTTCTCGGCGTGCCCGGTGCCTTCTCGTCCGGTAACGACCTTGCCGATTTCATGGTCGTCGCCTCGGGCGGCGAAAGCGGTACCGAAGTCTGGGATTTCCTGATGGCGCTGGCCAAAGCGGAGAAGCCGATGGTTTCCGGCGTCGACGGCATTGCGGTCGGTATCGGCACCACGCTCAACCTGCATTGCGACCTGACCTTCGCCACGCCGCGCACAATATTCCGGACGCCCTTCGTCGATCTCGGCCTTGTGCCGGAGGCCGGTTCGAGCCTGCTCGCGCCGCAGATCCTCGGCCGCCAAGGCGCCTTCGCGCTGCTTGGCCTCGGCGAGGGCTTTTCGGCCGAGAGGGCGAAGGCCGCCGGGCTGATCTACGAGGTGGTCGAGGAGAGGGAACTCGAAGCATCGGTATTGGCGGCGGCGGGCCAGATCGCCGCCAAGCCGCCGCAAGCGCTGAAGATCGCGCGCGACCTGATGCGCGGCTCGCGCGACGCCCTTGTCGAGCGCATCGGCCAGGAGAGCCAGCATTTCCGCGAGCGGCTCAAATCCGACGAGGCCCGCGCAGCCTTGACGGCCTTCATGACCAGGAAGAAGGCCTAGACCTTCTGGCCTTGTCTCGCACCGTGGACCCGCCGGCAGCAACCGGCGGGTTTTCTTGCCATGATCTCTTTGTCACATCGCCATTTTTTTACATTCGGCCTGGGCCTTTGGCGAAGACGTGTCGATCATGAATGTCTTGCCTTTGGCGTCGGTCATCAACATCATGCAATGCTTGATCGGTTTCGCCATTTTCATCATTTCGGCGCTCATCTTGGCGTCGGGCATCATGGTGCCCATATGCCCATCGGGCATGATCGCCATGACCTCCCCACCCTTCATCACCGTCATTGTCCCCATCGCGTCCTCCGCAAAGGCTTGCGAAGCGAAAAGGCAGGCAAGACCGGCCATCGTGACCAACCTGAGTGAATGCATTGCTTCCTCCTGAATTTGCGCCAGCGGCGCGTTGAGCCCTTTCCTGGTTCGTTCCGGCAAGCTGGAACGTTTCACGCACACGAGATCGTGATAGTGGGAATTGGAAATCCGGCAGAAGCGGCCCGGCCTTGGCCGCCTTCATGACCAGGAAGAAGGGCTGAAAAAATGGGCGCCGGTGCGGAAGCTGCCGATCTCCCCCCACAAGGGGAGAGATCGGCGCTCCACCGTCGTGCCCTACGGATAAAGCCTCACCTTGTCCCAACCGCCCTCGGCGTTGCGCGAAAACACCACACGGTCGTGCAGCCGGAACGGACGGTCGTGCCAGAACTCAATGGTCTGCGGCACGATGCGGAAGCCTGACCAGTGTTTTGGCCGCGGGATCTCGCCGATCGCATGGCGCGCCGTATATTCGGCGACCGCCTTTTCCAGCGCGAAGCGGCTCTCCAGCGGCCGCGACTGTTTGGAGGCCCAGGCGCCGATGCGGCTGCCGCGCGGACGCGTCGCGTAATAGGCGTCGGCTTCGGCGTCGGTGACGATCTCCACCGGGCCGCGCGCTCGCACCTGCCGGCGCAGCGATTTCCAGTGGAAGCACATCGCCGCTTTCATGCTGCCAAGAATCTCACGGCCCTTGGCGCTCTCGAAGTTCGTGTAGAAGACAAAGCCGCCCTCGTCGAAGCCCTTAAGCAGCACCATACGGACATTCGGCATGCCTTCGGCATCAACGGTCGCCAGCGCCACGCTGTTGGGGTCGTTGATCTCGCTCTTCGTCGCGTCGTCGAGCCACGCCGCAAAGAGCCGGAACGGCTCCGCCGCCTCGGTAAAGTCACCGCTTGTTAACCCGGTTTCGCTCATAGTTTTCCCAAATTTGTCGCCGGCTGGGGAGATTGCCGATTGTCGCGTATCGCGCAAGCTTTTGACAGTGGGCAATGGAGCGTTATCGCTTCGGCCAGCGCCAAAGCCATGATCGTGACAATCATCCTGCCGCTTGCCGCCTGTGGCGGCGGCGGCTTCAGCCTGGAGCAGGCGGAGGTCGACCGCTCGATACTGACCTCGAGCACGCCGGCCTCAGTCACGCCGCTCGATCAGGACCGCGCTTCCGACCAGGCCACGATCCGCAATGCCGTGTCCTCCGCCGACGTCGAGCAACTGGCCGGGCAGGCCGTTCCCTGGGCGAATGCCGACACCGGCTCGCGCGGCTCCATCACCGAGCTGGCGGAATTCAGGGCTAACGGCGAGACATGTCGTCGCTTCACCGCATCGCGCGAAAGCTTCGACGGCGTCGCACTGTTCAAAGGCGAAATATGCCTGGCCGGCGGCAGCATCTGGCGCATACAGGACTTCAAGGCGCTCTGATTTTCCGCCGGCGACATGGTGGTAAGCCACTGGAATTCCTTCCTATGCGAGCGCATATAGGAGGCGATCATGGAACCACTCCTTCTCCAGGGCAGTAAGCATGCGCGACCCCTATGAGGTGCTGGGCGTTGCCAAGAACGCATCGGCCAAGGACATAAAATCCGCATACCGGAAGCTCGCCAAGAAGTATCATCCGGACCAGAATCCGGATGATCCCAAGGCGAAGGACCGTTTTGCCGCCGCCAACCAGGCTTACGAGATCGTCGGCGACGAGAAGAACCGGGCGGCATTCGATCGCGGCGAGATCGACGCCGATGGCAAACAGCGTTTCCAGGGTTTCGAAGGCGCGGCTGGCGGCGCCGATCCTTTCGCCGGTTTCCGCCGGCAGCAAGGGCCGGGCGGCGCGCATTTCGAATTCCGCACGGGCCGTCCCGGCGGTGACCCGTTCGACGGCAACAGCGACATCTTCAGCCAGATCTTCGGCGATGCTTTCACCCAGCAGCGCGGCGCCGGCACCGGCGGCCGCCGTCAGGCCCCGACCGCCGCCGATCTCAACGTGACGCTGGACGTCACCATCGAGGAAGCCGCCACCGCGGAGAAGGTGACGGCGATGTTCCCCGACGGCCGCAAGATGGCGGTCAAGTTGCCGGCCTATGTCGAGGACGGTCAGACCATCCGGTTGAAAGGCCAGGGTGAGCAAGGACCGGGGCAGCCGGGCGATGCGCTGGTCAAGATCCGTTTCCGCCGGCACCCGCGCTACCGCGTCGAGGGCCGCGACCTGCATGTCGACCTGCCGGTGGAACTGGCCGATGCGGTGCATGGCGCCAAGGTGGCGGTCGAAACTCCGACCGGCAGGATTGCGGTCAATGTCCCCCCTTGGTCGAGCTCGGACAAGGTTCTGCGGCTGAAGGGCAGGGGTCTGCCGGAAAAGGCCGGCGGTCACGGCGACCTCTACGCACACGTGCGGCTGATGCTGCCGGAAGGCGGCGACGCCGAGCTCGAGGCGCTGATGCGCCGTCGAAAGGCCTGACGGTCGAAAGGCCAGCGCTTAATGCCGTGTGTGAAAAGCGGGCGCGAGTGGTTTCATGCCGTCGATTAGCGACAGCAAGCGAGCAACCAGCGCCAGGAGCCGCCATTTGGCCGAAGTAGGTTCAACGTCAGCTAACGCCTCAAAGGCCGACATTTGCACGCGCCATAGTTCCGCTTCGCGAACACGGTCGACGCCAGTCGACCGACTGGCGATGAGCCAGTTCGGCGGGGGTTAGCCGCACAAGCTTGTAGGGGTCGATCGATGCAGTCGCCAGGCCAGCAAGGTGGAGGGTCGCACCGCTGACCATCACCAGCGCATCGACGCCTGCACCATTCTCCCTCTTGCCAGCCTGCTCGACGTGGCGGGCGAAATTTACCTCCGAGCCGACCAGAAAAGAGAAATCCCACTGGCGATCGTTGACGAACATCACCTCGCCGGAGTGTAAGCCGATCCTGATGCGGCGCGACAGGGAGCCCATTGAACGCTTCCAAGCGTTGCCGAGCGAGATTTCCGGTACCAGTTCCGCGACGGCGGCCAGCGCCTTTAGCGCCGTTTCGCTGGGCGTCATTTGGCTCCCCAGCCAGAGAGCTAGCACGCCGTCGCCTGTAAAGTTTTGAACGATCCCCCCATTGGCCACCACGACCTGGCGGGTCAACGTGAAGTGCTCGATCATGAACCGCGTGGTTTCGACCAGGCCAAGCGCGCTCGCCAAGCCGGTCGAGTCCTCCACGTCGGTAAACATGATCGTGGCGATGGCACGCTGGAATTTCGTTTCACCCATGCCGAATGACGGGAGCACGCGGTCAGTCTGTGGATTCGTATAGGCAGTGATCGGATGCATTGGAGTCCGGCCCCCGAGCGGTTTCAAATGTCGCTCGAATATGACTGGACGGCGTAGGCGGATCGTAAGCCCGCCGTGGCGGGCACGTCAGAATTACGTCAGAAATCCATTCGGGCCCGGCTTTGGCGGCTTGCAGCCGACCTTTTAGTCAAAATTCGGCGGGACCCTCAGCTCAGCAACTTACGGAGGTCAAGCAGCCCCGCTCCAAACTGCTGATCGAACGAAGGCACCCTTCTCTCGCAATTAGGGCTGTCCGGTAGAATCGGAACGTCAGCTTTTTCAAGCCAAGGCCATGAAACCTCCTTTGCGCCTGACTGGGTCATCTTCGCCTTAACCTCTATGCCGTTGAGCGGCCTACCGGTGGAGCGATGTTTCGACTGCAACAAAGCGGCTGCTCCCGCGACGATGGCCGAGGCTGCAGATGTTCCGCCAAATACTGTGTAGAGCCCGGCGCGGTCTCTGCTTTCGACGCGCGGCGGCTGGATCCCTTCCAGCTGTCCGCCGGAATAGCCGTGGTGGCCCGGGATGTCGGTGGTGAGCACGCCCTGCGGCGCGTATTCAACCTGGGGGAGCTTCTCGTAGATCTCGAAATTGTGGTCACGTGAACGCAGCGACTCACGGTCCAGTCGTATTTGGCAGCGCGTACACACCTCCTGGTCGTCGGACGGCGCGGAAATGGTGACGGAATTGTCGGTCGGATCGCCGCTGTAGTTGGAATATGCTGAACGTCTCGCCAGATAAGTGGCGGCCGCCACCGCAACCACGCCATTGCTTTCGCCGGCCTTGCTCGCCGGGTAAATCAGATGGTCGTAGCCATCGTTGCCGGCTGCGCAGATGATGGGGATTTCCTCGCTGATCGCCTCGAAAAGCGTCTCGAAATAATCCCAAATTGGCTTTGCCTGTTCGACCGAAGTATATCTGCTGTCGCCATATCCAGGATAGGAACGGTGCGCTCGCCATGGATCGGGTACTTCCCGGGGAAAGTGTATGACTGAAACCTTCTGGTCGCGGGCATAGAGGAACGCCAGAATGAGCTGCGCTGCGTCGGGCCGTGCTGAAATCTCGATCGGCAGGAGTTCAGCGCCTGGGGCGACCCCCCAATAAGGTATTGCGCCTTCACCGTTGCTAAATTGCCTCAACTTCGCGGGCGGGGCCGCAGGGGCGCCGACCATCAGCCCAGCGCAGGCGGTCCCGTGCGCTGAGTAGCGCATACGCGAGGTCTCAGCAGTCTCCTGAATTACGCCGCGCCCATCTTTCAGTGCTCGAAGCAGCGATTTCTGAACCTCGACTTCCTGCGCATTGTTCCTCGATTTGATCAGGCCTGCCGCCCACGCCCAGGTATCGTCGCCCACAAAGCTCTTGCTCTGCTTTCTTTCCGGCCCTCGCAAGACGAGCGGTTGCTGCTTGGGTGTGACGTAACTCAACCCGAAAGGGTGAGCGGCGAAGCTGACCGCAGAAAGGATACGAGGCTCGAGATTGGGATGGCTTGAGTTCACCCCCGTATCGATCTGGGCAATGACCTCGCCGTAACCGGGCTTGTCAGTACCCAACAAATCCCAGGCGTCGGCCTCCAGCAGGTATGCGGCCTCGTGCGGCAACCGCGCTTCAGGGATGCGCGGACGATCGCGTAAGGCGCCGATTGCGATCAGGTGCCACAGGTAGTGATACCAATCATAACAAAGATGGCCTTCGCCCTTCTTGATGTCGTCCATCATGGCACCCACCTACCATTCGCTCTGGGCGCGTCGGATCGTTTCATCCATCGCGTCCACCAAGTACGGAGAAATGCGCGCAGCCAGTTCCTCGCCGGCATCGGTGTCGCTGGCGTAGTGCAGCCCGGCCCATTCCCTGTTCTCGGCCACCCGGCGGGCGCGCTCATAAAGCGCGGTTACGCCGGCGTGCTCGGGCAGCATCCGTTGCAGAACGTTCGCCACTGCAAATGACTGAAATGAATGGTTGGACGGGTAGGAAGCGTGCGAAGGAACCGGAAGCGCCGGCCGCAGCCTCGGCTCAATGATGTTGGGCCGTGGCCGATTGAATCGATCTTTGTAGTTGAGCCCGATCTCCTCCGTGAGTTCGAGGATCGCAACAATCAATGCGCATGTCCCCTCGAAGCCCGCGAGAGTGTCTATTCCGAGCGGTGCCGTGTAGTCCAAAATCCCGAACGATGCCTGGCGGACGATCTCCTCGCGCCGCAGCGGGTCACCTTCCCTCCTCTTCTGCAGATCGATAAGCGCTTCTGTCTCCCTGAGGCTCTCTGAAGGTCCGGGCGGGGGATCGATAAGAATGTCCTCCCAGATCGCGCCGAGATATTTGTTGGCGACGCTTAGTCCGATCCCGTGCAAGGCACGCTTGTCGTGCCACGCCGGCAAAGCCTCCTCGCCAGTTTCGAAAGCCGTTTGCCCTCTGCCGCGTCCCCGTCCTCGTCCGCGTCCTCTGCCCCTGCCTCGACCTCGACCTGCGCTCGGCCCCGCCAAGAAGGCTGGCGAAAGGCGCATGGCACCCTCCACAGGGTCATCAGAAATCGTTATCACGATCTGCTCTTCTTGAATCGACAGAACGCTGCTCTTGGTCATCATAGACACGAAAGGATGCAGTTTTTCGCCGCCTCTATTTTTGATGTATTCCTCAAGAGATTTTTCAGGTTTTGCGTCACCCAATATCAGCGGATATTGCCTTATGGCCGATCCACTTACTAAGAAGCGGGCGTTAAACAACTTGTTATTAAGATCAATTGTCGACGTCATGTCCACCCCTCAACTAAAGCTTCTAAATTTGATCCGCGCCAACTGGTGGTCGGAGCCTCGACGTAACGCCTGCGGTGCGCAGCGCTAGGGTGCGTACCTTGGCAGCGTTATTCGCGACAACCCGCTCTTGATAACCGAAACTCCGAGTACGCCTGCAATTGGATAATTCTCCTCCGAAAGCAGCTCGAGCGAGAAATCCGGCTCCCAGGCGCGCAAGCGTTCGATAGTTCGAACTGCCTCCACAGTCTGCCCCAAATGCCCGTGGCAGGCAGCCGAGTATCTCAAAGCGGGTAGGTATGTGGGTTGCTGCGCAAGGACACGCTCGCCGTGACGTATCCCCTCCTCGAAGCGCCCGTTCAGAGTTGCCAAGATGCAGCACGTGGTATCGATGCAGTAACGATACAGGGGAGGCCCGCCCAGTGCACGTGCGCGCATCGCATCCTCATAGCCACGCTTCACTTCGCCGAGATAGCCGAGCGTCAAGGCACGCATGTCCCAGCAAATGGCTTGTAGCGGGTTAGCGGCTATCGCTCGATCGGCGAGTTCCAGTGCCTGTGCGTATTCACGAAAGACGAACGAATGGGCATGAGCGGCCAACGCCAGGGTGATAGGATTGAAGGGGGCCACTTCGACGGCGCGACTGGCGCATTCCCGAACCTGATCGTGAAAGGTGCCCGAGCGGCCGACCCGTCTCTCGCCTAAGCGGGTGACAAACACAAACAGCTGCCACCCCAGATACGTGCTACGCGGGTCGAGCTCATATGCTTCGGCGAGCATGCGCTCCGCCGAATCCAGGTCCGTATCGCGCATGCGGAATACCTGTCGCAGCGCTGTCAATGCAAGCCGAGACGCCCGGTGTCGGGGCTCGTCGCGGATGGACTTAGGATCGAGAACGAATTCGAGGATCGAAAACACGATCTGATTGACCAACGACATCAGCTTCAGGCTCGCCGGGCCAGTCAGGTCGGCCGGCTCGAGAAAATCCGTATGCGACCACAAGAGCCGGCTGTCACCGGGCGCAATTAATGCAAATGTCAGGCCCACTCTGTCACCCACCACCGTTGCCCTGGTTTGCAACAGCCAGTCTGGTAGCGCTGTGTCAGGCGCTTGGGTCAGCGGTCCCTGCGCTTGAAAATCCACGACGTCGACCACTTCGAAATTCAGGATCGATCGAACCACCAGATCCAGGACAAGGTCGCTGACGGCCCTGTTAGCGGAGCCCTCCGTCCACCTGGCATCGCGAACCAGGCCCAAGCATAGCCGCGACGAATTCAGAAGTGAGGCGCTTCGCTGTCCGGACAACTGATCTGCCGCGGCAACAGGAGAGACGTTTGCTGGCACTGTGCGAGGCCGGGGCCATTGGCTTCTTTGCTCACGAAGCCAATCCTCGAACTCTGGATCGCGAATATCGAGGCCCTCAAGCAGATCACGCGTGGCAGAGCCTTCGGGCGGATCGTTCAAATCGATGCCGATCGAAGCGACGTCGAGTCGAACCACATCACGATCGGTCGAGATTAGATCAAGGCCGGCGCTGCGGAGCGACTTCCGAACCTCGGACAGTTCCTGCCGCAAGCTTGCTGCACCCTGCTCCTCGCCGCGAGTGCTCCAGAGCTTGCTTTGCAGCCATTTTCGGCTCCGCGTACCTTTGGGTGCCAGGGCGAGCATGGCCAAGAGCGCTTTAGACCGTCTGCCATGCGGCGTGACGTCCGCGCCATCCGCGCTCTCAATCGCGAATGGCCCAATCAATCTAAGGAAAGGACGGCCATCCGAGTACACTAGCGGCCCCTCGCGTCCCCGTATCTAATATATCATTCACTAATATAAGTCTATCTGTAATTCTCGGCTTCCGGAGGTCAAACCTACACGTGGCAAAGGATTCGAGACGGGATTTCTGCTGTGACGGAAGGACTCGGTAGCGACATCAAGCGGTCGTTCGATGTAAGCGGTTCCATTGTCGGCTTGGGGTCATGAGCGTGACTTCGGCCACGGGCCAACGAACTTCCGCCAAAGGGTCATCTTCCGCCGTGCCACACCGATACCAGTGTCAGATTTTTCCACTGGCCCACGACTGCAAGGTCAAGGCGCTACAGCGTCCTTTGCGCGCCCAAAGGACGCGCGGCTCTGTAGACCAGCGGCTTTGTCCCCCGAACTGTCCGCTTTGAACGCTTGAAGGGGCACTGTGGCTGTGCGATAGGCACTTCACAAAGTAGAGAACCTTGCGGAGAGCGCTGACATGGCGGGTGGACGGGGCCTTATGGCCGGCAAGCGCGGCCTTATCCTTGGCATCGCCAACAATCGCTCGATCGCTTACGGCATCGCCAAGGCCTGTGTCGACCATGGCGCCGAGATCGCGCTGACCTATCAGGGCGAGGCGTTCAAGAAACGCGTCGAGCCGCTTGCCGCGGAACTGGGCGCGCATGTCGCCGGCCATTGCGATGTGACCGACCCGGCCAGCCTCGATGCGGTGTTCGCCGATATCGCCAGCCATTGGGGCAAGCTCGATTTCCTCGTCCACGCCATCGCCTTTTCCGACAAGGACGAGCTGACCGGCCGCTATGTCGAGACGACGCGCGACAATTTCCTGCGCACCATGGATATTTCGGTCTATTCCTTCACCACCATCGCCAAACGCGCCGAGGCGCTGATGACCGACGGCGGCTCGCTGCTGACGCTGACCTATTACGGCGCGGAAAAGGTGATGCCGCACTACAACGTCATGGGTGTCGCCAAGGCGGCACTCGAAGCCAGCGTGCGCTATCTGGCCGTCGACCTCGGCGCCAAGAAGATCCGCGTCAACGCGATCTCCGCCGGCCCGATCAAGACGCTTGCCGCATCCGGCATCGGCGATTTCCGCTATATCCTGAAGTGGAACGAATACAATTCGCCGTTGAAGCAGACGGTCACGCAGGAGGAGGTCGGCGATTCCGGCGTCTATTTCCTGTCCGACCTTTCGCGCGGCGTCACCGGCGAGATCCATCATGTCGATTCCGGCTATCATGTCGTCGGCATGAAGGCGGTCGACGCGCCGGATATTTCGACGGTCAAGGACTGACGCCACCGTCTGACCTCTTCCGGAAGACCTGATGTACCCGCTCGTCTATATCGTGCGCCACGGCCAGACGGCGTGGAACGCCGAGGCCCGGCTGCAGGGGCAGGCCGATACCGACCTCAACGAGCTTGGCCGCGAGCAGGCTAGCCGCAACGGGCGCAGGCTGGCCGAACTCATCGACAAGCCCGAAGATTTCGAATTTGTCGCCAGCCCGATGCGGCGCACGCGCGAGACGATGGAGCGCCTGCGCGCGGCGATGAAGCTCGATCCGCACGCCTATCGTACCGAGCCGCTGCTCGTAGAATTGAGCTTTGGCGACTGGCAGGGTTTCACCTTTGCCGAACTCGAGGCGAACGATCCCGGTTCGACCAGGCACCGACGCCTCGATAAATGGAACTTCCAGCCGCCCGGCGAAGGCGCCGAAAGCTATCAGATGCTGCTCGAACGGGTGAAGCCGTGGTTCGACTCGCTCGATCGCCAGACGGTCTGCGTGACCCATGGTGGCGTCATGCGCGCGCTGTTCCGCTTCGTGCTGGGGATGTCCGAACAAGATGCGGTCAGCATGGAAGTGCCGCAGGACCGCGTGCTCAGGCTGGACGGCCGGCGCCTGGAGTGGCTTTGAGACCGATGACGTAGCGTATATTGAGATCAGGTCGGGCCGGCCTCAGCTGAATATCGACGCGCCCTATTCCGTCGATCCGGTGTCCGGCAGTTCCATATCGGTGACGACGTTCTCGCCATTCGTCACGTCGTAGGCGAGGACGATGTCCATGCCTGGCTTCAGCGCATCGAGGTCGGTTTCGGCGTTCAGCTTGTAGGACTTGCCGTCGTCCAGCGTCAGCGTCAGCGCATCCTTATCGACCTTCTTGATCAGGCCTTCGGTCTGGCCGGCGAAGGCGGCGGTGGAAATCAACAGCGTGGCGGCAACAGCGCCAATCAGGATACGCATCATCGTCCTCTTTAATCATTGCCGGTACAGCGGCTCGGTCCAACGGAACGGAACTGAGCAGAAACCAATCGAATGTGTCAAAACTAAATCCGCGGGATCACAGTTTGACCACTGTGGAAAACGCCAATAGAAGGCAGGCGACAGCGCCGCGCGTCCGGCTGGACGCGCAAGGGACGCTGTAGCACTTTTGATTTTGTGCATGATCCTTTCCGAAAATCGCTCCGATTTTCGGGGTCATGCGCTGAGCCGGCTCCGACGCCGGCAGGGCTGGTTCCATGTCGCACAACACGTTCGGCCATCTTTTCCGCGTCACCACCTGGGGCGAAAGCCATGGGCCGGCGCTGGGCTGCGTCGTCGACGGCTGTCCGCCAGGGATCCGCTTCACTCGCGACGAGATCCAGGCCGAACTCGACAAGCGCCGCCCGGGCCAGTCACGTTTTGTGACGCAACGTCGCGAACCGGACGAGGTGAAGGTCCTGTCCGGCTTCATCCTCGATGAGGACGGTGAGACGATGATCACCACCGGCACGCCGGTGTCGATGCTGATCGACAATGTCGACCAGCGCTCCAAGGATTATGGCGACATCGCCCGTCAGTTCCGGCCAGGCCATGCCGATTACACTTACGAGGTCAAATACGGCCTGCGCGATCACCGCGGCGGCGGCCGCTCCTCGGCGCGTGAGACGGCGGCGCGGGTGGCCGCCGGAGCGCTTGCCCGCAAGGTCGTGCCCGGCATGGTGGTGCGCGGCGCGCTGGTGTCGATGGGCGATAATTCGATCGATCGCGCCAATTGGAACTGGAATTTCGTCGGCGACGCCGAAAACCCGTTCTTCACGCCTGATCCGGCGTCCGTCGCCGTCTTCACCAAATATCTGGACGGCATCCGCAAGGCGGGCTCCTCGGTCGGTGCGGTCATCGAGATCGTCGCCGACGGCGTTCCGGCGGGGCTTGGCGCGCCGATCTACGCCAAGCTCGACCAGGACATCGCCGCCGGCCTGATGTCGATCAACGCCGTCAAGGGCGTCGAGATCGGCAACGGTTTCGAGGCCGCCCGCATCACCGGCGAGGAGAATGCCGATGAGATGCGCATGGGCAATGACGGCAAGCCGGTCTTCCTATCCAACAATGCCGGCGGCATCCTCGGCGGCATCTCGACCGGCCAGGCGATCGTCGCGCGTTTCGCCGTCAAGCCGACCTCGTCGATCCTGACGCCGCGAAAGTCGATCGACAAGGACGGTAACGACGTCGAGATCATGACCAAGGGCCGGCACGATCCATGCGTCGGCATCCGCGCCGTACCGATCGGCGAGGCGATGGTTGCCTGCGCCATTGCCGATCATTATCTGCGTCATCGGGGACAAACGGGAGGGGAGTAGGGGAGTAGGGGAGTAGGTTACGCAACTCCCACAACAGCATTTTTTCCTTTCCCCTACTCCCGTACTGCCCTACTCCCCTATTCCCTGCGAGCGAAGCGAGCACTTATGCCTTACGACCAGAAGAAGATCGTTGAAGCCCTACGCGCCTTCGAGCGCGGCGAGATCGTCGTCGTTATGGACGATGACGGCCGCGAGAACGAGGGCGACCTGATCGTAGCCGCCGTCCATTGCACGCCGGAAAAGATGGCGTTCATCGTTCGCAACACGTCGGGCATCGTCTGCACGCCGATGCCGCGCGAGGAAGCCAAGCGGCTCAACCTGTCGCCGATGGTCGCCGACAATGATTCGGCCCACACCACTGCCTTTACCGTCAGCGTCGACTTCAAGCACGGCACCACGACCGGCATTTCGGCGGACGACCGCACGCTGACGGTGCGCAATCTCGCCAATGGCAATGTCGGCGCGTCCGATTTCGTGCGCCCCGGCCACATCTTTCCGCTGATCGCGCGCGAAGGCGGCGTGCTGATGCGTTCGGGCCATACCGAAGCCGCTGTCGACCTCTGCAAGCTCGCCGGCCTGCCGCCGGTCGGCGTCATTTCCGAGCTGGTCAATGATGACGGCACTGTCATGCGTGGCCCGCAGGTGCAGGCCTTCGCGGAAAAGCACGGGTTGAAGCAGATTTCGGTTGCCGACCTAATCGCCTACCGGCAACGCAAGGAAACGCTGGTCGAGCGCGTCGCCTGTTCGGACATCGAGACGCCCGGCGGCAAGGCACAGGTCTTCACCTACACGCTGCCCTGGGATTCCATGCATCACGTGGCGGTCGTCTTTGGCGATATCCGCGACGGCGTCGAGGTGCCGGTGCGCCTTCATTCCGAGGACGTGGTCAGCGACGTCTTCGGCACCAGCCACCGGCTGGACGCCATAATGAAGGCGATGGGCGAGCGCCAGCGCGGCGTCATCGTCTATCTGCGCGAAGGCTCGGTCGGCGTCGCCCATCAGGAGCGCAAGCGCCCGGCTGCCGGCGACCGCGAGGATCATGAAGAGGCTCGCCGCCGCGAGAACGAATGGCGCGAGATCGGCCTCGGCGCGCAAATCCTCAAGGATCTCGGCATTTCCTCGATCAATCTGATCGCCTCGCGCGAGCGCCATTATGTCGGCCTCGAAGGTTTTGGCATCCACATCGCCAAGACCGAGATTCTTTAGGCCATTCTCACGATGCTGGTATGCGTCCGGCCCCGCCTCGGGACCGGACGCGCCGGAAACTATTCCGCAGCGACCGCGGCTGCGTCGCATGCAGCCATGTCGCAGTCCGGCGCGACAAGGCTGCGCTGGCCGGCGAGCACGATGACCAGCGCGATTGTGCCCGATGCCACCGATACCCAGAACCCGTTATGCGCGCCGAAAGCGTCCACCACCCAGCCGGCGGCGAACGAGCCGAGCGCCATGCCGATGCCGATGCCGGTCATCACCCAGGTCACGCCTTCGGTCAGCACCGCCTCGGGCACGCGCCGCTCGATCAGGCCGAATGCCGTGATGAAGGTCGGCGAGATTGCCACGCCGCTGACGAAGACGGCCAGTGCCAGCAGCGGCACGGTGTCGGCGACGAGCAGCGGCAGCGTGGTAAGCGCAATGATGGCGATTGCGATGGCAAGCTGAATCTGCAGCGGCACTTTCAGGTTCAGGGCGCCGATGATGATGCCGACGACGAACGATCCAAGCGCGTAGACGCCGATGACGAAGCTGGCGGCGCCCGGCTGGGCAAGCTCCTTGGTGATCGCCACGGTGCTCACCTCCGTGGTGGCGAAGGTCGCGCCGATGAAGATCAGGGCCAAGGTGATGATCTGGACCGGCCGCAGGCGGATTGCCGAGCCGCCTGAACCATGTTCCACCGGTCGGGCTCGCGGTTCGGTCGAGCGCTGCAGGATGAAGGCCGTCGAACCGAAGGCGAGGAACAATGTGCTCGCGAGCACTCCCGCTTCCGGGAAAAACGCGACGCTCAGCCCTACCGACAGCGATGCGCCGGCGATGTACACCAGTTCGTCCGCCGCCGACTCGAAGGCGAACGCCGTGTTCAGCTCGGGGCGGTTGCGAAAAATCTCGGTCCAGCGTGCGCGCACCATTGCCGGGATGCTGGGCATGACGGCGGCGAGCAGCGCCGAGACGAATAGCGTCCATATCGGCCAATGCTGATTGGCCGCCGCAATCAGGATCGCGAAAGCGAGCGTGGAAATTACTGTGGTCGGCACCACAATCCGCGTCTGGCCGAGGCGGTCCACCAGCCGTGATACCTGCGGGGCGACGAAAGCGTTGGCCAGCGCATATGTCGCGGAGACGGCGCCGGCCAGCCAGTATTCGCCATCGGTCTGCGACAGCATCGCGACGATCCCGATCGGAGCCATGGCGATCGGCAGCCGGGCAGCGAAGCCGGCGGCGGCAAAGCCCTTGGCGCCGGGCGCGCGAAAGATCTGGGAATAGGGATTTTGCATGGTCTGGCTCCTCGACAACGGCCGGTTCGGCGATTACATACGTGGCGTATGAGTTTAAATAGATCATACGCGGCGTATGTCAATTGGCATACGAGACGTATGTTAATAGGGCCAGAGCATGCATAGACCACGCAAGGAGATGATTGCCGAAACCCGCGCCAAGCTGATCGGGGCGGCGCGCAAGGCCTTCGGCACGCTCGGCTATGCCGAAGCCTCGATGGACGATTTCACGGCATCGGCCGGGCTGACGCGCGGTGCGCTCTATCATCATTTCGGAGACAAGAAGGGCCTACTCCAGGCGGTTATCGCCGAGATCGACGCCGAAATGGCAGCCCGGCTGAAGGTCGTTTCGGCCAAGCCGGACAATCTCTGGCAGGGCTTTGTCGACGAATGCACCGCCTATATCGAGATGGCGCTGGAGCCGGAGATCCAGCGTATCGTGCTTCGTGACGGGCCGGCGGTGCTCGGCGATCCATCGCAATGGCCAAGCCAGAGCACATGCATCCGCTCGATGACAGAGAGCCTGCAAAGACTGAGCGACGAGGGGACAATTCTCGCCGTCGATCCCGAAGCCGCGGCAAGGCTGGTCAGCGGCGCCTCGTTGCATGCGGCGCAGTGGATCGCAAATTCGAACGATCCCGAAGCGACGTCGAAGAAGGCAGTGAAGGCGTTCAAGGTTCTTCTGGAAGGGCTGCTCAATCGCACCGGCAAGCTGCCTCAGCCTGACCGACCGTCGGCGATGCAGCCCGAGGTTGACCGATCACCGGCCTGAGGTCATCTTTTCGCCGATCCCAAGGCGGCTCGCGGTGGGCTCAGCCGACGCCGGTTGCCTAAACCCTGTTGAACATCGAGTCACCAGCGCGCGAAAACATGGCCAAAGCGGCGAGGCGCGCCTATATCGGGGCATGGTCACGAGACTTTACACCCACCCGATTTTCCTCGAGCACATAACACCGCCCGGTCATCCGGAGCGGCCGGACCGTTTGCGCGCCATAGAGCGTGTGCTTGACGACGAGGCCTTCGCGGCGCTCGATCGCGTCCAGGCGCCCGAAGGCGACGAGGCAACCATCCTCTACGCGCATCCGCCCGAATTCGTCGAACGTGTCCGCGCAGCGATTCCGGACACCGGCATCGCCCGTATCGACGCCGACACCACCGCCAGCCCGAAGAGTTGGCAGGCGGCCGTGACCGCGATCGGCGCAGCCAACGCCGCGGTCGACGACGTCTTCACCGGCCGTGCCGACAACGTCTTCGTCGCCGCACGGCCGCCCGGCCATCATGCCGAAAAGACCACCTCCATGGGCTTTTGCCTGTTCAACACCGCCGCGATCGCGGCACGCTACGCGCAGAAGAACCATGGCGCCGACCGCGTCGCCGTCGTCGACTGGGATGTGCATCACGGCAACGGCACGCAGGACATTTTCTGGGACGATCCATCGGTGCTCTATTGCTCGACACACCAGATGCCGCTTTACCCGGGAACCGGGGCCGTGAGCGAAACCGGCGCCGGCAACATCGTCAACGCGCCGCTGGCGCCGCAGAGCGGCAGCGATAGTTTCCGCGACGCCTTTCTGTCACGCATCCTGCCGGCGCTCGACAATTTTGCGCCCGACCTCATCATCATCTCCGCCGGTTTCGATGCCCACCACCGCGATCCGCTGGCCGAGATCAACCTGACCGAGGATGATTTCGACTGGGCGACCGGCCAGTTGCTCGAACGAGCCGGGCGCCGTAGCCGCAACCGGCTCGTCAGCGTGCTCGAGGGCGGCTACGATCTGCAGGGATTGGCATTTTCAGTCGCCGCCCATGTCGGGCGGCTGATGAAGGGATAGATGATGGCTGGTGAGACTAACGAGGATGTCAAGGCGATGAGCTTCGAGCAGGCGCTCGAGGCGCTGGAGAGGATCGTCGACGATCTGGAGCGCGGCGACGTTCCGCTCGACCAGTCGATCCGCATCTACGAGCGCGGCGAGGCGCTGAAGGCGCATTGCGACCGGCTGCTGAAGGCGGCCGAGGACAAGGTCGAGAAAATCAGGCTGTCGCGTGACGGCAAGCCGGTGGGGATAGAGCCGTTGGACGCGGATTGAGGCGCGGCCTCGAACGACAATTTTGCTTACCGGCTTTGGACATCATCACGATTGAGGGTAAAACTCATCCCGTTTGAAACGGCTCCAGGACGAGAGGAGATTGCGAACGATGTGCAGAAACATCAAAACCCTGTTCAATTTCGATCCGCCGGCAACCAATGACGAGGTCCGCGATGCCGCGCTTCAGTTCGTCCGCAAGCTGAGCGGAACGACGCGGCCGTCGAAACAGAACCAGCATGCGTTCGACCATGCCGTCGAGGCCATTGCCGCCTCGGCGCGCGAATTGCTCGACAGCCTCGAGACGACGCAGCATCCGCGCAATCGCGAAGAGGTGGCGGCCAAGGCGAAGGCCAAATCCGTACTTCGCTTCGCCTGAGGAGACCGCGTGAGCTTCTTTCCCGGAAACGATCCGCAGATGGGCGATGCCTTCGCCAGCGATCAGATCGAGCTGATGGTCATTCCGAACGCCAAGGACATCGGCGGATTTCAGGTTCGCCGCGCCTTGCCGACGGCCAGGCGCCGGCTGGTCGGACCCTTCATCTTCTTCGACCGCATGGGTCCAGCCGTACTGCGAGCGGGCCAGGCGCTCGACGTGCGTCCGCACCCACATATCGGCCTGTCTACGGTGACTTACCTGTTCGATGGCAAGATCAGGCACCGCGATTCGCTCGGCACCGAGATGGTAATCCAGCCCGGGGACGTGAATTTGATGACCGCCGGCCGTGGCATCGTCCATTCGGAGCGCACGCCGGAAGAACTGCGCGGCGCGCCGATGTCGGTTTCCGGCCTGCAGACATGGCTGGCGCTGCCGGACGGCAAGGAAGAAGTCGCGCCGGTCTTCGAGAACACCGCGGCCCTGCGCCTGCCCGAAATCGATGCGGAGGGGGTTAGCGGCCGTGTGATCATCGGTGCGTTTTCCGGACTGCGCTCCCCGGTCGCCACCGCTTCGGACACGCTTTATGCCGATCTCAGGCTGGCGCCGGGTGCCAGCGTGAAAATCCCGGCCGATGCCGAGGAGCGCGCCATCTATACGCTGGAAGGCGAGGTTTCGATATCCGGTGACCGCTTCCCGGCCGAGCGGCTGCTGGTTTTCCGGCCCGGTGATGAAATCGTTGTCTCATCGGAACGCAGCGCCCATTTCATGCTGTTTGGCGGCGCTTCGCTCGGTTCGAAACGTTATATCTGGTGGAATTTCGTATCGTCCTCAAAGGAACGCATCGAGCAGGCGAAAGAAGAATGGAAGACGGGCCGCTTCGATATCGTTCCTGGAGACGAGCAAGAGTTCATCCCGCTGCCCGAAAGCTGATGCGCGTTACCGCCACATTTACATTCGCCGGCCAGCGGCATATTTCACGATGAACAGAAAATCTGACCAGGCTCGCAAACAGTGAACGCAAAGCCCGATACGCCGCTTCTCGACAAGGTCCGCGTCCCAGCCGATTTGCGCACGCTTGCCGAAGGCGACCTGCCGCAGCTGGCGTCAGAGCTTCGCGCCGAACTGATCGACGTCGTTTCCCACACCGGGGGCCATCTCGGCGCCGGCCTCGGCGTCGTTGAACTGACTGTCGCGCTGCATTACGTCTTCAACACGCCGGACGACCGGCTGATCTGGGACGTCGGCCACCAGGCTTATCCGCACAAGATCCTGACCGGCCGCCGCGACCGCATCCGCACGCTGCGGCAGGAGGGCGGCCTGTCCGGCTTCACGCGTCGCGTCGAGAGCGAATACGATCCGTTCGGCGCAGCCCACTCCTCGACCTCGATTTCAGCCGGCCTCGGCATGGCGATGGCGCGCGATCTGTCCGATGGCCGCAACAATGTCATTGCCGTCATCGGCGACGGCGCCATGTCGGCCGGCATGGCCTATGAGGCGATGAACAATGCCGGCGCACTCGATGCCCGGCTGATCGTCATCTTGAACGACAACGATATGTCGATCGCTCCGCCGACCGGCGCAATGAGCGCCTATCTGGCCCGTCTGGCGTCGGGCAAGACCTATCTAGGCTTGCGCGATTTCGGCAAGAAGCTGACGTCGTATCTCGGCGAGCGCGCCGATCGCGCCATCAAGCGAGCGGTCGAGCATGCGCGCGGTTACGTCACCGGCGGCACGTTGTTCGAGGAAATGGGGTTCTACCACATCGGCCCGATCGACGGTCACAACCTCGAGCACCTGATCCCGGTGCTGAAGAACGTCCGCGACAATGCCGACGGCCCGGTGCTGATCCATGTCGTGACCCAGAAGGGCAAGGGCTACGCCCCGGCCGAGGCGGCGGCCGACAAATATCATGGCGTCAACAAATTCGACGTCATCACCGGCGCCCAGGCCAAGGCGCCCGCCAATGCGCCGAGCTACACCAAGGTGTTTGCCGAAAGCCTGATCCAGGAGGCCCGAGAGGACGACCGCATCGTCGCCATCACCGCCGCCATGCCGAACGGCACCGGGCTTGATCTGTTCGGCGAAGCGTTTCCGGCGAGGACCTTCGATGTCGGCATCGCCGAGCAACATGCGGTGACCTTCGCCGCCGGCCTTGCCACGGAAGGCTTCAAGCCTTTCGCGGCGATCTACTCGACCTTCCTGCAGCGCGCCTACGACCAGGTCGTCCACGACGTGGCGATCCAGAAATTGCCGGTGCGCTTTCCGATCGATCGCGCCGGCTTCGTCGGCGCCGATGGTGCCACCCATTGCGGCGCCTTCGACACGACCTTCCTGGCGACGCTGCCCGGTTTCGTCGTCATGGCCGCGGCCGATGAGGCCGAGCTGCGCCACATGGTACGCACCGCCGCAAGCTACGATGACGGCCCGATCGCCTTCCGCTACCCGCGCGGTAACGGCGTTGGTGTCGAGATGCCGCAACGCGGCTCGGTATTGGAGATCGGCAAGGGCCGGATCGTCAGGGAAGGCACCAAGGTTGCGCTGCTTTCCTTCGGCACCAGGCTGCAGGATTGCCTGGCCGCGGCCGAGGAGCTTGGCGCGGCCGGGCTTTCGACCACGGTCGCCGATGCCCGTTTTGCCAAGCCGCTCGACGAGGACCTGATCCGGCGGCTGGCCCGTTCACACGAGATACTGGTGACGGTGGAAGAGGGCGCGATCGGCGGCTTCGCCAGCCATGTGCTGCAGTTCCTGGCCCATGAAGGGCTGCTGGAGAGCGGCCTGAAGGTGCGCCCGCTGGTGCTGCCCGATACATTTGTCGACCATGCCAAGCCGGAAAAGATGTATGCCGATGCCGGGCTGGACAGCGCCGGCATCGTGCGCACCGTGTTCGTGGCGCTGGGGCATACCGCGCAGGCCCAGCGCGCCTAGCTTTTAGACGCATTCCCGCGACGCCGACGCGATTCAACTTGGCTGCAAGATGCTAGTCTGAATCAATATCTCAAACGCTTGAATCAAATTACCGGCGAACAATCGTAACATGCTGTTTACGCTGCCGTTTGGCGATTTGCTTACCGTGTCCTTTGGCCGTTCTTCAACGCTGCCCTGCTAGAAGGCAACAGGCAGGGGAAAGCAGACCAATGAGATCGCTTTTGGGCGGCATCGCGCTTGCGGCCATCTTCGTCTTGTCGGCTACAGCCGAAACGCGCTACGACCGCAAACTCGAAGAGGCGGTGATGGGCGTCGTCGCCGGCAAGATCGGCGAAATCCGTGGCGGCTTCTCCTACAAGCAGGCGCCGCAATTCGTCGTCGTGCCCGATACCTTGCCGAAGGCGTCCAGTTCCGCTGACCGGCGCGCACACAGGTGTCCGGCGACAGCAGCGACGGTCTGACGCCGGCCGTCGAACGGCGGGTTTCGCGGACCATATTCTAAAGCATGATCCCGAAGAGACTCTAGAAACTAGAACCACATGTCCCGCACACAGCGACCATCTCTCGGCAAATCCTCGAATGTATCGAGACCCTCGAAATGGTCGATCGGGAGATCGGCGACGGCCTCGGGCGGCGCAAGCCTCACATTGACGGCGATGCGGTAGCGCCCAGCCGCCTCGGGATGCAAACCGCGCCAGGCCAGGACGCAAGCGCAGGTTGGGCAGAAGAGAATCTCAAGCGAAGGATGAGCCTTTCCGACGCGCCGATAGGCGCTTACGGGCCCGGCAAGGCGGATGCGTTCGTCGACATAGTCGTAAGCCCAGAGCGTGCCGTAGCGACGGCAAAGTGTGCAATTGCAGGCAGTGATCGAACCGGGATCGCCCTCCAGGGTCCAGTGGGCTGCGCCGCAGTGGCAGGTTCCCGTCAGCATGTTCCTCCTCCACGTTTCGACGGCTAAACGGCATCTCTTTCTTAGCATTGCGTCGGGTCTCGTGCGAGGCTCGACAAACAGCGCAGCGGCTTGATGCGCTCACCGCCTTTCCAACTATGCCTTGTCTGATCGCCAAATTCCTTGCCATCATCGTTGGCTTTCGCCATGAAGGCCGATGACTTCCCTTCCGCCAGCCAGCATACGCCAGCGGCTCGACGAATTGCTCGTCCAGCGCGGCCTGTTTGCCAGCCGCTCGCGTGCCCGCGACGCGGTCGAGCGCGGCACCGTGACGGTCGATGGCATCGTCGCCCTCAAGCCGGGCCAGGCCGTTCTGCCTGAGTGCAACATCGTCGTTGACGATCCGGCGCAAGGTTACGTGTCGCGCGCTGCACTGAAGCTGAAGGCTGGTCTCGACCATTTCGCCCTCGACCCCACCGGCAACGAAGCGCTCGATGTCGGCGCCTCGACCGGCGGCTTTACGCAGGTGCTGCTCGAACGCGGCGCGGCGCATGTCACGGCGATCGATGTCGGGCACGGCCAGATGCACTCCGACATTGCCGGCGATCCGCGCGTGACGGTAATTGAAGGCCTGAATGCGCGCGAACTATCGGCCGCCGATCTCGGCGGCCGTGTGCCGGATTTCATCGTCTCGGATGTCAGCTTCATATCGCTGAAACTGGCGCTGCCGCCGGCGCTTGCCTTGGCCAGGAATGGCGCAAAAGCTGTGTTTCTGGTCAAGCCGCAATTCGAGGCCGGCCGCGAGGCGATCGGCAAGGGCGGCCTGCTGAAGGACCCCTATGATGCGGCGCGCATTGCCGGCCTGATGCAGGACTGGCTCGATGCCATTCCCGGCTGGCGCTCGCTGGGGCTTCATCTGTCACCGATAGAGGGCGGCGACGGCAACCGCGAGTTCCTGCTCGGCGGCATCAAGGACGTCGAGACCCAGAAGCGATGAGCACCCGTTTCACGATCGCAAGGTTGGGGTCGCAGGGCGACGGCATCGCCGAGACGGAAACCGGAGAGGTTTTCATTCCGTTCGCGCTGCCGGGAGAGGTCGTCACCGCCGCGCGGGAGAAAGATCGCGCCACCTTGATGTCGGTCCTTGAGGCTTCGCCGTTGCGGGTCGATCCGCCGTGCCGGCATTTCGGCGCGTGCGGCGGCTGCGCCGTCCAGCATCTCGAGACTGAAGCCTATCACCGGTGGAAGCGCGAAAAGGTCGTGCATGCGCTGAAGAGCAAGGGCATCGCTTGCGATGTCGGGGCGCTGGTGCCGTGCGCGCCGCACACGCGCCGCCGCGTCGTCTTCACCGCCCGGCGGAGCGAGGCGGGAATGCAGTTCGGCTTTGTTCGCGCGCTGTCATCCGAGATCATCTCGATCGAGGAATGCCCGATCTCGCTGCCGCAGATCGTCGCTGCGCTCGACCGTTTGAGGATGCTTGCCGGACTGATCTGCACCACGACCAAATCGTTCCACATGGCGGTGACGGTGACCGGTTCCGGCCTCGATGTCGCGGTTCACGATTCCGGCAAGCTCGGCGAGAACCAGCGCCGCGTCGCTTCCAACTTCGTCATCGCCGAGCGGCTAGCCAGGCTGTCGGTCGACGGCGAGGTCATTATCGAACCAAACAAACCGGTCGTCCTGTTTGGTGGCGTCGCCGTCGCAGTGCCTCCGGGCGCTTTCCTGCAGGCGACCGAGGCTGCCGAACAGGCGATGGCCAACATTGTCGTCCAGCATTTCGCGCGCGCCAAAAAGGTCGCCGATCTCTTCGCCGGCTGCGGCAGCTTCGCGCTGCGCCTAGCCGCAAGATCGGAGGTTCATGCGGTGGAAGGCGATGCGGCAGCACTCGCGGCGCTCGACCGGGCATTCCGTTTCGCCAGCGGCCTGAAGCGGGTGACCGGCGAACGTCGCGACCTGTTCCGGAGGCCGCTGACATTCAAGGAGTTGAATGCCTTTGACGGCGTTGTCTTCGACCCGCCTCGCGCCGGCGCCGAGGACCAGTCGAAGCAGATCGCGCGCTCCGACGTGCCGCTCGTCGCCGCGGTGTCTTGCAATCCGGTAACGCTGGCGCGGGACCTACGCATCCTCATGGACGGCGGCTACGCCCTGAAGAGCGTGACGCCGATCGACCAGTTCCTGTGGTCGCCGCATGTCGAGGTCGTGGCGCTGTTGGAGAAGCCGAGACGAAGGCGCTAGCAGCCAGGGCCTGAAACGCGCACCAAAAAAGCACATTTTGAACGCACGTCGTTCAGACTGTGCTAGGGAATTGCCATGAGCACCGCAGCCTTCGAAATTTCGGCATGGCGCTTCGGCGAGGAGCGGGCGCCGTTTCTCTCGCCAAGGCGGGTCGCTGAACTGCTAGGGGTTAATATGACAGAACTGGCGGGGCTGACCGGTCTCGCGCGCAACACGCTTGCCGCCAAGTCCGGTGCGCGCAAGGTCGACGCCGCATTGAGTCCCATCGTCCGTATCCTGGCGATGGCCGGCGAGATGGCCGGTGATGAACATCGTGCGGCGATCTGGTTCAAGCATCAGCCGATCCCCGGTTGGGCCGGAAAGACCGCCTACGATCTGGTTCGCGAAGGCAAGACGGACAAGGTGCTTGCCTATCTGGAGGCAGTCCGCTCCGGCATCTATGCCTGAAACCAGGCTGACCCTGTGGCGCGCTTTTGTGCCGCGCTGGGCCGCTGTGAGCTGCTATGCTTCTTGCACGCGTTCGTATCCGGCCGCCTTCGCGGCCCTGACGAACTTGCGGTCAAAAGTCGCGAGGCCAGCGCAGTGAGCGGACTTGCCCAGATGCAGCGCGTCAGCGAAATCCAACCCCTGTTCCGAGAGGTCGAGCGCGGACGACACGACCGCCCCGTCTTCCACCTCTACCGTGGGAAGCCCGCTAAACACCCGTAGCGTACGGGCGATTTCAAGCGGCGCAAAACCGTAGGCGCTGCGCAACACCCATTCGACTTCCAGCATCACCGTGACGGCGACAAAGACCGGCTGGCTATCGATCAGCGCCCGGGCGCGGGAAGACTGCGACGGGTGATCGCCCGTCAGGTAGCGGACGATCAGGTTGGTATCAATTGCGAGCATGGCGCCGCCGCGCTTCGGCGAGCACGCCCGCGTCCATTTCTTCCAACGTCTTCGGCCTGCCGCTATAGCGCAGCGATCCAAACACGTCCTCTGGCCGCGTCTCGGCGAAGACTGGCGCAGGCTTCAGTAGCACGCCCTCCGGGGTATCCTCGACCAGAAGGCGTGTGCCGGCATGCCATTCCCTCCGTTTCCGGATCGCGCTGGGCAGGATGACCTGTCCCTTGGTCGAGACCGTAGTTACGAGCTTCTCTGCGGCAGCCATCTCGGCACGTCCTTAGGTGTAAGACGAATGTAAGATAGTCGAAGCTCTCGGCAAATTCAAGGCGCAAGCTACTCCTACTTAAAGCGATGACAAGGCAGTGGGCGGCGGGGATTGGTTGTTCCGGAGCGGCGATAATTCGGCGTCAACTCCATCAAACCCTGGTGCCGCCGACTGTCATCTGGTTCATCCTGAGATGCGGCTGGCCGACGCCGACCGGCACGCCCTGTCCGGCCTTGCCGCACATGCCGATGCCGGTGTCGAGCTTCATGTCGTTGCCGATCATCGCCACACGATGCATGGCATCCGGCCCGTTGCCGATCAGCATGGCGCCCTTGATCGGTTGCGTCACCTTGCCGTTCTCGATCATGTAGGCTTCGGTGCAGCCGAACACGAACTTGCCCGAAGTGATGTCGACCTGGCCGCCACCGAACGACACGGCATAGATGCCGTTCTTCACCGAGGCGATGATCTCGTCCGGCTCCATGTCGCCTGCTGTCATGTAGGTGTTGGTCATGCGCGGCATCGGTTCGTGCGCATAACCTTGGCGTCGCCCGTTGCCGGTGGCTTTCATGCCCATTAGCCGGGCGTTCTGACGATCCTGCATGTAGCCGACCAGCTTGCCATCGTCGATCAGCACGTTATGGGCCGATGGCGTGCCCTCATCATCGACGGTAAGCGAGCCACGCCGCTCGGGCATGGTGCCGTCGTCAACGACGGTGACGCCTTTCGCTGCCACCTGCTGGCCAAGCAGGCCGGCAAAGGCCGACGTCTTCTTGCGGTTGAAATCGCCCTCCAGCCCGTGGCCGACCGCCTCGTGCAACATGACGCCCGGCCAGCCGCTCGACAGCACGATGTCGAAAGTGCCGGCAGGTGCTGGAACCGCTTCGAGATTGACCAGCGCTTGCCGCAATGCCTCCTTGGCCGCGTGCCGCCAGCTGTCCTCGACCAGGAATTCACCAAAATCCTTGCGGCCTCCCATGCCGTAGGAGCCGCTCTCCTGGCGGTCGCCGTCGCCGACCACCACCGACACGTTGATCCTGACCAGCGGACGGATGTCGCGCACCATCTGGCCGTCGGCGCGCACGATCTCGACATGCTGCCAGGAGGCGGCGAGCGACGCCGTCACCTGCCTGACGCGCGGATCCTCGGCCCGCAGCCATGCATCGATTTCCTGAAGCAGCTTGGCCTTGGCCTCGAAGGAAGGCGAGGGGATAGGGTTTCCGTCGCCGTAGAGATGGCGGTTGGTGCGGGCAGGCGCTGCGGCAAGCGTACCGGAATAGCCGCTCTTCACCGTCGAAACGGCATCGGCGGCGCGCAGCAGCGAGGCTTCGGAGAGATCGCTGGAATGGGCGTAGCCGCTGGCTTCGCCGGCGACGGCGCGCAGGCCGAAACCCTGGTCGGTGTTGAAATTCGCGGTCTTCAGCTTGCCATTGTCGAACATCAGCGATTCGCTTTCGCTATATTCGAGAAACAGTTCGCCGTCGTCGGCGCCGTTAATAGTCTCGGCAACGATTTGCTTGATGCGATCGTCGGAAATGTCAAATTGGCCGATCAGGCTGTTCATGGCAGGTCCATTCGCAGGAGGATTGTTTCCCACGATGTAGGCGCGAAGGCCCGCACAGACAATCTGAAATGAGATTTGCCGTGACCTCGGCCGGTCAACATCACTGGATCGTGCTACAAGACCAAGTCTCAAGGCAGGGCGGCGAAGCCGTCGGCGAAACCCTTGAGGTCGACGGGAATGCCGATGCCCTCTTCCGGCGTCTGGAAGACGATGAAGGTGGCGGACGTACCAGTCTTCAGCGTGTCGAGCAGCGGCTTTTCCAGGATGACCTCGGCATAGCAGCCATCCTGGAAACAGCGCACGAAATAGGCGCGGCCGATATCCTTGCCGTCGACATTGAGGCCGAGGCCGTTGGGCAACAGGACGCCGAGCGGCGCCAGCACACGCAGGATTTCGGCCTTGTTGTCGGCTGTGCGCAGCACGACAACGGAAAGACCCATTTCCGGACGGTCCTCGGCGACGACGTTCTGCATCATCACGCATTGTTCGGATGTAGCACCGGCGGGCGTATCGCAGATGATCGACCACGCCCCATGCGTTGACTTCACCGTGCCGCTTGGCTGCGCGGCATTGGCCAGGCCGGCGCCGGACAAGGCTATTGCGGCGGCAACAAAGATGACCTTCGCCAAGGTTCTCGAAAGCCAAGGGTTCATGACGGCTCCATTGCGAATCACGGCACTTTAAGCCGCACTAAACCCAAGTAAAGGACGAGACCCTGGCGATCTGCCCCGACACAGGCGACAATGCGCTTTTCAGTGCCAATTTCGCCCTAATTGCGACGGCTCCGCACGCCGCGCGGCTCATTCTACCCAGATGCCGCTCCGGTGATTCGCGGCAAGCAGTCACAGCACGAAGCCACAGCCGCGCTTGCGCGCAAAAATGCCGCACGGGTTCCGGCGCTCCTTTCTTGCGGAGGCAAATAGAGTATGGTTTGAACCAGCCTTGAATTGTCCGGGATTCCCGTCCCGGCATTGTTCGACATTCTTGCGGTCCGATCGCGAGGAACTGGGAGATGACGAGGGCGATGAGAAAATTCCTGGCAACCGCCAAAATCGTAGCTAGTGCCGCCGCCACGTTGTTTGCCGCTGCATCCGCTCATGCAGCCCAGCCCCAACCTTGGGAAACCAGTTTTCAGCCTCCGGCAACCGACATTATGCGGCAGATCGAGTGGTTCGGGAACTACTCGTTCGCGTTCATCATTGTGATCACCGCCTTGGTGCTTTTCCTGATCGCCTACTGCATTTTGCGGTTCCGGGCGAGCGTCAACCCGACGCCGTCGCGCACCAGCCACAACACGCTGATCGAGGTCATCTGGACTGTCGGTCCCGTGGTCATCCTGCTCTGTCTCGCCATTCCCTCGTTCCAGCTGCTGACCGCGCAATACACGCCGCCGGAAGAAGCCAAGCTGACCGTCAAGGCGACCGGCAATCAGTGGAACTGGGACTACGAATACCAGGTCGACAACACGCTTTCCTTTAATTCCGCGATCCTTCAGGATGCCGACAGGGCTGCTGCCGGCAAGGAAGATCGCGCCGAGTATCCGCGCCTGCTCGCCGTCGACAATGAGATGGTGGTGCCGGTCAGCACCATGACCCGCGTGCTGGTGACGGCGACCGACGTCATTCACGCCTTTGCCATGCCGTCCTTCGGCATCAAGACCGACGCGGTGCCGGGCCGCATCAACGAGGTCTGGTTCAAGGCCGACAAGGAAGGCCTCTATTACGGCCAGTGCTCGGAACTCTGCGGCAAGGACCACGCCTTCATGCCGATCGCCATTCGCGTCGTCTCCGATGCACAATACAAGACCTGGCTGGCGGCAGCCAAAACCGACCTTCCCGGCGCCAACAAGGCGCTGATGGCCGAGGTCGATGGCACGAACAAGGTAGCGGCCGCCGGCAATTGATGCCGCGACCAGAAAAGATTCAGGGAACGGAGCCGACCATGGCGCACGCTGCAGCTCACGACGACCACGACCACAAGCCGTATCATGGCTGGGTCCGGTGGGTGTATTCGACCAACCACAAGGACATCGGTACGCTTTATCTGATCTTCGCGATCATGGCGGGCTGCATCGGTGGCGCCTTGTCGGTCGTCATGCGCATGGAATTGCAGGAGCCGGGCATCCAGATATTCACTGGCCTGGCGCAGATGGTCTACGGCATGAATGGCGACGCCGCCATCGACGGCGGCAAGAGCATGTACAATGCTTTCACCACCGCGCATGCGCTGATCATGATCTTCTTCATGGTGATGCCGGCGCTGATCGGCGGCTTTGCCAACTGGATGGTGCCGATCATGATCGGCGCGCCGGATATGGCCTTCCCGCGCATGAACAACGTTTCGTTCTGGCTGCTGCCGCCGGCTTTCATCCTGCTGATTTTCTCGGCCTTCGTCCCGAGTGCGCCCGGCGCCTACGGCGTCGGCGGCGGCTGGACGCTTTATCCGCCATTGTCGACATCGGGCCAGCCCGGACCGGCCATGGACCTGGCGATCCTGTCAATCCACATCGCCGGCGCCTCCTCGATTCTTGGCGCCATCAACTTCATCACCACCATCTTCAACATGCGCGCGCCCGGCATGACCATGCACAAGATGCCGCTTTTCGCCTGGTCTGTGCTGATTACCGCCTTCCTGCTGCTTCTGTCGTTGCCGGTGCTGGCCGGCGGCATCACCATGCTTTTGACCGACCGCAATTTCGGCACCACCTTCTTCGCCCCGGACGGCGGCGGCGATCCGATCCTGTTCCAGCACCTGTTCTGGTTCTTCGGCCATCCGGAGGTCTACATCCTGATCCTGCCGGGTTTCGGTATCATCAGCCATATCATCTCGACCTTTTCGAGGAAGCCGGTGTTTGGCTATCTCGGCATGGCCTATGCGATGGTTGCCATCGGCGCGGTGGGCTTCATCGTCTGGGCCCACCACATGTACACGACGGGCCTGTCGCTCGACACCCAGCGCTATTTCGTCTTTGCCACCATGGTCATCGCGGTGCCGACGGGTGTGAAGATCTTCTCGTGGATCGCCACTATGTGGGGCGGGTCGATTTCGCTCAAGACCCCGATGCTGTGGGCGATCGGCTTCATCTTCCTGTTCACTGTTGGCGGCGTCACCGGCGTGCAGCTGGCCAATGCCGGCCTCGACCGCCCGCTGCACGACACCTATTTCGTGGTCGCGCACTTCCACTACGTGCTGTCGCTGGGCGCGGTCTTCGCCATCTTCGCCGGCTGGTACTACTGGTTCCCGAAGATGACCGGCTACATGTATTCGCCGGTGATCGCCAACACCCACTTCTGGGTCACTTTCGTCGGCGTCAACCTGGTCTTTTTCCCACAGCACTTCCTCGGTCTCTCCGGGATGCCGCGTCGCTATATCGACTATCCGGATGCCTTCGCCGGCTGGAATATGGTGTCGTCCTACGGCTCGTACATCTCGGCTGTCGGCGTCGTCATCTTCCTCTTCGGCGTCTTCGAGGCGTTCCAGAAGAGGCGGGTCGCCGGCGCCAATCCTTGGGGCGAGGGTGCGACCACGCTGGAATGGCAGCTGCCTTCGCCGCCGCCGTTCCACCAGTGGGAACAGTTGCCGAAGATCAAGTAGGCGGTTGCCTCCTTAATACGGAACCGCCGGCCGGCCGGCGGTTTTGGCCAACGGAATGATGGACTTTAAGTACGCATGGCCCTTGCCGAAGACAGACTGATCGACGAGCCGGGCTTCCGCATGTCGGAAGCGACGGCGGGCGATTTCTTCGCCCTGCTGAAGCCGCGCGTCATGTCGCTGGTGGTGTTCACTGCGTTTGTCGGCATGGTCGCCGCCCCGGTGACCATCAATCCGCTGCTGGCGGTGATCGCGATCCTGGCTATTGCCATCGGCGCCGGCGCCTCCGGTGCGCTCAACATGTGGTACGACGCAGACATCGATGCGGTGATGACGCGCACCGCCGGCCGTCCCGTGCCGGCCGGCCGCATCCGACCGGGCGAGGCATTGAGTTTCGGGTTGGTGCTGTCGGTTCTGTCGGTGATGACGCTCGGCGTGCTGGTCAACTGGTTGGCAGCATCGCTTCTGGCTTTCACCATCTTTTTCTATGCCGTCATCTATACGATGTGGCTGAAGCGCTGGACGCCGCAGAACATCGTCATCGGCGGGGCTGCCGGTGCCATTCCGCCGGTCATAGGCTGGGCGGCGGTAACCGGATCGGTCAGCCTCGAAAGCTTGGTGCTGTTCCTGATCATTTTCCTGTGGACGCCGCCACATTTCTGGGCGCTCGCGCTCTTCAAGTCGGAGGACTATGCGAAGGCAGGCATTCCGATGATGCCGAATGTCGCCGGCCAGGCCTCGACCAGGCGCCAGATCTTTGCCTATGCGCTGGTCCTCGCACCGGTTGGCGTGCTGCCATGGGTTCTCGGCTTCACCACGCCGGCCTATGGCATCGTTGCATTGCTGCTCGGCGCCGGCTTCGTCTGGTATGCGTGGAAGGTGCTGCAAATGGCCGATGACGACCGGGCGATGAAGCCGGCCAAGGCCTTGTTCGGCTATTCGCTGCTCTATCTCTTCGCCATCTTCGCCGCCTACCTTGGCGATTGCGTTGTCGCGCGCGCGCTGACCATCGGTGGAGCATGAGCATGGCCGAAAAGAAGCTTGAACTGGTCACGCTGACCGAACGTCAGCAGAAGGCCCGCCGCAATCGCTCGGCCGCAATCGGTTTCGCGCTGGCGGCGCTGGTCGTCATATTCTACGTCGCGACCATCGTGAAATTTGGTCACAGTTTCCCCGGCTCGATGTGAGCTCACAATGACCAGGCAAACAGTCACCGATCCTACGAAGAAAAACACGAACCGCGTCGTCGCTGGCGTCTGCATCGCGTTTTTCGGCGGCATGATCGGCATGGCCTACGCCGCGGTACCACTCTATGCGATGTTCTGCCAGGCGACAGGCTACGGCGGCACCGTCAAACGGGCGACCCAGCAATATGCCGATCGGGTGCTCGATCGCGACATCACCATCCGCTTCGACGCCAACACCGCCGGCGTTCCCTGGCAATTCCAGCCGGTCGCCCGCTCGATCACCATCAAGATCGGCGAAACCGCCGAGGCGCATTTCAGCGCGACCAACAAATTCAACCGTCCCATCACTGGACGCGCCACCTTCAACGTGCAGCCGGAACTGGCCGGACCTTACTTCAACAAGGTCGAGTGTTTCTGCTTCACCGACACGACGCTGAAGCCGGGCGAGACGCTGGACATGCCGGTCGTCTTCTATGTCGATCCCGACATCGTCAACGCGCCGGAATTGAAGGATCTGACGACGATTACCCTGTCCTACACGATGTTCCCGGTCGACAAGACCAAGCCGGTCGCATCATCGGTGCCGGCCGACGGCCGCCGCAACAAGATTTCAGATACCGAAGCAAGCCTCGGGGGTTGACATGGCAGACGCACACGCAAAACCACAACATGACTACCACCTTGTCGACCCGAGCCCGTGGCCTTTCCTGGGCTCCGTCGGGGCGCTGGTGACCGCGTTCGGCGGCGTCTGTTACATGCAATATCTCAAGGGCGGCGATTTCCCGATCTTCGGTTTCAACATCGCTAATCCATGGTTGTTCTTCATCGGCCTGCTGATCGTCATCTACACGATGTTCGCCTGGTGGTCGGATACGATCAAGGAGGCGCATGAGGGACACCACACCCGTGTCGTGTCGCTGCATCTGCGCTACGGCATGATCATGTTCATCGCCTCCGAGGTGATGTTCTTCGTCGCCTGGTTCTGGGCCTTCTTCGACGCCAGCCTGTTTCCGGGCGAGGTCCATCAATACGCCCGTACCGCCTTCACCGGCGGCGTCTGGCCACCCAAGGGCCTCGAAGTTCTCGACCCTTTCCATCTGCCGCTCTACAACACCGTCATCCTGCTTCTGTCAGGTACCACGGTGACCTGGGCGCACCACTCGCTCATCCACGGCGACCGCAAGGGCCTGATCAATGGCTTGGTGCTGACCGTCGGCCTCGGCATGCTGTTCACCATGGTGCAGGCCTACGAGTACATGCACGCGCCGTTCGGCTTCAGGGATTCGATCTACGGCGCCACCTTCTTCATGGCGACCGGCTTCCATGGTTTCCACGTCATCATCGGCACGATCTTCCTGTTGGTCTGCCTGATCCGCGCCATGAAGGGCGACTTCACGCCCAAGCAGCATTTCGGCTTCGAGGCCGCCGCCTGGTATTGGCACTTCGTCGACGTGGTGTGGCTGTTCCTGTTTGCCTCGATCTACGTCTGGGCATCGAACGGCGCGATGATCGAACCGCACTGAGATCGAGCTGAGGAAATCGACAAGGCGGCTGCGGCGACGTGGCCGCCTTATCTTTTGCGGCAAATGCTCCTAGGATGGACCTCATGAGCGACGACAAGGCGATCTGGCCACCAATCGATCCGATCTCGGCCGGCTTGCATGGCCGCTGCCCCCGCTGTGGCGAGGGCAAGCTGTTCTCCGGGTTCCTCACGGTCGGTGATCGCTGCTCCAATTGCGGCCTCGATTATTCCTTCGCCGATGCCGGCGACGGGCCGGCGGTGTTCGTTATCCTGATCATCGGCTTTATCGTCGTCGGCCTGGCGTTGTGGATGGAGGTGACGCTCAATCCGCCGCTCTGGCTGCATCTGCTGCTGTGGACTCCGCTGACGCTGGTGCTTTGCCTGGCGGCGCTCCGGCTGATCAAGGGCGTGCTGCTGACGCTGCAATACCGCAACAAGGCGGCCGAGGGCCGGCTGGACCGCGGCGAATGAGCGAGGCATCCGGTTCGGTGGCCGGCCGGTCGCGGCCGAAGCGCGCATTGGCACTCGGCCTGGGTATCGTCGTGTTTTTGATCCTGCTGGCGCTCGGCACCTGGCAGCTTCAGCGCCTGCACTGGAAAGAGGGCCTTCTCCAGACGATAGACCAGCGCACGCATTCGGCGCCTGTGCCATTGGCCGAACTCGAAAAGCGGTTTGCTGCCGCCGGCGACGTGGACTACACGCCGGTGATAGTGACCGGCATTTTCCTGCATCGAGGCGAGCGGCATTTCCTCGCCACCTGGGAAGGCCAGTCCGGTTTCGACGTCTTCACGCCGCTACAGCTCGACGATGGCCGTTTCGTGCTGATCAACCGCGGCTTCGTGCCTTACGATTTCAAGGATCCAGCCAAGCGGCCGCAGGGGCAGGTAACGGGCAAAATGACGGTGACGGGGCTGGCCCGCAACCCGCTGCCGGCCAAGCCCTCGATGATGCTTCCCGACAATGATCCGCAGAAGAATATCTTCTACTGGAAAGATCGTGACGCGATGGCCTCGAGCGCCGGCCTGCCGACAGGTGCGGCGCTGGTGCCGATCTTCATCGATGCGAACGCCACGCCCAACCCCGGCGGGCTGCCAGTTGGCGGTGTCACCGTCATCGACCTGCCGAACAGCCATCTGCAATATGCGATAACCTGGTACGGCCTTGCCGCCGCCCTTGCCGGCGTCCTGATCTCCTGGCTCCGCCGCTCGGCGAAAGACCAATGATCGCCGCCACTACCCTTGACAGGGCAGGGCCGCGCACCTCATTTCGCGCCTTGAGCTCAGAAGTCATAGTCCGATCAACCGGCCTACAATCAGCGTAAGATGCAATCATGCTTCACACAAAGCCGCCGCTGACCATCCGGCTCTGCCAGCCCCGTGGTTTCTGTGCGGGCGTTGACCGTGCCATCCAGATCGTCGTGCTGGCGCTGAAGAAATACGGCGCGCCGGTCTATGTCCGCCACGAGATCGTGCACAACCGCTACGTCGTCGAAGGGCTGCAAAGCCTGGGCGCGGTGTTCATAGAGGAGCTCTCCGAGATCCCGCCCGAGCATCGCCAGAGCCCGGTCGTCTTTTCGGCGCATGGCGTGCCGAAATCGGTGCCGGCCGACGCCCAGTCCCGCAACCTGTTCTATCTCGACGCGACTTGCCCGCTGGTCTCGAAAGTCCATAAGCAGGCGATGCGCCATCAGCGGCTTGGCCGCCACGTGCTCTTGATCGGCCATGCCGGGCATCCGGAGGTGATCGGCACAATGGGCCAGTTGCCGGACGGCGCGGTCACTCTGATCGAGACCGAGGCCGACGCCGCAAGCTTCGTGCCTGCAGACCCGCAAGCGCTCGGCTTCGTCACCCAGACGACGCTGTCGGTCGAGGACACCGCCGGTATCATCCGCGCCCTGCAGCAGCGTTTTCCCGAGCTGCACGCGCCGGCGGCGGAATCGATCTGTTATGCCACCACCAATCGCCAGGAAGCGGTCAAGGAAACAGCGGCCGGCGCCGATCTCTTCCTGGTTGTCGGCGCACCTAACTCCTCCAACTCGCGGCGCCTGGTCGAAGTGGCCGAGCGCGCCGGCGCCTCGATGTCGCTTCTCGTGCAGCGCGCCTCCGAAATTCCGTGGAATGAGATTGCCGGCATTTCGACGCTCGGCCTGTCGGCGGGCGCCTCGGCGCCGGAGATCATCGTCGACGAGATCGTCGATGCGTTCAGGCAGCGCTTCGACGTGACCATCGAGCTGGCCGTGACGGCGACGGAGACGGAGGACTTTCCGGTGATGCGGGTGTTGCGCGATGTCGAACTGACGGCTGCCGACATGGCCTTCGTCAACGGGGCCGCGTAGCAACGATGGCGGTCTACACCGACGTCAACGAGGGCGAGCTCGGCGCATTCCTCAGGAACTATCCGGTCGGCGACCTCTTGTCCTACAAGGGCATCGCCGAAGGCACCGAAAACTCGAATTTTCTTCTGCACACCAGCAGCGGCTCCTACATCCTGACGCTTTACGAGAAGCGCGTCGACAAGGCTGACCTGCCGTTCTTTCTCGGCCTTATGGCCCACCTCGCCAGAAAGGGCATTTCGTGCCCGCTCCCGGTCACCGCACATGATGGCGGTGTGATCGGAACACTTGCCGGCCGGCCGGCGGTCATCATCACCTTTCTCGAAGGCCTGTCGCTGCGGCGGCCGACGGCTGCGCATTGCGGCGAGGTCGGCAAGGCGCTGGCGGCACTGCATCTCGCCGGCGCGGATTTTCCGATGACCCGCCCCAACGCCCTTGCCATCGATGGCTGGCGCAAGCTGTGGAATGCCGCCCGCGCCCGCGCCGACGAGGTCGAGCCGGGACTGGCGGCCGAGGTCGATGCCGATTTCGCCGATTTCGAGCGGAACTGGCCGAACGGTCTGCCGCAGGGCATCATCCATGCCGATCTTTTCCCGGACAATGTGTTCTTCCTCGGCGAGAAACTGTCCGGGCTGATCGACTTCTACTTCGCCTGCAACGACCTCTACGCCTATGACGTTGCCACGTGCCTCAACGCCTGGTGCTTCGAGAAGGATTTTTCTTTCAATCTGACCAAGGGCACGGCGTTGCTTGCCGGCTACCAAAGCGTGCGGCCGTTGAGCAGTGACGAGAAAGCTGCGCTGCCGATGCTGGCGCGCGGTTCGGCGCTGCGCTTCATGCTGACCCGGCTCTATGACTGGCTGACGGTCCCGGACGGCGGGCTGGTGATGAAACGCGACCCGACCGAGTATATCCGCCGGATGCGCTTCCACCGGGCGATCAACTCTCCTTCCGAATATGGACTGACATGACCAAGCTCGTTGAAATCTTCACCGATGGTGCCTGTTCGGGCAATCCCGGGCCTGGCGGCTGGGGCGCAATCCTGCGCTTCAACGGCGCAATCAAGGAGCTCCATGGTGGCGAGGCTGCCACCACCAACAACCGTATGGAACTGTTGGCGGCCATCTCGGCGCTTAATGCGCTCAAGGAGCCCTGCGCCGTCGATCTTTATACCGACAGCAACTATGTCAAGGACGGTATTTTCAGCTGGATCGACGGCTGGAAGCGCAACGGCTGGAAGACGGCCGCCAGGCAGCCGGTGAAGAATGCCGAGCTGTGGCAGCAGCTCGACGCGGCGCGTAACCGCCATCAGGTCACCTGGCATTGGGTCAAGGGCCATGCCGGCCATCCTGAGAACGAGCGCGCCGACGAATTGGCGCGGCTCGGCATGGCGCCTTTCAAGAAAGGCCTCGTCAAGACTGCGGCGCCAGAACCAGGTTCGCAGTCAAAGCAGCCGGCGGCCACAAAGGCGCGGCGCTCGACGCAAAGCTATTGAATTCCGGCTGCGGGTCCGCTCTCTGGCAGGAAGAGCTGTTATCATGCCGATTGCATACTACATCACGCATCCCCAGGTTCAGGTCGATGCCAACGTTCCAGTGCCGGAGTGGGGACTGTCCGACATCGGGCGAGCGAGAACATCTGCAATGCTCGATCAGCCGTGGGTTGGGTCGATCCGGCGGATCGTGTCGTCGGGTGAACGCAAGGCGATAGAAACCGCCGGGATACTCGGAAGGCATCTCCGCCTTGCAGTCGAGGTGAGGGAACGGATGCATGAGAATGACCGATCGGCAACCGGTTTCCTGCCGCCATCGGAGTTCGAGGCGGTCGCCGACCAATTCTTCGCCAATCCAAACAGCAGCATTCGTGGATGGGAGCGAGCTATCGAAGCCCAGCGTCGTATTCTAAGCGAGGTAGACACTGTGCTACGCACCGACGCCGCCGTCGACGTTGCTTTCATAGGTCACGGAGGTGTCGGAACGCTCCTGCTGCTCTCTTTGAGCGGTCGGGAAATCAGCCGCGAGGCGGATCAGCCAGCGGGCGGTGGGAACTACTTCGCATACGATATCAGCGCGCGTCGCGTTATCCATGGATGGCAGCCGATCGACAGGCCGACGCAGCGCCGCGACGGTTAATTACCTATCGGATCAGCAGGGCGGTGCCGAACAGCCCGAGCGCGAACACCGTGTGCGACACAAGATTGAGGGCGCGGACCTGCATCGGATTGGGGCGCCTCGAAGCGGCCCAGCCGGCACCCATGCCGGGCGCCAGCAGAAACCAGCCGGCGCCGACGGTGACGATGCCGAGGGCAAAGGCCGGCAGGAAGGTCGGCGCGGTGAGCCAGGCCGTTCCGGCCAGCACGACCAGTATGATGCCGTAGACGATACCGACAGCATAATGAAAGGCCCAGCCAAGTACTGATTCATGCGGGTAGGGCGAGGCCTCGCCAATGTCGTCATGGAAGACCTTGCCTTCCCTGAGATGCCAGACCCAGCGGCCGACCAGCCCCCAGTTCGGTCGCGGTTGGGCAAAGGCCTTGCTCAGGAAAATCGCCCAGACATCCATAAGCGCGGTTGCGCCGATGCCGATCGCGACGCTGCGCCAGACGATGTCAGACATAATCGAGGTCCCCAAAAGCAAGCAGTCCCGAAGGGCCGACACATGGCCCCGAAAACCGGGTCGGCTTTCGGAAGGATCATGCGCCGATGCAAAAGTCAGCGTCCTTTGGACGTTGAGCGCTCGAAGGCGCCCTTTGCCGTGCCTGGCCTAGGCTGTCGCCAGGACGGAAAGCTGTCCGAGAATGTGAGCCGCACCGGATTCGTCGACGCCGGGCTTTGTCTCGACATTGAGTGCGGTGACCTTGCCGTCATCGACGATCATCGAAAAACGCTTCGAGCGTAGCCCCATGCCGCCGCTGGAGAGGTCGGCGTCGAGGCCGACCGATTTGGCGAAATCGCCATTGCCATCGGCAAGATAAAGGATTTTGCCTTCACCGCCGCTGAAGCGGGCCCAAGCCCCCATGACGTGAACATCGTTGACCGAGACAACGGCGATAGTGTCGACGCCGCGCGCCAGGATGGCGTCGTAATTGTCCAGGTAGCCGGGCAGATGATTGTTGCTGCAGGTCGGCGTGAAGGCGCCTGGAACGCCAAACAGCACGACCTTCTTTCCTGAGAATATCTCGCCCGTCGTGATCGGCCTTGCACCGTCGGCGGTCATTGTCTTGAAGGTCGCATCGGGCAGTTTGTCGCCAACGGAGATCGTCATGATGGTCCTCGCTTGGAAATGGAAGGGAGTGTCCTTGCGATAGCGAATTAAGGCGCGCCCGGCAACCGTCCAGACGTTGGCATCACGGGAATGGCAACAGGCCTTCGACCGCGCCTGCGGCACTTGTCAGTGTGTAGTGCAGGCCGCCATCGGTTGGCGTTGTCGACGGCCTGTCGAGGATCGGCACCGTAAAGATCAGCTTGCCATCCTTTTCGCTGCGTGCCGGGGCACCGAACATGTAGTCGCGTTCGCCGGCAACGAAGAAGTCGGCGCCCTCGGGGCTGCCCGGAAAGCTCGCTTCGACAATCAGCGTTTCGTGGTCGCCCGGCAGTACGTTTATGCCGAAATCGGGCGTTGCCGTGGCGGGCAGGGTTGCAAGGCCCGCCTTGACCAGTGCCGCATCCTCGGCGTTGTCGGGATCGGCGCCGGGATCGACGGTCAGCCTTGTCTGCACCGGGATGCAGATGGTTTCGCAAATGCCGAGGAAGATGTCCGCATCGATGACGGCCGGCTGGCCGGGCGCGGCAAGCGTGAACGTCACCGGCAACGAAACCGGGTGGTCGTAGCCGGCCCATTTGCCATAGCCGTCATCGTGGCGCTGCGGCGGCGGAAACGAAAGCGTCGCGTCGGCAATGTTGGTGCTGGCCGAGACGTCGATCTGTGGCGGCACGCCCGCATCACCCGGATCGCGCCAATAGGTCTTCCAGCCCGGCTTCAGCGCAATGTCGAGGACGCCCTGGAGACGTCCGGCCTCGTCGGCTTTGCCGCTTGTTACCAGCCGCACCCTGCCGCCTTCGCTGTTGTACCAGGCCGATGAGGAGGCTGAGGCGGGGAGGCCGGTCGCCGATCCAATGGCCACACCAAGCAGCAGGATTTTCAAGCTTTGCATGGCGATGATTTGATCGTCTGTTGATGGCCGCACAATGATTTCATGACGCCGCCAGCATCATATTTGCGTGACCTTCGATTTACGAGCCTGATCAAATCGGGCGCCGCCCATCTTTTCGACGCCCCGGAAACGCGTTACCCTGTGGCCATGGATTTGTTGCGCCATAAAAGGACGGCCGCAGGACCCGGCTTTCTCGACGATCAGTTCCTGATTGCCATGCCCGGCATGAAGGATGACCGCTTCACGCGCTCTGTCATCTACATTTGCGCGCACAGCGACGAAGGCGCGATGGGGCTGATCATCAACCAGACGCAGCAGATGCTGTTTCCGGACCTGCTCGTGCAACTCGGCATCATGAACGAGCTGGAGGCAATTCGCCTGCCGCCGCCGGCGCGCGACTTCGTCGTGCGCAATGGCGGACCGGTGGATCGCAGCCGCGGCTTCGTTCTGCATTCGGGCGACTACCGGGTGGAATCCTCGCTCGCCGTGTCCGATGATGTCTGTCTGACCGCGACCGTCGACATATTGCGCGCCATCTCCTCCGGCCGCGGACCCCGACGGGCTCTGATGGCGCTCGGCTATGCCGGCTGGGGTGCGGGCCAGCTTGAAAACGAGATCGTCGAGAATGGCTGGCTGACTTGCCCGGCAAGTGCCGAGCTTCTGTTCGACGCCGACATCGACCGCAAATACGACCGGATCCTTGCCTCGATCGGCATCGATCTCGCGCATCTCAGCCTGGCTGCCGGTCACGCCTGAGCCTCATCACGTCCCCGAAACTTGTCACGCTTGAGTGAGCGGATACTGTTCCTTCAGCGTCTTCAGCACCTGGTCGCCGGGCATCGGCGCGCCGAACATGAAGCTCTGCACGTATTCGCAGCCCATCTGCCGCAGCTCCAGCGCATCGCTTTCGTCCGAAATGCCTTCGGCAACGACCGACAGGCCGAGTTCATGCGCCATGTTGACCATGGATTTGAGCAGCACCGCACGTTTCGGCGTCGCGTCGTCGACGAAGCTCTTGTCGATCTTGATGGTGTCGAACGGAAAGCGCGTCAGATAGGCCAGCGATGAATAGCCGGTGCCGAAATCATCCAGCGACAGGCCGATGCCAAGCTGCTTCAGCTTGGTCAGCACATGGGCGGTCTGCTCGGGATTGTCCATCACCAGCGATTCGGTGAGTTCGAGCCGGAAGCAGCGCGGTTTCAGGTTGGCTCGTGCGATAACCGAGCGGACGTCACTGACCAGGTCGCGGCGGATGAGCTGACGGCTGGACAGATTGACCGAGACCGACAGCGGCGCATCGCCGATCTGCTTTTGCCATCCCGCCAGGTCTTCGGCAGCCTGTTGCATGGCGAACAGCCCAAGCTGCACGATCAAGCCGCAGTTTTCGGCGACCGGAATGAAATCCGCCGGCGGGATCATGCCGCGCCGCGGATGGTCCCAGCGCAGCAGCGCTTCGAAGCCTGCGACGCTGCCGTCCTCCAGCCGCACGATCGGCTGGTAGGCAAGCGTGAATTCGCGTCGTTCGATGGCGCGGCGCAGATCGGACTCGAACTGCAGCCGGTCGGTGCCGACGGTGCGGAAGGCGGGACGGAACGGCTCGATCCGGTCGCCGCCGAAGCGCTTGGCCTGATGCATGGCAAGCTCGGCATCCTTGACCATGTCCTCGGCCGAGGTCTGCGTGGCGGTCCAGGTGATCAGCCCGATCGAGGCCGTCAGCACGATCTCGCGCTTGGCGAAGGTGATCGGGTTGTTGATGGCGTGCTTGATGGCATCGGCAATGGCCGCGATGCGGGCCGGATCCTGCTCCGACAAAAGCATCAGCGCGAACTGGTCGCCGGCAAAGCGCGACAGCGAATCCTTCGGCTTGAGCAGTCGGTGCAGCCGCCGCGCGATAGTCAAAAGGATCGTATCGCCGGCCGAGATGCCGAGCCCGTCATTGACCTGCTTGAACCGGTCTATGTCGATGACGAAGACGGTCGGGCGCACCTTCTCTTCGGTGCGGGCAATCGAAATGATCGCCTCCAGCCGGTTCATGAACAGCTCGCGGTTGGGCAGGCCGGTCAGATTGTCGTGCACGGCGTCATGCAGCAGCCGTTCCTCGGATTTCTTCTGCTCCGTCACGTCGACCATGGTGCCGACGCAGCGGATGACCTCGCCGTCCGAGCCGATCACCGGCCGGGCGCGCAACGAAAACCAGTGATAGTGCCCGTCGGCGCCGCGCAGGCGGAAGTTTTGCGACACCCGGCCGCGCCGGTGCTCGAGCACCACGTCGAGTGTCGTGCGAAACGTGTCGCGGTCGTCGGCATGCAGCACCGGCAGCCAGTTGCGGGCAGGGCCGCCGAGGCTGTTGGGGGCAAGACCGAGCTGAATGCTGACGTCGGGACGAGTGACGACGCGGTCGCGCAGCACGTCCCAGTCCCACACAGTATCGCCCGATCCGGCAACCGCCAGCGCCTGCCGCTCAAGGTCGGAGAACAGGCCCTGATGCAGCGCGCCGCCGGCAAAAGCGTGCTGCATCACGGTGAAGCCGATCAGCAGGATGATGAGGATCAGCCCACCGCCCAGCGCCGGCTGAGCGATATCGTTGTCCAGCATGCCGGTGATTGCCATCCACGATCCGCATAGCCACAGCAGAACCATCACCCAACTGGGCACCAGCATGATGGCGCGGTCGTAACCGCGGATACCGAGGAAGATGATCAGGCCGAGCCCGGTCAGCGCGGTGGCGGCGAAGGACAGCCTGGCAATGCCGGCGGCAACCGCCGGATCGATGATGGCGACACCGGCGATCAGCACCAGCCCGAGAATCCAGACCAGTGCGCCGTAGCTGAAATGGCCGTGCCACCGGTTGAGGTTGAGATAGGCAAACAGGAACACCACGAAGGTCGCCGCGAGCGCCACCTCCGTTCCGGCGCGCCACATCTGCTCATTGCCCGGTGAGATCTCTATGATCTTGTTGAGAAAGCCGAAATCGACGCAGATATAGGCAAGCACCGCCCAGGCTAGGGCCGCCGTTGCCGGGAACATCGAGGTCCCCTTGACGACGAAAAGGATGGTCAGGAACAGCGCCAGCAGGCCGGCGATGCCGATGACGATGCCACGAAACAGCGTGTAGGAATTGACCGAGTCCTTGTAGGATTCAGGATCCCACAGATAGACCTGCGGCAGCTTGGGCGAGGCGAGCTCGGCGATGAAGGTAATCACCGTTCCCGGGTTCAGCGTGACCCGGAACACGTCGGCGTCGGGGCTGGTCTGGCGGTCGAGCGCAAAGCCCTCGCTGGGCGTGATCGCGGCGATACGGGTCGAGCCGAGATCCGGCCAGAACAGGCCGGAATTCACCAGCCGGAAATGCGGTGCGACAATCAGCCTGTCGAGCTGCTGGTCGGTGGTATTAGCGAGCGCGAACACCGCCCAGTCACCGGTCGAGCGCGCATCATTTGCCTCGACCTCGATGCGCCGCACGATGCCGTCCGGGCCGGGTGCCGTCGACACCTGAAAATTCTCGCCCTGGTTCCGGTAGATCAAGACGGCCCCCGAAAGATCGAGCGCAACGTCGTCGCGGGCGATCTTGATCGGTTCTACGGCAAAGGCCGAGGACGCCGCGCAGAGCGTGACGATTGCCGCCAGCATAAAGGCAAGCAGCGACCCCTTGCGCAGAAAATTCGTCAAAATCAGTCCTTTGTTCCAACGCCCGGCGGATCGTCCGCGATTCGGGCGTATAGGTAATGGTCCTGCCAGATGCCGTTGATCCTGAGATAGGATCGTAGCAGTCCTTCGCGCCGGAATCCGGCTTTTTCAAGCACGCGGATCGACCGGGCGTTGTCGGGAATACAGGCAGCTTCGATCCGGTGCAATCGCAGCGTTTCGAAGGCGAAACGCGTCACCACTTTGACGGCATCGGTCATCAGGCCGCGTCCGCTGAAGCGCTCGCCGATCCAGTAGCCGATATGGCCGCTTTGGGCGACCCCGTGGCGGATATTGCCGAGGGTGATACCGCCGGCCAGCTTGCCGCTGCTTTTCTCGAAGATGAAGAAGGCGATCGCCGTCCCCTGCGCGTAGTCCTCGCGGTAGCGCCCGATACGATGCCGCCACGCCGTGCGGTCGAGTTCGTCAGGGGTCCATCGCGGCTCCCACGGCTCAAGAAAAGCGCGGCTTTCACTGCGCAGCACCGACCACTCGCGATAGTCGTTGGTCAGCGGTACGCGCAGCGTGACAAGCTCGCCCTTCAGTGCCGGCAGGTCGCGGCGAAAGAAAGGGAGCGCGAACACGACGCTCGAATAGGCTTAGACGGCAAGCTTACGGGCAGTGGTCTGCGTGCCCGAAAGCGAATCGAGGATTGCCTCATAGGGCGCGAGCGTACCCACCGGCCCGACGGCTGTAAGCGTCGGCTTGGTCGAAAAAAGCCGGGACGACAGATCCGTCAGCCGCTCGACAGTCAACGCCGCCAGCCGCTCCATCAGCTCTTCCTTGGCGATCGGCCTGCCGAACAGAAGCAACTGCCTGGCGATCTGCGAGGCGCGGCTGGCCGGGCTCTCGGCCGACATGATCAGCCCGGCGCGGTATTGGGCACGCGCCCGGTCAAGCTCCTCCTGCAGGATGTTTTCACCGGCCTTTTGCAGCTCGTCGATGATCACAGGCACCAGCTCGGCAATATCGCTTTGTCCGGTCGCCGCATGGACCCCGAAGACGCCGGTGTCGGAAAAACCCCAATGGAAGGCATAGACCGAATAGCACAGGCCGCGTTTCTCGCGGACTTCCTGGAAAAGTCGCGACGACATGCCGCCGCCCAGGATCATCGACAGGACCTGGGAGGCATAGAAATCGCGGACGTGATAGGCGCGGCCCTCGAAACCCAGCACGATCTGGGCGTCCATCAGGTCGCGGTCTTCTCGAAAATCGCCGCCGACATATTGCGCATATTGCGGGACGGTGCCGTCGGCCTTGCCGCGGAAGCCGCCGAGACGGTTTTCGACCTCGCGCACGAAATCGTCGTGCTTGATATCGCCGGCCGCCACCATCACCATGTTCTCGGCGCCGTACTGCCGTTCGATGAAGTCGTGCAGCTGCTTCGAAGTGAAGGATTTGACGGTTTCCGGCGTGCCAAGAATCGAGCGGCCGATAGTCTGGTGGCGGAAGGCGGTCTCGGTAAAGTGATCGAAAACGACGTCGTCGGGCGTATCGTGCGCGGCGCCGATCTCCTGCAGAATCACATGCTGCTCTCGTTCCAACTCCTGCGGATCGAATTCGGATTCCTGCAGGATGTCGGAAAGGATATCGACGGCCAGCGGCACGTCGTCGCTCAGAACCCTTGCATAATAGGAGGTCGTCTCGACGCTGGTGGCGGCATTGATCTCGCCGCCGACGTCCTCGATCTCCGAGGCAATCTCGAAGGCGCTTCGCCGCCTGGTGCCCTTGAAAGCCATGTGCTCGAGCAAGTGCGCCATTCCGTGCTCTTCGTCACGCTCGTTGCGTGCGCCCGACTTGACCCAGGCGCCAAGGGCAACAGATTCGAGGCTTGGAAGGGTTTCGGTGGCGACTGTCAGGCCGTTCGACAGACGGCTTACCTCAACACCCATATGGCAATTACTCCCTAACGCGCCGCCCGCGTGTGGCGGCCGAGATAATCTTCCACCATTTTCAGGTCGGATGGAAGTACCGTGTATTTTTCCTCGGCGCTCATCAACCCGCCTAGCCATGCAGGCAGGGCAGGCGACACGCCGCTGGCGGCTTCGACGGCGGCGGGAAACTTTGCCGGGTGCGCAGTGCCCAGCACCACCATCGGCACCTCACCCGCAGCCTTGCCGGCGGCCACATGCACGGCCGCGGCCGTATGCGGGTCGAGCAGATAGCCGCTCGCCGCAAGTGTGGTGCGGATGGTGGCGGCGACCTCGTCCATGGTGGCGCGGCCGGCGTCGAATTCGGAGCGGATCTTGGCGATTTCGCCGATGGTGAAGGCGCCGGACTGCTTGAGCCCGTTCATGTAGCGCCGCACGGTCGAGGCATCGCGGCCGGACGCTTCGAACAGCAAGCGTTCGAAGTTCGAAGACACCTGGATGTCCATCGAGGGCGACGTGGTCGAAAAGACCCCCTTCATGCGGTATTCGCCGGTCGCCAGCGTGCGCGCCAGAATATCGTTGTCGTTGGTGGCGATGATCAGCCGTTCGATCGGCAGCCCCATCTTCTTGGCGGCATAGCCGGCGAAGATGTCGCCGAAATTGCCGGTCGGCACGGTGAAGGAAACCGGCCTGTCGGGCGCGCCGAGCGACAGCGCGGAGGAGAAATAATAGACGATCTGGGCCATGATGCGGGCCCAGTTGATCGAGTTGACGCCGGACAGCGATACCCGGTCGCGAAAACCGTGGTCGTTAAACATGTCCTTTACCAGGCCCTGGCAGTCGTCGAAATTGCCTTCGATCGCCAACGCATGGACGTTTGCGGCGGTCGAGGTCGTCATCTGCCGCTGCTGTACCGGCGAGACGCGGCCGTGCGGGAAAAGCACGAAGATGTCGGTGCGGTTGCGCCCGGCAAAGGCATCGATGGCTGCCCCTCCGGTGTCGCCGGAGGTGGCACCGACAATGGTGGCGCGCTGGTCGCGCTCGGCCAGCACATGGTCCATCAGCCGCGCAAGAAGCTGCATCGCCACGTCCTTGAACGCGAGCGTCGGGCCGTGGAACAGCTCGAGCACGAAGCTGTTGGGCCCGGTCTGCACCAGCGGGCAGACGGCCTCATGGCGGAACGTCGCATAGGCTTCGCGCACCAGCCGTTCGAACACCGGCGCCGCGATCTCGCCGCCGAGGAACGGCGACAGCACACGGATGGCAAGATCGGGATAGGCAAGGCCGCGCATGGCGCGGATCTCGGCTGCGGAAAAATGCGGCCAGGCGCTCGGCAGGTAGAGCCCGCCGTCGCGCGCCAGTCCGGCCAGCACCGCGTCGGAAAATCCAAGCGCGGGCGCTTCCCCGCGGGTACTCACATATTGCATCGTCACGTTTCCATTGCTGCCGGGAATTTTCGCCCGCCGCGAGGTGGTGGATTTCTGCGCAGGCTCAGTCGCATTTTTGCCGCGCGGTTGATATACGTCACCGGCTTTGCGAGAGGGAAGTGCAGTTCATGGCGTTTCATTCATTCAACGGTCGTTTTGTCGCGGGTCTGGCGCTCGCCGGCTTTATGCTTGCCGCCGCAGGTTGCCAATCGAGCGACAATGGAATTCTCGGCTTCGGCAAAAAGGATGCGACACCGCCACCGCCACCCGATCCCAAGGTGCTTTCCAGCCAGCTGCAGGCCTATTGCCCGAAAGTGACGTTGCGTGACGGCACTGCCTTCTTCAATACCTACGCCAAGAGCGGTCCGAAGCCGAAGAAAAAAACCGATGTTGCCGCCGAGGAAGCCGCCCAGCCGGCAGCGGACGCGGCAGGCGCCGATCAGCCGGACGATTCCGCCAAGATCATCTATCAGGCTTCGATCACCGATGTGACCCGCGACTGCAGCCGCGCCAACAGCTCCTTGTCGATGAAGATAGCCGTCGCCGGCAAGGTCGTGCCTGGCCCGATGTTCACCCCCGGCACCATCACCATGCCGATCCGCATCGCGGTGATGCACGGCACCGAAGTTCTCTATTCGCAGCTTCACTCCTATCAGGTCCAGGTTACCGATCCTTCGAGTGCCACGCAGTTCGTCTTCACCGATTCCAACGTCGTCGTTCCGGAGCCGACGGCGAAGGACTACCAGGCATATGCCGGGTATGACGAGGGCGCTCCGAAAGTAGCGACAGACAAGCCGAGGAAGAAGAAAGCCGCCGCGACCAACTAAGCCGCTGCATTCGCGCCACGGCGGTTGGAGGCGGCCTCTCAGGCGTCCGCCGACCATTCCGACAGCGCGGCGATCACGCTTTTCAGTTCCGCCCAGCGGCGGATGACCGTTTCCGCGCCGGCCTCGGTCAGCGCATCGGCGTGGCCTGGATAGCTGTGCGCCGCGCCGGTGAAGCCGATGACGCGCATTCCCGCCGTCTTGGCGCCGGTGACGCCATGCACCGAATCCTCGATGACAAAGGTGTTCGCAGGATCGGCCTTGAGCTTTTCCGCGGCGAACCGAAACACGTCCGGAGCCGGCTTGGATTTCCCGGTCGGGGTTTCCAGCGAGGAAAAGATACGGCCGGCAAAGAACGGCAAAAGCTGCACCTTCTCCAGCATGAATTCGATTCGCTCCGAACGCGAATTCGAACAGACGCAGCGCGGCACTGCTACCGCGGCGACAGCCTCGTGCGCCCCGTCGATGGCACGCACGTCGCTGCGCAGCCGACGATCGACCAGCTGTTCCTCCTTGTCGATCAGCGAGGCCTGGAACGGGATCCGGGACTTTTCCTCGACCCGCATCATGATGTCCTTGAAAGTCAACCCGGCATAGACCTCGGAAATCTCCTCGGCCGATATCTCGTAGCCGGCCGAGGTCAACAGCTCGGCATCGATCCGCGCGGCGATGATTTCGGAATCGACGAGCACGCCGTCGCAATCGAAGATGACAAGGTCTGGCTGGGGCATGGTGATCCGGAAAGCGGGATGAGGGGAATGCCGAGGGGCCCTTTGGTCCAAACGGCTCAGGCGGCGCGGCATACACCAACAGGCCGGGCTTCGCAAATTCAGCGGGCTGCTTCACTGAATATTTACGCTGATCGGTAACCATAACGGACAGTAAACAGTAACGCGTGCCTTGGGTGTCACAATGTCTGCCGTGCGTCTTCTCGACGAGCTTTCCGATGCTCCCCAGCAATCCGAGTGGCTGGATACGATCCTGAAGGGCGACTGCGTCGCCGCGCTCGAACGGCTGCCGGAAAAGTCGATCGACGTGATCTTCGCCGATCCGCCCTATAATTTGCAGCTCGATGGCGATCTGCACCGGCCCGACCAATCCAAGGTCGATGCCGTCGACGACCATTGGGACCAGTTCGACAGTTTTGAGGCCTACGACGCCTTCACCCGCGCCTGGCTGCTGGCGGCGCGCCGTGTGTTGAAGCCCAACGGCACGATCTGGGTTATCGGCTCCTACCACAATATTTTCAGGGTCGGCGCCAAGATGCAGGACCTGGGCTTCTGGATTCTCAACGACGTCGTCTGGCGCAAGACCAATCCAATGCCGAATTTCCGTGGCCGCCGTTTCCAGAACGCGCATGAGACGATGATCTGGGCATCGCGCGACCAAAAGGGCAAGGGTTACACATTCAACTACGAGGCGCTGAAGGCGTCGAACGACGACGTCCAGATGCGCTCGGACTGGCTGTTTCCGATCTGCACCGGCGGCGAGCGCCTGAAGAACGACAATGGTGACAAATTGCATCCGACGCAGAAGCCGGAAGCGTTGCTTGCCCGCGTCATGACGGCATCGACCAGGCCGGGCGACATCGTGCTCGACCCGTTCTTCGGCTCAGGTACCACCGGGGCTGTGGCCAAGCGGCTTGGCCGCCACTTCGTCGGCATCGAGCGCGAACAAACCTATATCGATGCCGCCATGGAACGTATCGGTGCGGTCCGGCCGCTGGAAGGCGCCAATTTGACGGTACTAACTGGCAAGCGGGCTGAGCCGCGCGTCGCATTCGTCACCCTTCTCGACAATGGCCTGGTGGCGCCCGGCGCCACGCTCTACGACGCCAAGAAGCGCTGGGCGGCAAAAGTGCGCGCCGACGGCACGCTGGCGATCGGCGACAGTGCCGGGTCGATCCACAAGATCGGCGCACAAGTGCAGGGGCTGGACGCCTGCAACGGATGGACCTTCTGGCATTATGAGCGCAGCGGCGGCCTGACCCCGATCGACGAGCTTCGCCGCATTGCTCGTCTGGGCATGGAACGGGCAGGGGCCTGAAGCCCCTGAACTTTCGGCAAATCGCGTTAAAGCGACGTCTCAATCAGTCTTCCGAAGTGATTCAAATCACACCTTGATCCCAAGCCGCTCAAGGTCTGCCTTAAGCGTCTGGGCGTCGGTGAACAGCACCGATTGCCAGCCGGCCGCCTTGGCGCCGTCGACGTTCTTCTGGCTGTCGTCGATAAACAGCGTGGCTGACGGTTCGAGGCCGAACGCGGCGACGTGGTGGTCATAGATGGCGCGGTCCGGCTTGATCTGGCGGATGTCGCCGGAAACGGTGACGCCGCGCGGCCGATTGAGGAAATCGAAGCGCTCGCGGGCCTCGGCGAGCGTATCCGCAGCGAAATTGGTGAGCATCGTCACGTCATGGCCGCTGTCGATCAGGCCGATCATGATGGCGACGCTGTCCCCATAGGCGTGAGGCACCATCTCGTGCCAGTGCCGGCGGAAATTGCGGATGTTTTCGGCGTGCTCGGGATATTGCGCGATCGCCAGCGCTTCGGCCTCTTCCCAGCTGCGGCCGCGGTCCTGCTCGATGTTCCAATCATGCGTGCAGACATTGTCGAAGAACCATTTCCGTTCGTCGGGATCGGGGATCAAGCGACTGAAGGGCAGGTCCGGATCATAGTGGATCAGCACTTTGCCGATGTCGAAAACGATGTGGCGGATTTCAGTCATTCTTCTCTCTTTCAACGCGGCCGCTGCTTTTTCGTCGCGCCCGGTATCGCCGCTTCGATTACCTTTTTCATGACGCTCGGCAGCGCTTCCCCGGAAATTTCATGGGCCAGCGACCAGAAATGCCCGACCGGGGCGGCACTGTCGGTCTCCGCCTTGAACACGTCGAGTTCAAGCGCAAAATGGGTGAAGATATGGCCGATGCGTCCGGCCTGCCGCCAGTTGCCGGGGAGCGGGGCCGCCGCTTCCGTGGTGGCGCCGTCGATGCGCGCCGTCCAGCCGGTCGTCGGCACCTCAGTCATGCCGCCGAGCAGGCCTTTGTCCGCGCGCTTGCGCAGAAGGATGGCGCCGTCGCCCCTGACGGCAACGAAGGCGGCACCGCGGCGTAAGGGTCTTTCGGCCTTGGGCAGGCGGACCGGAAAGCGTTCGGGGTCGCCCGAGATCGTGGCGCTGCAGTCCTCGCGAACGGGGCACAGCATGCAGCGGGGCCGGCGCGGCGTGCAGATCGTCGCGCCCAGGTCCATCATCGCCTGCGCGAAGTCGCCGGGCCTTGTCGGGGGAACCATGCGTTCGACCTGGCCGCGTATCTCGCCCTTGGCTTCGCCCAGCGGCGTGGCGATCGAAAACAGCCGTGAGACGACCCGTTCGACATTGCCGTCGACGACCGCGGCTGGTCGGTCGAAGGCGATCGCTGCGATCGCCGCCGCCGTATAGGCGCCGATGCCGGGCAGTTCCTTCAAGCCGGACTCGCTGTCCGGAAAGCGGCCGCCTTGCCGCGCGACGAGATCGGCACAGGCTTTGAGGTTACGGGCGCGGGAATAATAGCCGAGCCCGGCCCAGGCCTTCATGACGTCTTCGGTCGGTGCCGCCGCCAGCGCCTGGACCGTTGGCCATTTCTCTGCGAACGCCCGGAAATAGGATTTTACCGCCTCGACCGTGGTTTGCTGCAGCATCACCTCGGAAAGCCAGACCAGATAGGGATCGGGTCGCGCCCCGCCCGCCAGCGCGCGCGGCGAAACGCGCCAGGGCAGGTCGCGGTGATGCGCGTCGTACCAGCCAAGCAGCCGGGAGGCGATCTCGACATTGTCTCCGGATACGGCCTTGCGGGTCTGGTCGTGCAGTGCCATTGATCGTGGGTCGGCCCTAATCCATTGGTGCTGAAGCTGGAGAACGCACATGGCAGGGAAAAGGCCCTTCGGCAATCCCGTTCCGGTGAGCGATCTCGCAACCGAGATCCTCGACCCAGTGCTGCGCAAGCGGGCCGGTATGTCGGTCGGACTGGTCCAGTCATGGGAAGAAATTGCCGGGCCGCGACTTGCCGGCCGCTCGCGCCCGGAAAAGATCCAGTGGCCGCGCCGCATGCACGAGGACGATCCTTTCGAACCGGCGGTGCTGGTGATTGCCTGCGAGGGTGTGGCGGCGCTGCATCTGCAGCACGAGACCGGCGAGATCATCAACCGGGTCAATGCCTTCCTCGGTTTCAATGCGATCGGTCGGATCAGGATCGTGCAGAAGCCGGTAATGGCGGGCAAGGACAAGCCGAAACCCAGTTTGCGGCCGCTGACTGCGGCCGAGAAAGCGAAGCTGTCGGGCACCGTTGGTTTGATCGAGGACGGCGGGCTGCGCGCCTCGCTGGAGCGGCTTGGCGCCACCATTCTCGGTCAAAAGAAACCGTGATCTCGCGCTATCGTGATGGTATGCCCGGATTTGGCGATTGGAATAGGGGCGGTAATGCCTTAATTCGCGCCAACTCTCGCTTTTTGTAGACTTTGCATTGCAAAATCCAACTATTGCCAGGTGATTCGTATGATCCGTTCCTTGTCCCGCAGAAACCTTTTGACTTCGCTGGCCGCAATACCAGCGGTGGCGCTGCTTGCCGCCTGCAGCGACTCGGGCGAGAAAGCCGAGGCGCAGGATGTGAAGCCTGCGGCTCCGGAACCTGCGAAGCCGGCCGCTCCGGCCGCCGCGGCGGCGCCGGAGGCTCAGGGCACGGTCGACATGGCCGCACTGCTGAAGCCCGGCGCATTGCCCGACATGCAGCTCGGCAAGGACGATGCAAAGGTCACTATCGTCGAATATGCATCGATGACCTGCCCGCATTGCGCGCATTTCGCCGAGACCACTTTTCCGGAGCTGAAGACGAAATATATCGACACCGGCAAGGCCCGTTACATACTGCGCGAGTTTCCGTTCGATCCCAGCGCCGAGGCCGGTTTCATGCTGGCGCGCTGCTCCAAGGACAACTATTTCCCGATGGTCGACGTGCTGTTCAGGCAGCAGGCGAACTGGGTTGGTGTGAACAATACCAAGGACGCACTGCTGCAAATCGCCAAGCTTGCCGGTTTTACACAGGAGTCCTTCGAGGCCTGCTTGACGGACCAGAAACTTCTGGACGATGTGAGATCCGTCCAGAAGCGCGGCGCCGACGAATTCAAGGTCGATTCCACACCGACCTTTTTCATCAACGGAAAGACCTACAAAGGGGCGATGTCGATTGCGGAAATGTCGGCCATCATCGACCCTCTGCTCTGACGTTTCGGCAGCGCCGAAGCGGCGTAGCTTCGGCGTGCGCACTTCTTTGTCTTGCCGCGGGTTCTCCTTGCAAAACCGCGGCACAGTTTTGCGAAACTTGGCTATGGGCCGGCGCGAATGAAGTTCTCGCGCCTTCGCCTCCTCGGCTTCAAATCCTTCGTCGAACCCGGCGAGTTCGTCATCGAACGCGGTCTGACCGGCATCGTCGGGCCGAACGGCTGCGGCAAGTCGAACCTGGTCGAGGCGCTGCGCTGGGTCATGGGCGAAAGCTCCTACAAGAATATGCGTGCGTCCGGCATGGACGACGTCATCTTTTCCGGCTCGGGAACGCGTCCGGCCCGCAACACCGCCGAAGTCACGCTGTTCCTCGACAATAGCGACCGCACCGCGCCGTCCGCCTTCAACGACGCCGACGAATTGCAGGTCTCGCGCCGCATCGAGCGCGAGGCCGGCTCGCTCTACCGCATCAACGGCAAGGAGGCTCGCGCCAAGGACGTTCAGCTGCTGTTCGCTGACCAGTCGACCGGCGCCCGCTCGCCCTCGATGGTCGGCCAGGGCCGCATCGGCGAGCTGATCCAGGCAAAGCCGCAGGCGCGCCGCGCGCTGCTGGAGGAGGCGGCCGGCATTTCCGGCTTGCACACACGGCGCCACGAAGCCGAGCTGCGGCTGAAGGCGGCGGAACAGAACCTCGAAAGGCTGGACGACGTCGTCGGCGAGCTGGAGGGTCAGATCGAAAGCCTGAAACGCCAGGCCCGCCAGGCCTCGCGCTTCAAGAACCTGTCGGCCGACATCCGCAAGGCCGAAGCGACGCTGCTGCATCTGCGCTGGACGCTGGCCAAGACGCAGGAAGGCGAAGCGCGTTCGGCGCTGGCGATTGCCACCGCGCTGGTCGGCGACCGTGCCGCCGCCCAGATGGCTGCCGCCAGGGAACAAGGCATCAACGCCCACCGGCTGCCGGACCTGCGCGATGCGGAAGCCGCTGCCGCCGCCGCCTTCCAGCGTCTATCGATCGCCAAGGCGCAGATCGAGGAAGAGGCAGGCCGCATCCGCGCCCGCCAGGCTGAGCTCGACCGCCGACTGCAACAGCTCGATGGCGACCTTGCCCGCGAGGAGCGCATGGTCCGCGACAATGCGGATATCCTCGAACGCCTCGCCGCCGAAGAAGCCGCGCTCAACGCCGAAAACGCCGGCGCCGCCGAGCGCGAGGCCAGCACCCGCGCGGCTTTCGAGCAGGCGGCATCGACGCTTGCCTCGAGCGAGGCCAGGCTCGCCGCGCTGACCGCCGAACGGGCGGAGGCTGCCGCCTCGCGCAACCAGATCGAACGGACGCTGCGCGACACCGCTGAGCGCCGCGACCGCTTTGCCCGCCAGCTTGCCGATGTCGACCGCGAACTGTCGGAGATCGTCTCCAGGGTCGCCGGCCTGCCCGATCCCGCCGAGAAGCGGCTGCTGGTCGATCAGGCGCTGACGCTGCTCGAAGAGGCTGAGGCAGCCGCCATTGCCGCCGAACAGGCGGTCGCCGAGGCGCGTGCAGGCGAAAATGCTGCCCGCCCACCGGTTCAGGACGCAAAGGCCGAGCTGGCGCGGATCGAAACCGAGGCCCGCACGCTGGCCAAGATCCTCAACGCCGCCAGCGGCGATCTATTTCCCTCGGTGCTGGAGCAGATCAGCGTCGAGCGCGGCTACGAGACGGCGCTGGGTGCCGCGCTTGGCGAAGATCTCGACGTGCCGCTCGACCGCAGTGCGCCGGTGCATTGGGGCCAGAGCGAAATCCAGCCTGCCGACGCCGCATTGCCCGAAGGCATAAGGAGCCTCGCCAGCGTTGTGCGTGCGCCGGCACAGCTGGCCCGCAGGCTGGCCCAGATCGGCATTGTCGAAGCCGCCGACGGAAGACGGCTGCAGACGCTGCTTGCTCCCGGTCAACGGCTGGTCAGCCGCGAAGGCGCGCTCTGGCGTTGGGACGGCTTCACCGCCAGCGCCGATGCCCCGACCGCCGCCGCGCAGCGGCTGGCGCAGAAAAACCGGCTGGCCGAGCTCGATGCCGAAGCAGTCCATGCCACGCGCACCCTGCGCGAAGCTGAACAAGCCCTTGCCCAGGCCGAACAGGCGCTTGCCCAGGCGAGCGAGGCCGAACGCAACGCCCGACAGGCCGGGCGCGACGCCCAGCACGGGCTCGACGCTGCCCGCAATACGCTGGCCGAGGCCGAAAAAGCCGGCGGCGAGCTGTCGAGCCGGCGTGCAGCACTTGACGAGGCGCGCGCACGCATTGTCGACAGCCATGAGGAAACGGCGGCGGCATTCGTCGAGGCGGAAATGCTGCTGCAGGACGCGCCCGATCTCGGCGATCTGCAATTGCAGCTCGAGCAGTCGGCCGCCAACGTCGCCCGCGACCGCGCCGCCCTTGCCGATGCGCGTGCCGTTCACGAGGGCCTGAGGCGGGAAGCCGAGGCACGTGCGCGCCGGCTCGACGCCATCGGCGTTGAACGGCGCAACTGGGTCGAGCGCGCCGAAAACGCCTCGACGCAGATCGCGGCGCTCAGCGAACGCAAAGCAGAGGCCGAGGCCGAGCGCGAGCAACTGGCCGACGCCCCCCACGAGATCGACGCCAAGCGGCGTGCCTTGCTGTCGCAGCTCGCCGAGGCCGAAAGCCTGCGCAAGGCAGCGGGCGACCGCTTGCAGGAAGCGGAGAACCGGCAGTCCGAGCTGGACAAGGCTGCGACTGCTGCCATCCAGTCGCTGGCCGAGGCGCGCGAATCCCGCGTTCGCGCCGAAGAGCGGCTGACCGCCGCCGACGAGCGTCGGCTAGAAGTCGAGGCGCGCATCCAGGAAACGCTGAACACGCCGCCGCATCTGGTGATCCGCCACACCGGCCTCGAACCCGACAGCCCGATGCCCGAAATGGCCGAGATCGAGCGTCAGCTCGACCGGCTGAAGGTCGAACGCGAACGGCTCGGTGCCGTCAATCTGCGCGCCGAGGAAGAGCAGAAGGAACTGTCGGACCGGCTGGAGACCATCGTCTCCGAGCGCGACGACATCATCGAGGCGATCCGGAAGCTGCGGCAGGCGATCCATAGCCTGAACCGTGAAGGCCGCGAGCGGCTGCTCGCCGCCTTCGAGGTGGTCAACGGCCATTTTCAACGGCTGTTTTCGCACCTGTTCGGCGGCGGCACCGCCGAGCTGCAATTGATCGAGTCCGACGATCCGCTCGAAGCAGGGCTTGAGATCCTGGCGCGACCGCCCGGTAAGAAGCCGCAGACGATGACGCTGCTGTCCGGCGGCGAGCAGGCATTGACCGCGATGTCGCTGATCTTCGCCGTGTTCCTGACCAACCCGGCGCCGATCTGCGTGCTCGACGAAGTCGACGCGCCGCTCGACGACCACAATGTCGAGCGTTTCTGCAATCTGATGGACGAAATGGCCGCAACCACCGAAACGCGCTTCGTCATCATCACACACAACCCGATCACCATGGCGCGCATGGACCGGCTGTTTGGGGTGACCATGGCCGAGCAAGGCGTCAGCCAACTGGTGTCGGTTGACCTGCAGGCGGCCGAAGCCATGCGCGAGGCAAGCTGACGCATCAGCTTAATGGTAGTCTCCACCTCGGCTTTCGACTATAGCACGACAAAATGGGCCGGATCTGCCGCTCCAGATACCGGCCCGGCTATGCGCGTGGAGAAGCTTGTTGCCTATACTTGTCACCGGAGCCGCGGGGTTCATTGGCAGCCACGTTTGCCACCATCTGCTCGACCGGGGAGAAGCGGTCGTCGGCGTCGACAACATGAACGACTATTACGACCTGGCGCTCAAAAAGGGGCGGCTTGCCCGCCTTCTGCCCCATAAGGATTTTTCGTTCCACCAGATCGATATTGCCGAACAGGGCGCGCTTGCAGCCGCTTTGGCCGGGCAAGGGATCGTTAGGATCGTGCACCTTGCCGCGCAGGCGGGCGTGCGCCACTCACTCGACAATCCGCGGCTCTATATCCGCTCCAATGTCATGGGCCACCTCGAAGTGCTCGAATGCTGTCGCGCCGAACCGGCATTCGAGCATCTGGTCTATGCCTCGTCGAGTTCGGTGTATGGCGGCAACCGCAGCGTGCCGTTCAGCGAAGCCGATCAGGTCGACAAGCCCGTTTCGCTTTACGCTGCCACCAAGAAAACCGATGAGTTGATGAGCCACACCTACGCCCATCTGTTCGGCATACCGCAGACCGGCCTGCGGTTTTTCACGGTCTACGGTCCCTGGGGCCGTCCCGACATGGCCTATTGGATGTTCACCCAGGCGATGCTCGAGGGCAAGCCGATCCGGGTCTTCAACAATGGCGAAATGTGGCGCGATTTCACCTACATAGACGATGTTGTGAAGGCGGTTGTCGCCGTGCTCGACAAGCCGCCGGCGGCTGACGTTCCGCCGAACAGGCTCTACAATGTCGGCAACAACCGGCCGGTGCGGCTGGGCGACTTCATCGACATTCTGGAAAGGCTGCTCGAGGTCAAGGCAATCCGCCACAACGAGCCGATGCAGGCGAGCGACGTCGAGAAGACTTACGCCGACATGACCGCGCTGGAGCGGAATTTCGGCTTCAGGCCTAGCGTTTCGATAGAGGACGGGCTGAAGAAGTTTGTTGACTGGTACCGGCCGTACTCGAAGCAGTGATTTGCATCGCTCGCCGTGACGCCTTCAAGCGTGACACCTTGGAGTGGGGCGCAAGTCGGTCCGCAAAAGCACCATTTTGTCCTAACATCCTGTTAACCACATGCTTGCTGAAAAGTATCCGATTAACCTTTGAGGCGCTTATGACCGCTATGTTTCGTGGCTTGCTGTTCAGTATGAGCTGTGTGGATGTGCGGATTCGGGGGCTATTTCGGTTCAGTCCGGGATGCGGAAGCTTTGCTTGCGCGCATGACGTCTGCGATCGCCCATCGCGGGCCGGATGAACAAGGGAAATTCGTAGCGCCCGAGGCTGGGCTTGGGCATGCGAGGCTGTCGGTGATTGGAATTGGTGATGGCCAGCAGCCGATGTCCGACGAAACCGGCAATTTGACGATTGCGTTCAACGGCGAGATCTTCAACTACGTGGAATTGCGCGAAGGGCTGCTGGCCAAGGGCCGACGCTTCCGCACGTCGAGCGATACCGAAGTTCTCCTGCAGCTGTATGACGAGATGGGCGAAGACTGCCTGTCGCTCCTGAACGGTGATTTCGCCTTCGCGATTTGGGATAACCGGCGGCGGCGGATGGTGCTTGCAAGAGACCGCATGGGTGTTCGGCCGCTGTTCTACACCAGCAAGGACGGGGTGCTCTACTTTGCGTCGGAGATAAAGGCCCTCCTGAAGGTACCCGGCGTCTCGGCCGAAATCGATCCGATTGCACTCGACCAGATCTTTACGCTGTGGGCGCCGATCGCTCCACGCACGGCTTTCCGCAACATCCACGAGCTGGAGCCGGCAAGCGTGATGATCGCGACACAGGGGCAAGTCACGGTCAAACCATATTGGCACCTAGACTACCCGTATCCGGATACGCCATCGAAGATCACCAATGAGGACGACGCGGCCGAGGAACTGCAGGCCCTTTTGACCGACGCGGTGAGGCTTCGCATGCGCGCCGACGTGCCGGTCGGTTCCTACCTTTCGGGCGGGCTCGATTCATCCCTCGTTTCGGCACTCGCGGCCGGCATGACTCCTCTTAAGCTGCAGACATTTTCCGTGACGTTCGACAGCGCCGAGCATGACGAAAGCGCCTTCCAGACCGAAATGGCGTCAGCACTTGGCACGCGCCATCGAACCATTGCGTGTCGTGCCGGCGATATCGCCGGTGTGTTTCCCGAAGTCATCCGCTTTACCGAGCGGCCGATCATCCGCACCGCCCCGGCCCCCCTCTATCAATTGTCTGGCCTCGTTCGCCAGGCCGGTTTGAAAGTGGTGCTGACAGGCGAAGGCGCCGACGAGGTCTTTGCCGGTTATGATGTCTTCAAGGAAGCGCGGGTTCGCCGTTTCTGCGCGCGACAGCCGGCATCGCGCATCAGGCCACAACTGTTCCGCAAGCTTTATCCCTATCTGCCGGGCCTGCAACAGCAGTCCGTGGAGTACCTGGCTGCGTTCTTCGGAACCGGCAGCGCTGCCCTGGACGATCCGCTGTTCTCGCATCGGCCGCGTTTCAAGACCACATCAGCGGCGAAGATGTTCTTTTCCGGTGACCTGCGCGCGACATTGAAGGGGTATGACGCAGCCGAGGACCTAGCCAGCCGGTTGCCTGAGGCATTTTCCCGGTGGCATCCGCTGCATCAGGCGCAATATCTCGAAACCCGCTTTCTCTTGCCGGGCTACATCCTCTCCAGCCAGGGCGATCGCATGGCCATGGCGCACGGTATCGAAGGGCGATTCCCCTTCCTTGACCATCGCTTGGTAGAGTTTGCGGCCAGACTTCCGCCGGAGATGAAGCTGAAGGGACTGGTGGAAAAACACATATTGCGCCAAGCTGCCAAGCACCTGCTTCCGACGGCCATCCGCGAGCGCACCAAACAGCCTTACCGGGCACCGGAAGCCCGCTCCTTCGTTGGAGCGGGAGAACTGGACTACGTACGCGACTCACTGAGCGAAGCGAGCATCGCCGCCGGCGGACTATTCAACGCCAACGCGGTGGCGAACCTGCACGAGAAATGCCGCTTGCAGCCAGCGTCCGGATTCCGCGACAATGCGGCTTTCGTCGGCATTTTGTCGACGCAACTGTGGCAGAAGATTTTCACTGGCGAAAAGGTCGGTGCAGCACGAGCGGCCTGAGAAATCGAGGGAATGAAAAATCATGGTAGCAATCAAGGACAAGGTCAAAACCTTTATCGTCGACAACTTCCTGTTCGGGGACACGTCCTACGAGCTTGCAGACTCCGTATCACTGATCGAGAACGGCATCATCGACTCGACGGCCGTGTTGGAGCTCGTGGCATTCATAGAGGATGATTTCGGCATAGCGATGGTCGATGCCGACATCGTACCGGCCAATCTGGATTCGATTGACCGCATCTCAGCCTTCATCAAGGCAAAGGCAGAAGCGCTGGCAGCGTAGGCGCCATCGGCGAGGAGCGTCCGTGCGGATCGAACATTTTCTGACGGCGAAGGCCGCTGCCCATCCAGCCAAAACGGCATTGATCACCGAGCACAAAAGACTGTGCTACGAAGAGCTGGACGATCTCTCTAGCCGCCTGGCCGCCGCCCTTTTCATGAATGGCGTCAGGCGCGACGACCGGGTGATGATCTTCATGGACAATTGCTGGGAGGCTGCGGTTTCGATTTTCGCAGTTCTTAAAGCAGGCGCGACTTTCAGTCCGATCAACGCATCCACCAAGGCCGAAAAGCTGGCCTACATCATCGCCGATTGCGATGCCGCTGCGATCCTCACGCAAGCAAAACTGATGCCCGTGGTCGCCGAGGCGTCCGGATCCTCCGGCAAGACGTCCTCCGGCAAGACCGGCATCTTCGTGGCCTCCACCGTTGCTGCCGATAACCAATGCCCGGCAGGGGCCACATCCCTGGCGGATTGCTTGACGCTCCAAGCCAGGGAAATTGACCACCGCGGCATTGACGTGGATCTTGCTATGTTGATCTACACCTCGGGCTCGACCGGCCGGCCCAAGGGCGTGATGATGACGCACCGCAATTGCGACGCGGCGGCCGACTCCATCACCAACTACCTGCGCAACTCGCCCGACGACATCATCTTGAATGTTCTGCCCCTCGCTTTCGATTACGGCCTCTATCAATTGCTGATGACCGTCAGGCTCGGCGCCACGCTCGTGCTCGAGAAGTCCTTCGCTTTTCCCCAGGCGGTCTTTGAACGCATCCGCCAGGAAGGCGTCACCGGGCTTCCGCTCGTGCCCACGATGGCAGCGATGATCCTGCAGATGCGTGATCTGGCGCCGGGCTTCCTGCCCAGCCTTCGCTATATTTCCAACACGGCGGCTGCCTTGCCGCCGGCTCACATAGAACGCTTGCGGTTCCTTTTTCCCGGTGTCAGGCTCTATTCGATGTATGGCCTGACGGAATGCAAGCGCTGCACCTATCTGCCGCCCGAGGAGCTCGACCGCCGGCCGGGGTCGGTCGGAATAGCCATTCCAAACACCGAAGCTTTTATCGTCGACGACCACGGGCAACGAGTGCCGCCGGGCATAGCAGGTGAATTGGTCATTCGCGGGCCGCACGTCATGCAGGGTTATTGGCGAAACGAAGCTGCGACGGAACAAACCCTGCGCCCAGGCCCGAACCCTTGGGAGAAGGTTCTCTACACCGGCGATCTGTTCAGGGCCGATGAGGACGGCTTTCTCTATTTCGTCGGCCGCAAGGACGACATCATAAAGACACGGGGAGAGAAGGTGGCGCCCAAGGAAGTGGAAGCCGTGCTTTACGCTCATCCGGGCATCGCGGAAGCGGTTGTCTTCGGCGTGCCGGATCCTGTGCTTGGGCATGCGATCGGCGCATTTGTCGTACGGTCCGACCCAGCGCTTGGCGAAAAAGATGTCGTTCGTCACTGTGCACGTCATCTTGAGGACTTCATGGTGCCCAAGGTCATCGAGTTTCGCCGCGAGCTGCCCAAGACGGATACCGGCAAGGTCAGCCGTCGGCTTGCGGCAGAGATGATGGAGGCCGCGCAATGAATCTTCGCCCGACCGAGGACGCGCCGACCTTTGTGGCGAAGGCTCTGGCGATCGACCCGGCCGCTGAAACGGACCGTATCGTAACAGCCTTGCGCCAGCAGTTGCGCGGGCTTCGCAAGCGGGGCCTTGTGCTCGGTCTTTCGGGCGGGATCGATTCGAGCGTGTCGGTCGCGTTGGCCGCACGTGCCGTCGGTCCGCGGAATGTGCTTTGCCTGTTCATGCCGGAAAGCGATTCTGATCCCGAAAGCCTGCGGCTCGGCCGGCTCGTCGCCGAAACTTTTGGTGTCGAGGCTGTGACGGAAGATATCGGGCCGGCCTTGCGCGCAATGGGCTGCTACCAGCGCCGCGACGCCTTCATCCGCGAATTGGTCCCGGAATACGGCGAAGGCTGGGCTTCTAAGATCGTGATCGCGAACGCTCTTGAGGGCGGGGGCTACAATATCTCGTCCCTGGTGGTGCAGGACCCGGAAGGCAAGCAGACGAAACTGAGAATGCCGCTGCCTGTCTATCTCGGCGTCGTCGCCGCTACCAATATGAAGCAGCGCACCCGCAAGCAGATTGAATACTATCACGCCGATCGCTTGAACTTCGCCGTCCTTGGAACGCCGAACCGGCTGGAATACGATCAGGGTTTCTTCGTGAAGAACGGTGACGGCGCCGCGGACGTCAAGCCGATCGCCCATCTCTATAAAACGCAGGTCTATGCGCTTGCGGCCCATCTCGGTGTTCCGGAAGAAATCCGGAACCGGCCGCCGACCACCGATACCTACTCGCTGGCGCAGACCCAGGAGGAGTTTTACTTCTCGCTTCCCTATGACCGTATGGATCTTTGCCTTTACGGTCTCAACAACGGCATGGCGGCCGAAGTGGTGGGGCAGGCGGCGGGGTTGGCCGCCTCACAAGTGGAACGCGTCTGGGCCGATATCATCGCCAAGCGCAAGGCGACGCGTTATCTGCACCAGCCTCCGCAACTCGTCGAGGAAGTCGAAGAACTCGGTACCTGACCTGCTTCAAGACCGGCCACGTCCCAAAAAGCGCCTTAGGGTCAAAACTCAATCAGCAGGCTGCCGCCAATGGCCGAGATGGGCGGAAGGACTAAGCCGCTCGCGCGGCAATGGCGCTTGTGGCAGGCGGTGCGCCTGCTGATCGACCGTGGTTCTTTGTGACTGGGGTTCC
>NZ_JAMYVK010000039.1:0-69780 GCF_040323975.1 Mesorhizobium sp. M0019 | reverse complement strand
CGCTTTCCCCATAGGCCCCACCCAGCCCCCCGCGGCTTCCTCCTTGGGAGGTTTTTCAACGCGGGCCGACACAGGCCCAGCCGCCCCCGTCACGCCGCGGCCCGCATCGAAAAACCTTCACCAATCACGACGCTCACTCCGGTCAGTGGTAACGTCCGGATTTGGCGCGCGATTCCGACCTCAGCGAACGAAGTTATGACACGCCATTCCAGTGTATGCTTGCTTCGCCAAATTGGGTGTGCGCTGCAATAGCAGCCCGAGACAGTCGCGCTTGCCGAAGGGGCTGTCGGCTTTGACGGGATTGGCGTAAGCTACAGTTAAGGGGGTGCACACATGCACCGCATCATCGCCATAGCGATCTTAGTTCTCGCGGCCGTGTTCAGCTCCGCGCGGGCGGAGGTGCTGATCGGCGTCTCGGCTGCGATGACGGGACGGCTCGCCTGGATCGGCGAGCAGGGACAGCGCGGCGCGGAGATGGCAGTGGCCGACGTCAACACGGCGGGCGGCGTGCTCGGCCAGAAGGTGAGGCTCATCTCGGTCGACGACTTCTGCGATCCCGAGCAAGCTGTGGCGGCCGCCAAGAAGCTGGTGGCTGACGGGGTCGTGCTCGTCGTCGGGCATTATTGCTCCGGGGCCTCGATCCCCGCATCAAAAGTGTACGAGGAGGCAGGCGTCGTTGAGATATCCCCAGGCTCGACCAATCCGCAGCTGACCGAACAGGGCCGTGCCAATGTCTTTCGCACCATTGGCCGCGACGACGCGCAAGGTTTCATCGCCGGCAACTACCTTGCCGATCGCTGGGGCAACAAGAAGATTGCGATCCTCCACGACAATTCGACCTATGGGAAGGGTCTCGCCGACGAGACCAGGAAGCAGCTGAACAAGCGGGGCGTGACTGAGGCCGTTTACGACGCATACATTCCCGGGAAGGACGACTATTCGGCCGAGGTCGCTACGTTGCAGACCGCCGGCGTCTCCGCCTTATATGTGGGTGGGTATCATGCCGAGGTTGCGCTGATTGCTCGCGCTGCACACGACAGTGGCTACACGGTTCAGCTCATATCCGGAGATGCTTTGGCGACCGAGGAATTTGCCCTGATCGCCGGCCCCGCGGCGGAGGGGACCCTCTTCACGTTCCCGGCGGACCCGAGGCGAAGCCCCGAAGCGGCCGCGGTCGTTGAGCAGTTCCGTGCGGAGAATTTCGAACCCGCGGGCTACACGCTGTTGAGCTACTGCGCGGTCCAGGTTTGGGCCCAGGCAGTCTCGAAGGCAGGTTCGCTGGAGCAGAAGGCCATCATTGCGGCACTGCACGAACAGGAATTCGACACCGTCATCGGCCGGGTCGATTTCGACGACAAGGGCGACCTCACGAAGCAGAGTTGGGTTTGGTACGTCTGGCGCGGCGGAGAGTACGTGCCGGTTGAATAGGGTTCGCTGATCGCCGGCGTGCCGGCTGAGATGTCTAGTCTGATGCAGACCAGTGTGGCCGGACTGTTCCGACTCGCCGAGCTTGAACGCCTCGGCATACGCGGCCGGCTGTTGCTCGCCTTTTTCGGGATCAGCGCCCTTGCGGTGCTGGCAACCGCTGCGGCGCTTTATGCCTTCCTCCAGGTTGGCGACGTCGTGGACCGAATTACCACGGATCGAGTGCCGTCGGCGCTCGCCTCCCTCCAGCTGTCGCGCCAGGCCGAACGGGTCGCTGCTGCCGCGCCATCGGTGCTGGCAGCGACAAGCAGGGCTCAGCACAGCGAGGTCTCGGCTGCCGTCGCGCTCGAGATGTCCCGCCTCGAGGCCCTGCGCACGGACCTCCGGGATGCCACGTTGGGCACAGTGCCTTTGGCCGAGATCGAGGAAGCCGCGATTGTTCTGAGGCGCAACCTGAAGGAGCTCGACTCTCTTGTTGTCGCCCGGCTCGACGTGGTCGCCCGCAAGGAGGAGCTCCTGAACCGCCTCGCCGCGACGACGACCGGAAGCCAGCGCCTTGTGGCCACCGGCATCCTAGTAATGGATTCCAGGCTCCCGCAATGGCGGGCGGTCGCGGCCGACACGTCGCTGTCGCCCGATCGACGCGCAGCGGCGATGGCCGACCTGGTCCAGGCGATTGCGGCTTACATTCCCCAGCAGAAGGCGCAGCTGGAGATCTCGGCGGTCAACGACGCGCTGGTGAAGGTCGCGAACGCGCCGACGCCGGGCGACCTGGCGTTGATCCTTTTTCCGCTACGCCGTTCGCTCACTGCTCTTGAAAAGGTTTCCACGGAGATCGACGAAAAGCTGCGGACCCGCTTCCGGCAGCGTGTTGACGAGTTCAGGGGTTTGACCGACGGCGAGGACAGCATCCCCAAGGTGCGGGAGGACGAGTTTGCTGTCCTGGCACAGGGCGAAAGGCTTCTGGCCGAGAACAATCGACTGTCGCGCAATCTCACCGCTGGCGTCGATCGCCTGGTCGCCACGGCAGATCAGGAGATCGCTGCGTCCGGTCGCGAAGCCGCGCTCGTCCAGCGCTACGGCACCGCGGTTGTACTCGGCTCCGCCTTTCTCAGCCTCCTGAGTTCGGTTCTGGTTGTCTGGCTCTATGTCGACCGCAGCCTCCTCGCCCGACTGGGGGCCGTGAGCCAAGGCATGCTCGCGATTGCGGGGGGCAATCTTCGTGCGCCGCTGCCAGCCGCGGGCAGCGACGAAATCGGGCGCATGGCCGAAGCGCTGAGACTCTTCCGGGATACTGCTGTCGAGGTCGAGGAAAAGAACCTGCGCGACGTTGCGGAAGCTCGTCAGCGGCTCATCGATGCCATCGAAAGCATCTCCGAAGGATTCGCTCTGTACGACTGGGAGGACCGGCTCGTCCTCAGCAACAGCCGCTACCGCGAATTGCTCTACACCGGTCTGGAGACCGAACTGACGCCCGGCACGACATTCGAGCAAATCATTCGCCGATCCGCTGAGCGCGGCTACATCAGGGACGCCGAGGGGCGGGTCGAGGAGTGGGTCGCCGAGCGCCTCTCGCGGCACCGCAACCCTGGCGAACCTTGGGTGCAGAGGCGAGGCGACGGGCGATGGGTCATGGTCAGCGAGCGGCGGATCAGCGCCGGCGGCACGGTCGCCGTCTATTCGGACATCACTGAGCTGAAGCAAAGGGAGGAGAACCTCGCCGAGAAATCCGTGGTTCTGGAGGCGCTTTCCAGCAAGCTGGCGAAGTATCTGGCGCCCCAGGTGTATCGCTCGATATTCACCGGCCGCCAGGAGGTCAGGATCGCCAGCCAGCGGAAGAAACTGACAATATGCTTCTCCGATATCGCCGGCTTTACCGAGACCACTGACAAAATGGAATCCGAGGATCTCACCCAACTCCTCAATCACTATCTGACGGAAATGTCGAAAATTGCTTCGGATCACGGCGCGACGATCGACAAATATGTCGGCGACGCGATCCTGATGTTTTTCGGCGATCCCGAGACTCGCGGCGTCAAGGAGGACGCGCTGGCTTGCGCGCAGATGGCACTTGCAATGCAAAAGCGGATTAGCGAGCTTGCCGAAGTCTGGCGGGACATGGGGATCGAAACACCGCTGCGCTGTCGCATCGGCATCCATACCGACTACTGCACCGTCGGTAACTTCGGCAGCGAGGACCGGATGGACTACACGATAATCGGCGGCGCCGTGAATCTCGCCTCGCGCCTGGAGCAGGAGGCGCCGCCGGGGGCCATCCTCATTTCCTACGAGACGTTTGCGCAAGTGAAGGACGCAATCGACTGTGAGGAACTGGGGCAAGTCCAGGTCAAGGGGATCGCCTATCCCGTCGCCACCTACCGCGTCATCGATCTGAAGGCCAATCTGGCGGCCGCTCGTCGTGCTGTTCGAACCGAGCTGCCGCACTTCAGGTTGGAACTTGAACCGGAGCTGATGTCCCCTGACGAGCGTGGCGATGCCGCCAATGCACTTCGAGACGCGCTGGATCGGCTTCGTCACAAGCCTGGGTAGTAGGGCTTGGTCCACAACGACCCCTCCCAATGGACACAAGGAGTGGGATGTGGGACGCCGCTCATTGGCGCTATCGATGCGAAGGCCGCAGAACGGTCGCGGTCAGTCTTCGAACTCGGGCGGAACGTCCGCATCGGAGCCGAGACTTAACATTCACGGCATCACTGGCAAGGTCCGGATATGGCGCAAAACAGACTTAGCCCCTGCCTGATGAGCGGTGCTTTCTCAGTGTGAGTTCGTCCCCCCATCACACCAAACTCCCCTGCTCCGCCTCCTCCGCATTGGGATCCCCCGGTGCCGTTGCCCAGGCGAGCTCCACCAGCGTCACCGTCCGCCGGCCGGCTCCGTCGAGCTGGCATACGATCAGCCCCTGCTCCTCGATATAGGTCAGCAGGCGCCGGGCGCGGCGCAGCGAGTGCGAGCCGTAGGCGCGGGCGATTGCCGCGTCGCTCGGGCAGGGCCAGCCCTCCTTGGCGGCGCGAGCGATCATCATGAACACGCCTTGCATGTCCTCGGGCAGCAGCGAGGCGCGCGCCGAGACGTCCTGCCAGGCGTCGTCGCCCGCCATGTCGGAGCCGAGGCCGGCGCGGGCGCGGGTCAGCATGCGGCGGAACTCGGGCAGGTCCGGCACGACCGAGGCGAGGCCCTCGATGCGGCAGCGGACCACGAACTCCTGATAAAGCACGCCGATGACCCGGAAGCCGGCATCGGGTTGCGCCAGCACGGCGCGCAGCACCCGGTCGACGCGCTCGCGCCGCTCCGCCAAATCCTCGGCGCTGATTTGCGCCTCCGCTGCTTCCGGGCGGATTTCCAGCGCCGCCGACTTCGCCGCCATCAGCTGATCGAGCAGATCCGGCGACGAGCGGCGCTGCGGCCGGACGGTTTCCGGCGGCGGGGCCGCCAGGATGATCGCACGGGCATCCTCCAACGCCGATTCCGGCAGCGGCATCAGGCGCGGGGTCGCGTTGCGCGGGCTTGTATCTGTCGGGCCGATGCGCAAGCCGAGCGGACGGCGCGACAGCGCCGGGCCGAGCGCCATGAATTGCCCGCGCTCGAGGTCGCGAAAGGCCTCGGCCTGGCGCCGCTCCATGCCGAGAAGGTCGGCGGCGCGCGCCATGTCGATATCGAGAAAAGTCCGGCCCATGAGGAAATTGGAAGCCTCGGCGGCGACGTTCTTGGCAAGCTTGGCCAGCCGCTGGGTGGCGATGATCCCGGCCAGCCCGCGTTTGCGGCCACGGCACATCAGATTGGTCATGGCGCCGAGCGAGAGCTTGCGCGCCTCGTCCGAAACCTCGCCGGCGACGGCCGGCGCGAACAGCTGCGCCTCGTCCACCACCACCAGCATCGGGTACCAGTGGTCGCGGGCGACCTCGAAAAGCCCGCCGAGGAAGGCGGCGGCGCGCCGCATCTGGTTCTCGGCGTCGAGCCCCTCGAGATTGAGCACCGTGGAGACGCGGTGGATGCGCGCCCGCTCGCCGGCGCTCTGCAGGCCGCGCTCGGTATGCTCCTCGGCGTCGATCACCAGATGGCCAAAACGGTCGCCCAGCGTCACGAAGTCGCCTTCGGGGTCGATGATGGTCTGCTGCACCCAGGGCGCGCTCTGCTCCAAGAGCCGGCGCAGCAGGTGGGACTTGCCGGAGCCCGAATTGCCCTGCACCAGAAGCCGCGTCGCCAGCAGTTCCTCAAGATCCAGCGCCGCCGGGGCGCCTGCGCTCGTCTGGCCCATCTCGATCGCAACGGTCATGTCTCGACTCTCCTTGCGGAGAGGGCTTATCAACCGCATCACAGCACGTCGAGCGCGCCATGGCCGGCGCTCCGTGTTGCGCACAGGCTGGATGTCGCGGACGATCGAGGATACGGAACGTACCGTTTCGATTCGATAAGGCTTGTCTCTTCAGGTCGAAAACCGGTACCCGCCTTTCACCGGCTGGGCCTGCCTGGCTTTCTGCGAGCCGGCGCGCGCGGCCGCCGCAAGAATGCTCTCCATCAGGTCCTTTTCGCGCAGCGGTTTGCCGAGCAGCGGCACGTCGGGGGGCCGGTCGGCGATCGCGTCGGCATCGGCATATCCCGTTATCATCACCGCCGGCCAATCGGACCGCAGATTCCGGGCGAACCGAATGACCTCCAGGCCCGAGACGAGCGGCATGGCAAAATCGGTGACGATGACATCGAAATCGTACGGCGCCCGCTCGATCATCGCCAGCGCTTCGGCACCGCCCCCGGCACAGGTAACCGCAAAGCCGTGTTGGCGAAGCGATTGCGCCGTCAGTTCCCGTAGTACATTGCTGTCGTCGATCAGCAGGACCGATGGATAGTCCTCGCCGGCATTCCCGACGCTGTCGTCGGCATCGGACTTCTCGGCGATTTCCACCGGGCGCTCGATTGAACGCGGCAGCCAGAGCTGGACGGATGTTCCACTGCCGACGGTGCTTTCAATGCGAAGCGTGCCGCCCGATTGCTTGACGAAACCATGCACCGTGCTCAGACCGAGGCCAGTGCCTTTGCCGACCGGTTTTGTGGTGAAGAACGGTTCTACGACCTTGGCGAGAATGTCAGCCGGTATGCCCGACCCCGTGTCCTTGACCGTGACCACGACATAGTCGCCCGCCGAAATATCCTCGGCTGCACTGCCTAGCGTTCGATTTTGCGCCTCCACGATTATCGTGCCGCCGGACGGCATGGCATCGCGCGCGTTGAAGACCAGGTTCATCAGCGCGAGCTCCAGCTGGCTGGCATCGACATGCGCCGGCCACACAGTGTCGTCGACAAGCCAATCGAAACGGATCAGGCCGCCCAGGACCGGGGCCACCAACCCGTTCATTGTATCGCCGAGCGCGGCGAGGCGCACGGCCTGCGGCCGCAGCGTCTGGCGGCGCGAGAAGGCAAGCATGCGGTTGACGAGCTCGGCGCCTTGTTTTGCCGACCGGCGTGTCAGTTCCAGAACCTGCCTGGTCTGTCCGTCGAACTCGGCATGGCGCTCGAGCAATCCCAATCCGCTGAGAATTGCGGCAAGCAGATTGTTGAAATCATGCGCCAGGCCGCCGGTAAGCTTGCCGATCGCGTCGAGGCGCTGCGACTGCAGCAGCTGGTCCTCAAGCTCGCGCCGCTCGGTAACGTCCAGCAATGTGCCGAGGATCTCGGGGTTCCGGCCGTCGGAGCCATTCGACAGGACGCCCTGGTCGAGAAAAATTCGGTAATTGCCGTCGGCGCATTGCCAGCGGAATTCGCAGGTGTAGGAGCCGGTGGCCTTGGCTGCGAGCAGGACCTCCCTCACTCTCGGCAGATCGTCGGGATGAACGCGGCTCAGGCCGAAGCCTGGATCGGCGGTCAGCCGTTCCGCAGGAAAGCCGGTCAGGCGTTCGACCCCTTCGGTGACAAAGCTGGCGCCGAACGGCGGCTCCGCCGCCCTTGCGTGGAAGCAGACCGGAAGAGAGCTCAAAATGGCATGCTGCCGCTCCTGTGCGCTGCGCAGCGCCCGCTCGGCCTCGAGCTTTTCCTTCTGCGCCTGCAGTGCCTGGGCCAGCAGCCGTTGCTCGGCAGCCGCCTTTTGCTGGATTTCGAGCGTCTTCTCATGAAGTTCGACGAACACGGCAACCTTGGAACGCAGCATGGCCGGGTCGAAAGGCTTGAACACGTAATCCACCGCGCCGGCGTCGTAGCCGCGCAGCATGTGCGCGTCTTCCTTGTTGATGGCGGTGAGAAAAATTATCGGCGTTCGCCTGGATTGCTCGCGCTGGCGGATCAATCCCGCGGTCTCGTAGCCATCCAGCCGGGGCATCAGCACGTCCAGCAGGATGACTGCGAAATCCTCCTTCAGCAGTGCGCGCAACGCCTCTTCGCCCGACTGCACGCAGACGACTTCACCGATAGGGGCCAGAACCTCGCCGATCGCCAGCAGATTGCGCTCGTCGTCATCCACGGCCAGGATGCGCGCCTTTGCCGGCCCCGCTGCCGGCGCCATGACCTCCAGCTTCCTTGCTCCGTTTCTCGACAGCTTCTGCATCGAGCGGCCGTCAGTTCACTGCCATGAGCGTCTTTTCCGGACCATGGACACGGGATCGCGAACGGCCGATCCAGACACGCAGCAATGCCAACAGCAGATCGAGGTCGACAGGCTTGGCGATGTAGTCGGAGGCGCCGGCGTCGAGGCACTTCTGCCGGTCGCCCTTCATTGCCTTGGCTGTGACCGAGATCAACGGGATATGGGCGATCGCCGGCATGCTGCGGATCTGCCGCATCGTCTCGTAGCCATCCATTTCCGGCATCATGATATCGATCAGTGCCGCATCGATATCCGGGCTCTGCTCCAGAAGCGCGATACCTTCCCGGCCGCGCTCCGCATGCAGCACCTGGATGTCATAGGTCTCGAGAACGCTGGTAAGCGAATAGATGTTGCGGATGTCGTCGTCGACGATGAGGACCTTTGCGCCGGCGAGGTCGAATTTGTCCGGCTGTTCGGCTGCCGCACCATCGTTTTCGTGGCCTCGCCCGGGGAGTGTTGCCGACATCAGGAGAGCCAGCTGCGCGAAATTCTCCGCCCGCGGAACATCCGCCAATGCCGGATGCAAGGCGAGCGACTGTTGCAGCGCTTCCGGATGAGGCGCAAAGAACAGCAGTCGCGACACCGACTGCCCGAACAGGACGGCAATCTCATCCAGCATCTGCGCGTTGTCCTTGGCCGAGCGGCCAAAGCCGAGCACAACGGCATCATAGTTGGCGATGCCGATTTCGTCCGCATTCGCCGCGACGCGGCCGATCGCCGTAACCGAGGTGACGCCGTCGCGGATCGCCTCGATCAGCGAAAGGCGGCGCTCGGGATCGGGATCGGCAATCAGGACGCGGCTCTGGACGCGGAGCTTTCTGGAATGAATATCCTGGAAGACCTTCATCAGTTCGTCCGACGATACGGGCTTGGTTGAAATGCTGGATGCACCCTTGCGGGCAAGCACCTCGATGTCTTCGGCGCCCGAGATGACATGAACGGGAATGTCCTTGGTTTTCGGGTCATGGCGAAGCAGATCGAACAACACCCAGCCGTCGATATCCGATAGTCCGAGATCGAGCGTAATCGCGTCGGGAACCAGCTTGCGTGCCAAAGCCAGCGTGCCGGAGCCCGCGGTCGACAGGACGCCTTTCAGCCCGGCCGAACGTGCAAGGCCGAGCAGCAAACCGCCGAAGGTCGGGTCGTCCTCGACGATCAGCACGACCCGATCTTCAGACGAGATCGTGTCGCGGTCATCGAGCAATTCGGAGGACGGCGGGCTCGGCTGCGCTGTCGTCGCGGCCACCTCCATCGCCGGCAGCAACGCCGCTTGCGGGGCCAAGGCCATCCGGGGTCCGTCGAATGGAATGACCAGAGTGAACGTCGAACCCTTGCCCGGCGTGCTCTCGACCCGCAATTCGCCGCCGAGCAGCCGGGCAATCTCCCGGCTGATCGAGAGCCCAAGCCCGGTGCCGCCATATTTGCGGCTTGTGGTGCCGTCGGCCTGCTGGAAGGCCTCGAAAATTAGCTTCTGCTTGTCTTGCGGAATACCGATGCCGGTATCGGTGACCACGATCGCGAGCGCCTCCATCGGTTGCGCCGAAACGTTGTGACGGCCCGTCTTTTCGGCCCGGAAATTCAAGCGGACCTCGCCTTGCGAGGTGAATTTGAACGCGTTCGACAAAAGGTTGAGCACGATTTGCTGCAACCGCTTCTCGTCGGTGCGGACGGTTTCCGGAAGCTCTCGGTCGACATTGATGGTGAAGCCAAGCCCCTTGTCGGTCGCCAGCTGCCGGAAGGTTCGCTCCATATGCTGGCGAAGATGCACCACGGGCATATCGTTGATATCGATCGAGACGGTGCCCGATTCGATCTTCGACAGATCGAGGATGTCGTTGATGAGGCTCAAAAGGTCGGTGCCGGCCGAATTGATGGTGCGCGCGAACTCGACCTGCTTGTCGTTGAGATTGCCCTGCTGGTTGGTTGCGAGCAGGTTTGAAAGGATGAGCAGCGAGTTCAGCGGCGTGCGCAGTTCGTGGCTCATATTGGCGAGGAATTCCGACTTGTATTTCGAGGTAAGCGCCAGCTGCTCGGCCTTCTCCTCCAGCGCCCGCCGCGCCATCTCGATTTCCAGGTTCTTGTTCTCCACCTGCTTCTTTTCGTTCTCGAGCAGCTGCGCCTTTTCCTGCAGCTCCTCATTGGTGGCGTGCAGCTCCTCCTGCTTCTTGGTCAGTTCGGTCTGACGCGCCTGCAATTCCGAGGTCAGCAGCTGCGACTGCTTGAGCAGGCCTTCGGTGCGCATGGTGGCGGCGATGGTGTTGAGAACGATGCCGACGGATTCCATCAGCTGGTTGAGGAACGACTGGTGCGTGTCGCGGAATTCGCTGAACGAGGCGAGTTCGATGACGGCCTTCACCTCGTCCTCGAACAGAGCCGGAAGAATGATCACGTTCGCCGGCGCGGCATTGCCAAGGCCGGAGGTAACGCGCAGGAAATTCGGCGGCACATTGTCCAGCATGATGGCGCGCTTGTCGGCGGCACTCTGCCCGACAAGCCCTTCACGCAGATCGAGGCGTTGCTTGATTTCCGCCTTGCTTTCGGCGCCATAGGAGGCTGCGAGCTCCAGATAGAATTCATCCTCGTCGCGGTTGGTCACATAGAACACGCCATATTGCGCATTCACCAGCGGGGCGAGTTCGGACATGATGAGGCGCGAGATCGTGGCCAGGTCGCGCTCGCCCTGCAGCATGCGCGAGAACCGGGCGAGATTGGTCTTCAGCCAGTCCTGCTCGGCATTCTTCAGCGTCTGGTCCTTCAAATTGCGGATCATCTCGTTGATGTTGTCTTTCAGCGCCGCCACCTCGCCGGAGGCCTGGACGCTGATCGAGCGGGTCAGATCGCCCTTGGTCACCGCCGTCGACACCTCGGCAATGGCGCGCACCTGGGTCGTCAGGTTGGCCGCGAGCTGATTGACATTGTCGGTCAGGTCGCGCCAAAGGCCGGCAGCGCCGGGCACCCGGGCCTGGCCGCCGAGCTTGCCTTCGATGCCCACTTCGCGGGCGACGTTGGTCACCTGGTCGGCGAAGGTCGCCAGCGTCTCGATCATGCCGTTGATGGTGTCGGCGAGCGAGGCGATCTCGCCCTTGGCATCGACCGTCAGCTTGCGCTTGAGATTGCCTTGTGCGACCGCGGTCACGACATCGGCGATGCCGCGCACCTGGTTGGTCAGGTTCGTCGCCATCAGGTTGACGTTGTCGGTCAGGTCCTTCCAGGTGCCGGCAACGCCCTCGACCCGCGCCTGGCCGCCGAGCTTGCCCTCGGTGCCGACCTCGCGGGCGACACGCGTCACTTCGCCGGCAAAGGAATTCAGCTGGTCGACCATGGTGTTGATCGTCGATTTCAGCTCCAGGATCTCGCCCTTGACGTCGACGGTGATCTTCTTCGACAGGTCGCCGCGCGCCACAGCGGTGGTCACCTCGGCGATGTTACGGACCTGGCCGGTCAGGTTCTCGGCCATCGAATTCACATTGTCGGTCAGATCCTTCCAGGTGCCGGCAACGCCGCGCACCTGCGCCTGGCCGCCGAGCTTGCCTTCGGTGCCGACCTCGCGCGCAACGCGCGTCACCTCTGAGGCAAAGGAATTCAGCTGGTCGACCATCGTATTGATGGTGTCCTTGAGCTCGAGGATCTCGCCGCGCACATCGACCGTGATCTTCTTCGACAGGTCGCCCAGCGCCACCGCAGTCGTCACCTCGGCGATGTTGCGCACCTGGCCGGTCAGGTTGGCGGCCATCGCATTGACGTTGTCGGTCAGGTCTTTCCAGGTGCCGGCAACGCCGCGCACCTGCGCCTGGCCGCCGAGCTTGCCGTCCGAACCGACCTCGCGCGCCACGCGCGTCACCTCGGAGGCGAAGGAATTCAGCTGGTCGACCATCGTATTGATGACGTCCTTGATCTGCAGGATCTCGCCCAGCGCATCGACGGTGATCTTCTGGGTCAGGTCGCCGGTCGCAATTGCCGTCGCCACCTTGGAGACGTCGCGCAACTGCACGGTCAGATTGCCGGCCATGGCGTTGACGTTGTCGGTCAGGTCCTTCCAGGTGCCGCCGACGCCCTCGACATGCGCCTGGCCGCCGAGCTTGCCTTCCGAACCCACTTCGCGCGCCACACGCGTCACTTCGGAGGCGAAGGAGTTGAGCTGGTCGACCATCGTGTTGACGGTGTCCTTGAGCTCCAGGATTTCGCCCTTGACGTCGACGGTGATCTTTTTCGACAGGTCGCCGCGGGCGACGGCGGTCGTCACCTCGGCGATGTTGCGGACCTGGCCGGTCAGGTTGGCGGCCATCAGATTGACGTTGTCGGTCAGGTCCTTCCAGGTGCCGCCGACCCCTTTCACCTCGGCCTGGCCGCCGAGCTTGCCCTCGGTGCCGACCTCGCGGGCGACGCGCGTCACTTCGGAGGCGAAGGAATTGAGCTGGTCGACCATCGTGTTGATGGTGTCCTTGAGCTCGAGGATTTCGCCCTGCACGGCGACAGTGATCTTCTTCGACAGGTCGCCCGAAGCGACCGCAGTCGTCACCTCGGCGATGTTGCGCACCTGGCCGGTCAGGTTCTCGGCCATCGAATTGACGTTGTCGGTCAAGTCCTTCCAGGTGCCGGCGACGCCGCGCACCTGCGCCTGGCCGCCGAGCTTGCCCTCGGTGCCGACTTCGCGGGCGACGCGCGTCACCTCGCCGGCAAATGAATTCAGCTGGTCGACCATGGTGTTGATGGTCGATTTCAGCTCGAGGATCTCGCCCTTGACGTCGACGGTGATCTTCTTCGACAGGTCGCCCAGCGCCACAGCCGTCGTCACCTCGGCGATATTGCGCACCTGGCCTGTCAGGTTTTCGGCCATCAGGTTCACGTTGTCGGTCAGGTCCTTCCAGGTGCCGCCGACACCTTCGACGCGCGCCTGGCCGCCGAGCTTGCCTTCTGTACCGACTTCGCGCGCGACGCGCGTCACTTCCGAGGCGAAGGAATTGAGCTGGTCGACCATCGTGTTGATGGTGTTCTTGAGTTCGAGGATTTCGCCTTTCACGTCGACGGTAATCTTCTTCGACAGGTCGCCGGAAGCGACGGCGGTCGTCACCTCGGCGATGTTGCGCACCTGCCCGGTCAGGTTCGTCGCCATCGCGTTGACGTTGTCGGTCAGGTCCTTCCAGGTCCCGGCCACACCTTTCACGCGGGCCTGGCCGCCGAGCTTGCCTTCGGTGCCGACCTCGCGCGCCACGCGCGTCACTTCCGAGGCGAAGGAGGCCAGTTGCCCGACCATGGTGTTGACGATCTTGCCGATGCGCAGGAATTCGCCGCGCAACGGCCGGCCGTCGATTTCGACCATCATCGTCTGCGACAGGTCGCCTTTGGCGACTGCGCCGATGACGCGCGCCACTTCGGCCGTCGGCTGAACCATGTCCTCAATCAGATCGTTGACGGAACGGACGCTCGATTCCCAGCTGCCGGTGGCGTTGCGGACACGGCCGCGTTCGCCGATCCGGCCATCCTTGCCGACGACCTTGCTGAGGCGTTCGAACTCGCGCGTGACCTGATCGTTGAGTTCTACGATTTCGTTGAAGGTGTCGGCGATCTCGGAATCAAGGCCGGCGTAGACATTGTCGATACGAACGGAGAAATCACCGCTCCGAAAAGCCTTCAGCGCGTTCAGTATTTGACGGTGGTCCAATTGCCTTGTGGATGCAAGCACGCTCACAGCGCCCCTCCCAGCTCACGGATTTCTTGAATGTCCTGGTGAAACTGTCCCCTGCGGCCGACACAACTCCCCGCAAGCGCAAGAACGCGGCATGCTCGATTTGGTTCCAGACGAAACTGCCGCTATGCGGCAGGAATTTCGCAGCCGCATTCACGAAACGACGAGCAACAAAGATCCATAATGATGTATCGATCAATATTTCTGCCCAACGGAACATCTCGAAAAAACTCTCGTTGGTATAGATCGCGATAGAGCGATGCAACTCGATGGAGACACTAAGATGATGAAAATTCTCTCTGCATCCCTACTTGCTATCGGCCTGGCCACATCTGCCATGGCACAATCCATGGACTCCGCGACCGGTAGCGCCGATGGCAATACCGGCGTCAACACAGGCACTTCCGGCGGCAACACCGGGACCGGCAGCGCAACTACCCCGAACACGATCGATCCGAACGCAACGAACGCTACCACGCCGCAGACAAACGGTATGGAGGACCGCTGTAAGGATACGGCGAGCAGCGATACCGACAACAATACCCCCAGCGGCGCCATGACGTCGGATATGCAGAACTGCAACAAGTAACGGAGTTTTGCTCAGCCGTCATTTCAGCCCGCTGCCTGGTCCAGGCCGGTGCTCGCGGTTCAAACCACAGCCAGAAACATGCACTGACCGGGCACGGGCTCATTACTTCTGAATGGATCGGCGAGCCCAAGCCGGGCGGCCGATTAACTAGTCTCAGCTAGGTTCTGCGATAGGCAGCGGCCAGCCCGGACGGGCGGGCGGGCGTTCTGCTGATTTCGCGGAGAGAACTGGTGGAGCCAATCGGAATCGAACCGACGACCTCTTGAATGCCATTCAAGCGCTCTCCCAACTGAGCTATGGCCCCACTCCGGCAGTTCACCGGCGCCGTTTCCGGCGAAGAGATCCGGCGCGGGTTCTAGACCGCGCCGTTAGTGAAGGCGGCTTCTAACCCCGCCTTCAGTCAATATCAAGCCTTCAAGAACCGCTTTTTCTAGGCAGCGCCGCGAAAGCCGGCGAATGCGGTTCGCTCAGACTTCGTCGTCGTCTTCGCCGACGCCGATCATGTCGGCAACGTCGTCGTCTTCTTCCTCCTCGTCGGCGAGGAACGTGTCATCCTCGTCATCGCCAAGGTCAACGTCGTCTTCGTCATCGCCGAGATCGGGAAGCTCGTCGGCCTTCGCGTCCTCGTCCGCCTCTTCGAGCGAGACGACCTCGACGCCCTCTTCCTCCTCGGCGTCCACTTCCTTCTCGGCAACTTCCTCTTCCTCCTCGAGAGCGGCGATCTTGCCTTCTTCGAAATAGGAGCGCGGATAGCTCTTGCCCGTGTAAGGCGAGACGATCGGGTCCTTGTTCAAGTCATAGAATTTTCGACCCGTCTCCGGGTCGATGCGTTTGGTGCCAAGTTCGGGTTTTGCCACAGCAAGCCTCGTCGATGAAAGTTTGGTCCCCTTAACCAGAGTTTACGGCGCTGTCAAAGCGAAAAGCCGGCGTCCCAAAAAGCTTGAATTCGAAGGCCTTCGTACCAAGGGGATGACCATTTCGGTCCGCCATGATAGGAGACCGCGCAAACCAGCAGAAAATGGCCGGCCGCCGGCGTTTCCAGGAAAGAACCATGTCGCACACTGCCGCCCCGAAGCAGGCCACCGCCCGCAAATCATCTGGCCTTTCAGGCGCGGCACGGGTGCCGGGCGACAAGTCGATCTCGCACCGCTCGTTCATGTTCGGTGGCCTGGCCTCCGGCGAAACCCGCATCACCGGGCTGCTGGAAGGCGAGGACGTGATGCGTACGGGCGCTGCCATGAAGGCCATGGGCGCCCATATCGAGAAGCATGGCGCTGAGTGGGTGATCCGCGGTACCGGCAACGGCGCGCTGCTGCAGCCGGTAGGCCCGCTCGATTTCGGCAATGCCGGCACGGGCTCACGCCTCACCATGGGCCTGGTCGGCACCTATGACATGGAAACCACCTTCATCGGCGACGCCTCGCTGTCGGGCCGGCCGATGGGCCGGGTGCTCGAACCGCTCCGCCAGATGGGCGTGCAGGTGCTGAAGGCGACGCCCGGCGACCGCATGCCGATCACGCTGCACGGGCCCAAGCACGCCGCGCCGATCACCTACCGCGTGCCGATGGCATCGGCGCAGGTCAAGTCGGCGGTGCTGCTGGCTGGGCTGAACACGCCGGGCATCACCACCGTCATCGAGCCGGTTATGACGCGCGACCACACCGAAAAGATGCTCAAGGGGTTCGGCGCCAATCTGTCGGTCGAGACCGACGAGCGCGGCGTGCGCCACATTTTCATCGAAGGCCAGGGCAAGCTCACGGGGCAGACGATCGCGGTGCCTGGCGACCCCTCCTCGGCCGGCTTTCCGCTGGTGGCGGCGCTGATCGTGCCGGGTTCGGACATTATCATCGAAAACGTGCTGATGAACCCGACCCGCACAGGCCTTCTGCTGACGCTGCAGGAAATGGGCGCCCGGATCGACATTCTCGACCGCCGCAATGAAGGCGGCGAAGAGGTCGCCGACCTGCGCGTGCGTTACTCCGAGCTGAAAGGCGTCACCGTACCGCCCGAACGGGCGCCGACGATGATCGACGAGTATCCGGTGCTTGCCGTGGCGGCCAGCTTCGCCGAGGGCGAAACGCTGATGCTCGGGCTGGAAGAGCTGCGCGTGAAGGAATCCGACCGGCTGTCGGCAGTGGCCGAAGGGCTGAAGCTCAACGGCGTCGATTGCAGCGAAGGCGAGGCCTCGCTTGTCGTGCGCGGAAAACCCGGCGGCAAGGGCCTCGGCCAACACCCCAACGGACAGGGCACCATCGTCCAGACCCATCTCGACCACCGCATAGCCATGAGCTTCCTGGTGATGGGGCTGGCGACGGAAAAACCGGTGACCATCGACGATCAGGCGATGATCGCAACGAGCTTTCCGGAATTCATGGGACTGATGAAGGGGCTGGGCGCGGAGATCGAGTAGCTTGATGGCAATCAATAGCCTTGGGGGTTGGGGCCAAACTGCAACGTCGGCGGGACAGCGCCCCCCTCTGTCCTGCCGGACATCTCCCCCACAAGGAGAGAGATTGGCAGCTTCGGCGCTCCGCTCAATCCTGCGACGTAGACAATTGGCGAAAGCCGCGATGGCCGCCGATCTCCCCCCAAGTGGGGGAGATGTCCGGCAGGACAGAGGGGGGCGCGAAGGATCGCCACGCCTATCTGGATCATTGCGCTTTTCGATTCCGGTGGGCGGCCAATGACCTCAACTTTCACCATCGCCATCGACGGACCTGCCGGTGCCGGCAAAGGCACCCTTGCCCGGCGGCTGGCCGATCACTACCGGCTGAACCTGCTCGACACCGGTCTTACCTATCGCGCGGTGGCGCATTCGCTGCTCCGGCTCGGCCTGCCGCTCGACAATGTCTCGGCCGCTGAAACCGCGGCTCGCCAGGTCGATCTGGCAAAGCTCGACCGCGCCGTGCTGGCGGCACACGCGGTCGGCGAGGCGGCTTCGAAAGTGGCTGTCATCCCGTCGGTCCGGCGCATACTGGTCGACAAGCAGCGCGACTTTGCAAAAACCCCGCCGGGTGCGGTGCTCGACGGCCGCGACATCGGCACCGTCGTCTGTCCCGATGCCGACGTAAAACTCTATGTCACGGCCAGCGCCGAGGTGCGGGCAAAGCGGCGGCTGGATGAAATCGAGAGCATCGGCGGCACTGCCAATTTCGATGAAATCCTTGCCGATATCGTGCGCCGCGACGAGCGCGACATGGGCCGCATGGACTCGCCCTTGAAGCCCGCCGCCGATGCGCACTTGCTCGACACGTCGGAAATGGCTATAGAGGCCGCGTTTCTGGCAGCTCAGGCGATCATCGACGATGTCCTGGCCAAGAGAAACGAAGCCTGAGCCGGGTTTTCCTGCCGCCGCCGATTGCCGGCGACAAAAAGACTTCCCATATCGGGTATGAACCAGCCTGCTAGCATTCTTCATGCGCCGGAATTGCCGCTCAAGGGCGGCCAAGGGCTTTTTGCCCGGAACGCCGGCAGGCCAACGCAACGCTAACCCACGGCGCCCGCCCCGCGACAGATTGCGGGGCATTCCAGGAGAAACTATGTCAGTTGCAAATCCCACTCGCGATGATTTCGCGAGCCTGCTCGAAGAATCATTTTCCGCCGGCCATTCCGGCGAAGGCCAGGTCGTCAAGGGCATCATCACAGCCATTGAAAAGGACATGGCCATCATCGACGTCGGCCTCAAGGTCGAAGGCCGCGTGCCGCTGAAGGAATTCGGCGTCAAGGGCAAGGACACGACGCTCAAGGTCGGCGACACGGTCGAGGTCTATGTCGAGCGCATCGAGAACGCGCTTGGCGAAGCCATGCTGTCGCGTGAAAAGGCCCGCCGCGAAGAGAGCTGGGTCCGTCTCGAGGAGAAATTCACCAAGGGCGAACGCGTCGAAGGCGTGATCTTCAACCAGGTCAAGGGCGGCTTTACCGTCGACCTCGACGGTGCCGTTGCCTTCCTGCCGCGCAGCCAGGTCGATATCCGCCCGATCCGCGACGTCTCGCCGCTGATGCACAACCCGCAGCCCTTCGAGATCCTCAAGATGGATCGCCGCCGCGGCAACATCGTGGTGTCGCGCCGCACCGTGCTCGAGGAAAGCCGCGCCGAACAGCGTTCGGAAATCGTGCAGAACCTCGAAGAGGGCCAGGTGGTCGAAGGCGTCGTCAAGAACATCACCGACTATGGTGCGTTCGTCGACCTCGGCGGCATCGACGGCTTGCTGCACGTCACCGACATGGCATGGCGCCGCGTCAACCATCCGACCGAAATCCTCAATATCGGCCAGACGGTCAAGGTGCAGATCATCCGCATCAACCAGGAAACCCACCGCATCTCGCTCGGCATGAAGCAACTCGAGAGCGATCCGTGGTCCGAGATCGGCACCAAGTTCCCGATCGGCAAGAAGATCAAGGGTACCGTCACCAACATCACCGACTACGGCGCGTTCGTCGAGCTGGAGCCGGGCATCGAAGGCCTCATCCACGTTTCGGAAATGTCGTGGACCAAGAAGAACGTGCATCCCGGCAAGATCCTGTCGACGACGCAGGAAGTCGACGTGGTGGTGCTCGAAGTCGATCCGGCCAAGCGCCGCATCTCGCTCGGCCTCAAGCAGACGCTGGAGAACCCGTGGGAGGCCTTCGCGCGCAGCCACCCGGTCGGCAGCCAGGTCGAGGGCGAGGTCAAGAACAAGACCGAGTTCGGCCTGTTCATCGGCCTCGAAGGCGACGTCGACGGCATGGTCCACCTTTCCGACCTCGACTGGACCCGTCCTGGCGAGCAGGTGATCGAGGAGTACAATCGCGGCGACATGGTCAAGGCGCAGGTGCTCGACGTCGACATCGACAAGGAACGCATCTCGCTCGGCATCAAGCAGCTGGCCAAGGATACGGTCGGCGAAGCAGCGACGTCAGGCGAACTGCGCAAGAACGCAGTCGTCACCTGCGAGGTTATCGGCGTGAAGGATGGCGGTCTGGAAGTGCGGCTGGTCGACAGCGGCATCGAGACCTTCATCAAGCGCTCCGACCTCAGCCGTGACCGCGACGAGCAGCGCCCCGAGCGCTTCACCGTCGGCCAGAAAGTCGACGCCCGCGTCATCGCCTTCGACAAGAAGACCCGCAAGCTGCAGGTCTCGATCAAGGCGCTGGAAATCGCCGAAGAGAAGGAAGCGGTCGCTCAGTACGGCTCAACCGATTCCGGCGCTTCGCTGGGCGACATCCTTGGCGCCGCGCTGAAGAAGCAGGGCAGCTAAGCCAACACCGCGCCTCGCGCGGGTTATAAACGAAACAAAAAAAGCCCCGCCGGAACGATCCGGCGGGGCTTTTGCTTGTGACCTTTGCTTGTGACGAGCCGCAGGCTTAGGCCCTGCCGTAAAGCGGCACCAGCGTGCCGCTGATGGCCATGTTGGCCGGCGAGGCGAGATAGGCAATGGCCTCGGCGGCCGCTTCAAGGCTGACCCATCTGCTGAAATCTGCGTTCGGCATGTCAGCCCGGTTGGCCGGCGTGTCGAGCGTCGAAGGCGCCACGGCGTTGACCAGGATGCCGTTGCCCTTCAGCTCTTCGGCTATCGCCACGGTCATCGCGGCGACTGCCGCCTTGGCGGCGGCGTAGGCCACCTTGCCGGAGCCGCGCCGCGGATCGAGCCCGGCTCGCGCGGTGACATTGACGATGCGACCCGGCACGGAAGATCCCAGCATCGAGCGTATCGCCGCGCGGCAGCACAGAAAGGTGGTGCGGGCATTGGTGTCCATCATCTCGGCGAAGGAGGCGGGTTCGATCTTCTCGACCGGCGCCGCGGTGAAGCCGCCGGCAAGATGCACCGATGCCCATAAATCTGGAACGCTGGCATAGAAGGCGTCGACCTTGGCAGGGTCGGCAAGGTCGACATTGTGCGCCAGCCTGACGCGGTCATGCGCCGGAAAGGGAAAATGCGCAGGCGCGGCAGCGTGGGCATTGGGCACATGGCAGATCGCGCCCTGCTCCAGCAGTTTTCCTACGACCGCGCCGCCAAGGGCACCGGTGCCGCCGGTCACCACGATATGTCTGCCGTCCAGTGTTTCCGTCATATTCGACCGCTCCGTCATTGCGCGCCGCCGATGCGGAAGGTCGCGCCTTTCGCGCGATCACTCAACCGAAATCTCGATGACGTAAGGTCGTCCAGTCGCCCGCGCGCGCCCAAGCGCGTCCGCCAAGCCGCCGGTGCCGGAAATCCGCTCGGCGGCAATGCCGTAGGCTTCGGCCAATTTGCAGAAATCCGGCGGTGCCGGGGAGACGCCGACCGGCTCGACGCCGACGTCGAGCATCGAGGTTTCGATCTCGCGGTAGCCACGATTGTTCCAGACTGTGAAGATCACCGGCGCCGCCGCGTCGAGCGCGGCGCCCAGTTCCGGCAGGGTGAACTGGAAGCCGCCGTCGCCGGTGAGGCAAACGACCGGCGCCTCAGGCCTGGCAAGGACGGCACCGATCGCCGCCGGCGGGCCATAGCCGAGCGCGCCGAAGCCGGTGGCGGCGTTGAACCAGCCGCCCGGCCGGTCATGATCGTAATAGAGGTTGGCGGCGTAGACCGGCTGGGTCGAATCGCCGACGATGATCGCGCCAGGCAGCGCATCGCGGATCGTCTCGACGGCGCGCAGTTGCGCCTGCATGGCCGGGCCAATCTCGGCAAAGGCCGCCTGCCGCGTCGCGGCGGCGCGGGCTGAACCATCATCCAATGGCGTCTCGTGCGTGCCGATTTCGGCAAGCAGCGCCTTGAGCGCCGCTCCGCAATCGGCCTGGATCGAAATCCGCGCAGGCCGGCGGGCAAGCTGGTCGGCGCCGATGTCGATGCGGATCAGGTTGGCGGGCAGGACAAAACCGCCGTCGCCATAGCCATCATAGTCGGTCGGACCGAATTCGGTGCCAGCGGCAATGACCAGATCGGCGCCGGCCATCAGCGCACGCACCGCCTTCAGGCTGGGGCTGGCCGGCACGCCAAGCGGATGACGATAGAGCAGGCCGCGCGCATTGGCGGTCTGGACGACCGGCGCTCCCAACCTCTCGGCCAGGCGCTGCAACGGCGCTTCGGCCGCTTTGGCGCCGCCACCGGCGAGGATAAGCGGCAGGCTGGCAGACGCGCACAGCCTTGCCGCCTCTGCAATCGCCGCCACATCCGGCCCGGGCGGCGCTGAATTCCGCAGCAGCGGCACGATGCCGTCTGCCGGCATGGTCATGACATCGGTCGGGATCTCAATATGCACCGGACCCGGACGCGAGGATGAGAACAGCGCAAAGGCGCGGGCGAGCACGCCGGGCAGTTCGCCGGCCTCGGTGACACGGTGCGAAAACAGCGCCACCTTCTCCATCATGCCGCGCTGGTCCGGCAGTTCATGCAGGTGGCCAAGGCCTTTGCCCAGCGTCGGTGTGGCGTTGACGCCCGAGATTACCAGCATGGGTACCGAATCGGCGCGCGCCTGACCCATGGCGGTGATGGTGTTGGTCAGCCCCGGCCCGGTGATGACGAAGGCGATACCCGGCCTGCCGCTGGCGCGCGCATAGCCGTCAGCCATGAAGCCGGCGCCCTGCTCGTGGCGCGGCGTGACGTGACGGATCTTCGATCGCGCAAGCCCGCGATAGAGCTCGACCGTGTGTACGCCGGGAATGCCGAAGACGGTGTCGACGCCGTGCGCTTCGAGCAAGGTGATGAGCGCTTCGCCGATGGTCGTCATTGTCTTAGCACCGGGCGCGTGAGGCAGGTAGGGCCGCCCTCGCAGGCAATGCACAGCGCATCGGCCTCGAATGTCGAGACCGTACAGCCGGCGGCTTGCATGGCAGCCGCCGTCTTCGGAAAACCGGCAACGGCGATAACCTGGCGCGGCGCGGTCGGCAGCACGTTCAGGCTGAGCCCATTCGAGGCGAAGAATTCGTCGGCGTCGCCCTCGACCAGCCGAATGCCGCGTTCGCGCAGCATCTGGTGGAAGGCGACCGGCAGGAGGGGCGCATACACCAGCGCCAGATCGTCTGCGAGCGGGCTGATCACCGACATCAGATGCAGGCAGGCCTCCTCGCCCTGCCAGAGCGGCAGGTCGAAGCCATAGACCTGGATGCCCTTGGGTGAAAGCAGGTTGGAGAGCTGCTGGATGCCGTGCTGATTGGTGCGCACGCCGCGGCCGACGGCCAGCGTGTTTGCATCCACCCACACGCAGTCGCCGCCCTCGACCTGGCCGGGAGCCTCGATACGGCCGAGGATGGGGATGCCCATGCGCCCGTAGGCTGCCTCGTGCAGGCCGGGCTCTCGCCGGCGCAGCGCCTTGCCCATGGCAAGGATGACCGCGCCATGGTCGGTCATCAGCGACGGATCGTGGGTAAAGACCGAATCGGCAAGCCCGTCATCGGCGTCGCTCAGCCATTCGATATCGGCGCCTGAGACAGAAATCAGCCTGGCCAGTGCATCATGCTGGGCCGCCGCTTTTTGTGGATCGAAGCCGGGGCCATAGTGCCACTCCAGCGCTTCGGCCCGACGCATGGCGCTGGCGGCGGAGCGCATCAGCACGCGCTGCAGCAGCCCGGCCATCGACTGCGACCCGTATGCTTTGCCCACTAAGTTCTCCTGAAACGCGCCCCTCCTGCCAATAGCCACTCGGCAGGCCGTGATCAATGGTCCAAAAACTGCGGTTGACGGAGGCAAGCGGAACGGTCCATCTTGAGAATCGGAACGCTGTCCAGTGACGGGTAATGGGTAAAAAATTCCAGCAAGGACTGCCTCGGCTGCTCCGCGGGGCGCCGCGACGATGACAGCGCCGGCCACCGCCCTGAAGCATACGGCGCAGAACGGCGCTGCCGAAGCCATCCACGTCGAGAACCTGCACAAGAATTTCGGCAAGCTGCATGTATTGAAGGGCGTTTCGCTGTCGGCGCGCGATGGCGAGGTGATCGCCATCATCGGCGGCAGCGGCTCGGGCAAATCGACGCTGCTGCGCTGCATCAACTGCCTGGAGAACCCGACCAGCGGCATCATCCGGGTCAATGGCGAAGAGATAAAGCTGAAGGCCGACAGCTACGGCCACACCGTGCCCGCCGACCGCAAGCAGATCGAACGCATCCGCTCCAAGCTCGGCATGGTCTTCCAGAACTTCAATCTGTGGAGCCACATGACGTTGATCGAGAACGTCATCGAGGTTCCCGTGCATGTGCTCGGCGTCAAGCGCGATGTGGCGATCGGCGAGGCGGAAAAATTGCTCGCCCGCGTCGGCCTGGCCGAAAAACGCGACGTCTATCCCGCCTATCTGTCGGGCGGCCAACAGCAGCGCGCCGCGATTGCCAGGGCGTTGGCCATCAACCCGCGCGTCATGCTGTTCGACGAGCCGACCTCGGCGCTCGATCCGGAGCTGGTCGGCGAGGTGCTGAAGGTGATCGGCGACCTGGCGCGCGAAGGCCGCACTATGGTGCTGGTCACCCATGAGATGAAGTTTGCCCGCGAGGTCGCGACGCATGTCGTCTACCTCCACAACGGGCTGGTCGAGGAAGAAGGGCCGCCGGAACAGATCTTCGGCGCGCCAAAATCCGAAAGGCTGAAGCAGTTCATCCGCAACATCAGTTAAACTGTGGGCGGACGAAAACCGGGAACAACAACAAAACTGGGAGTCATGACGATGAAGATTATTCTCAAGACCTTTGCCGCAGCGCTGCTGCTCGGCGTTGCCGCGATGGGCGTGGCCAAGGCCGATCCGGTCAAGATCGGCGTCGCCGCCGAACCCTATCCGCCCTTCGCCTCGCCGGACGCTTCCGGCAAATGGGTCGGCTGGGAGATCGAATTCATCGATGCCGTCTGCGCCGAGGAGAAGCTCGACTGCGTCATCACCCCCGTCGCCTGGGACGGCATCATTCCGGCGCTGACGACCAAGAAGATCGATCTTATCGCCGCCTCGATGTCGATCACCGCCGAGCGCGAGAAGACGATCGCCTTCTCGGACAAATATTACAACACCCCGACTGCGATCATCGGGCCGAAGGACCAGAAGTTCGGCTCAACACCGGAGGACCTCAAGGGCAAGATCATCGGCGTCCAAGTCTCGACCGTACACGCCGACTACGCCAAGAAGCACTTCGCCGACGCGGCGGAAATCAAGGAATACCAGACCCAGGACGAGGCCAACCAGGATCTTGCCGCCGGCCGGGTCGACGCGGTGCAGGCCGATTCCATTGCCCTCGACGCATTCCTGAAATCGGACCAGGGCAAGCAATGCTGCGATCTGAAGGGCATGGTCGCGCCGGATCTGGCCATTCTCGGGCCCGGCGTCGGCGCCGGCGTCCGCAAGGAAGACTCCGAGTTGAAGGAAAAGATCAACGCCGGCATCAAGGCCATCCGCGCCAACGGCAAATATGACGAGATTTCGAAGAAGTACTTCGACTTCGACATTTACGGTGCCGACACGCAGTCGAACTGACGGCCTCATCCATGAGCGATTAACCACGCGGCCCCGATAGAGCCGCGTGGTTCGTCGAAATCCATCGACGCGAGCTTCCGCGGGCGGAGATCGCCGGCGGTTTTAGCGCCAGCAATTCGAGGGCGACGCTGATCAACGCATTTGTTCCGGCTTGGGCCGCCTCTGCCATCGCGCTTCTCTCGCCCGTGCCGCCGGGCTGGGGTGGAACGCTCATCGTCGGGCTGCTCCATACGATCGAGATCGCGGTCGGCGCCACCGGTCTCGGCCTTTTGATCGGCATCGGCGGCGCCTCCGGCAAGCTGTATGGTGGTCCGGTGGTGCGCGATCTCCTGGCAGTCTATACGACCGTCGTGCGCGCCGTGCCGGAGCTGGTGCTGATCCTTCTGCTCTATTACGCCGGCACCGACCTGATCAATCAGATGCTGACGGCAATGGGCTATCAGCGCATGGACATTAGCGGGCTGGCGGCCGGCATTGCCGTGCTCGGCTTCGTCCAGGGCGCCTATTCGACCGAGGTGATCCGCGGCGCGATCCTTGCCATTCCGCAGGGCCAGATCGAAGCCGCGCGCGCCTATGGCATGTCTCCCGGCCTGCTGCTGCGGCGCATCACGCTGCCGGCGATGCTGCCGTTCGCCATACCCGGCCTTGCCAATCTCTGGCTGATCGCCACCAAGGACACCGCCTTGCTGGCGGTCGTCGGCTTTTTCGAGCTGACATTGGCGACACGGCAGGCGGCCGGCGTCACCAAAGCCTATCTGACATTCTTTATCGCCGCCGGCGCGATCTACCTTCTGTTGACGCTGGTTTCGAATCTGATCATCGGCCGTATCGAGACATGGGCCCGCCGCGGCATGCCGTCGCTCAAGGAGGCCCGGTGATGGCTGACCCGGCGATGACTGGCGAAGCGGCGGCCGTCGAGATAGCCGCACGCGCTTCGCTGTGGCTGAAGCCGCATCGTATCGTGCTGATCCTGATCGCGCTGGGGCTGGTTTTGGCGGCGGCCGTCTTCATGCGCTGGGACTGGCTGCCTAAATATTACGGGATAGGACTGCTCGGCATCTGGCGCGCGCTGTGGATTCTTGCCGTCACTTGCACGCTGGGTTTCCTGCTCGCCGTGCCGCTCGGGCTGGCGCAGGCTGCGGGCTCGTTCTGGTTCGCGGCACCCGCCAAGGTCTTCTGCACCGTCATCAGAGGGACGCCGCTGCTGCTGCAGCTCTGGTTGCTCTATTACGGGCTGGGCTCGCTGTTTCCACAATATCCATGGATTCGCGAGTCTTGGATGTGGCCCTATCTGAGGCAGGCATGGCCCTATGGCGTCCTCGGGCTGACGCTGTCCTTCGCCGGTTATGAGGGCGAGGTGATGCGAGGCGCTTTCGCCGGCGTGCCGAAAGGCCAATTGGAAGCCGCCCGCGCCTTCGGCATGAGCCGCTGGAGGATTTTCCAGCGAATCTGGCTGCCGCAGGCCTTCTACCGCGCGCTGCCGACACTGACGGGCGAAACCGTGCTGCAGCTGAAATCGACGCCGCTGGTGGCGACCATCAGCGTGATCGATATATTCGCCGTCTCTTCAAAGGTGCGTCAGGATACCTACCTCACCTATGAACCCTTGCTGCTCCTGGCGTTGATCTATATGGCGATCACCGGCATCCTCGTCTTCACCCTGGGCAAGATCGAGGCGCGGATTCCGAACAAGATTGGTTAGGTGAATGGTGAATAGTGAATAGTCAGTAGTGAGTAGCCCGTAGTGTTACCGGCTAAGTCCCACTCACCATTTACCATTCACCCATTCCCTCAGATATCCATGGCAATCACAATGCAACTCAGTCTCGACCAGGCGACAGGGCTGTGCCGGATGGCCGCACTTGGCGCTGGCGCCAACGAAGAGGCGGCGCAGTCGCTGGCTGCCTCGATCGTCGCGGCCGAGGCGGAAGGACTGTCGATCGTCGGGCTTTCGCACTTTATCGATTATCTTGAAGCACTGGAGGCCGGCCGTATCGACGGCAACGCCGATCCGGTGATCACCAGGCCGGCGCTCGCGGTCTATCTTTCCGATGCGCGCGGCGGCTTAGCGCATACCGGTTTCGACCGCACGATCGATGACCTCGCCAAGGCGGCGCGGTTGTTCGGCGTCGCCATCTTTTCGCAGAAGAATGCTTATACGTGCGGCGCGCTCGGCTATTTCACCGGACGGCTGGCCGCGCAGGGATTGGTGTCGTTCGCCGCCACCAACGGCCCGGCCGTGCTTGCCGGCTCGGGCTCGGTCAAGCCGGTCTACTGCACCAACCCGATGTCCTTTGCGGCACCCGCCGCGGACGGGGCGGCGCTGGTCATCGACCAGTCGTCGAGCGCCACCGCCTTCGTCAACATCCGCAAGGCGGCCGAGGACGGCAAGAAGATACCCGAAGGCTGGGCACTGGATGCCAGCGGCAATCCGACCACGGACCCGGCAGCTGCCATGAAGGGCGCCATGCTTGCCTTCGGCGGCCAGCGCGGCGCCAACATCGCGCTGATGGTCGAGGTGCTGGCTGCGGGCCTGTCGGGCGCCAACTGGTCGCTCGATGCGCCATGGTTCAGCGGCGGGCCGGACAGTCCGGGGACCGGCCTGTTCGTGCTTGCCGTCGAGCCCAAGCTGCTCGATCCGGACTTCGAAAAGCGGATGAAGGATCAGCTCGACCGGCTGCGGCGGCGCTATGGCGTGCATGTGCCGGGGCGTGCCCGGGCCGAGGCCGCGGAGAAGGCGGCGGCGCGCGGCATAAGGGCGCCGAAAGCCGTGGTGCAACGCATTTCCGAATTCGCCGGGCGCTATTCGTCCTGAAGAAATTCGTTTGTCCGATGAGCGGCTGACGGGGCCGGCCGATCCGGCAGCGCGAGCCTACTTCCCGCAATGATGATCGTTGATCGCGTTCACCGCATTCGCGTCCGGTCCTACCCTGTTGTAGGAGCAGGGTTCGGCGGCCGTCGTGAACAGGTGGTTGTCATAGTAGCGCGGGCCACCGAACAGAATGTCGATGATGTCGCCGTTGGCGGGAACGTAGCGTTCGGGTTGAGCTTGGTGGTGATGCCGGTTTGCCGCGAATGCCGAGGCACCAATGCTGCAGCCTGTTGCGAAAGCCAGAGCGAAGATCGCAACGCGTTTTGTCGTCATCGGCAATATCCTCCATTCGGAATCAAATCATACATCTAAAATCGCCGACCGAACAAAGGTTCCTGTTCCTAATGGAGTTGCCGTAAAGCCGGGCCTCGGCGGCGTTTTCTGCCATTTCGAACGGATCCGGAAAATCATGCTTCAACAGTGCCGGGCGACCGATGGTCGCCCTTTGCCTTTGGCGCGAAACCGACTATGAAACGGCTTCAATCAAGCCATCTGGATAGCCCGCCGGAGCCAGCCATGACCGAAATCCTTCAGACCCCAAAGCTCGTCGTCGTTTTCGGCGGCTCCGGCTTTGTCGGTCGTCATGTCGTGCGGGCGCTGGCCAAGCGCGGCTACCGCATCCGGGTTGCCTGCCGCCGGCCCGATCTCGCCGGTCATTTGCAACCGCTTGGCAATGTCGGGCAGATCCAGCCGGTGCAGGCCAATGTCCGGGTCCGCTGGTCGGTCGACCGCGCCGTGCAAGGCGCCGACCATGTCGTCAATCTGGTGGCGATCGCGCATGAGGCCGGCCGGCAGAAATTTACTGCCGTCCACGAGTTCGGCGCGCGCGCTATTGCCGAAGCGGCGCGCGCCGTCGGCGCCGGCCTCACCCACATCTCGGCTCTGGGAGCGGACCTCCACGCGCAATCGGACTACGCGCGTACCAAGGCGCTCGGCGAAAAGGCCGTTCTTGAGACGGTCCAAGACGCCGTGATCTTGCGGCCATCGATCAATTTCGGGCCGGAGGACGGTTTCTTCAACCGCTTTGCCAACATGGCCCGCTTTTCCCCAGTGCTGCCGCTGATCGGCGGCGGGCAGACGAAATTCCAGCCGGTCTATGTCGGCGACGTCGCCGAAGCGGTGGCGCACTCGGTCGACGGCAAGGTCCAGGGCGGCCGGATCTATGAACTCGGCGGGCCGCAGGTGCTTACCTTCAAGGAATGCATGCAAGAGCTGCTTGTCATCATCGAACGCAAGCGGTTTTTGCTGCCCGTGCCATGGTGGCTGGCGAACCTCCAGGCATCAATTCTCGGGCTGCTTCCCAATCCGTTGTTGACCAAGGACCAGGTCCTGCTGTTGCGCCAGCACAATGTGGTGTCGGAAGCCGCCGTCAAGGACAACAGGACGCTCGCCGGCCTCGGGATCCAGCCACGGTCGATCGGAACCATTCTGCCCAGCTATCTCTGGCGCTACCGCGCCGCCGGCCAGTTCCAACGCAAGTCCGCCGCATAACACGAACGGACGTGCGGTTGCCTACGAGCCGCGCCGGGTGACCTGCATCGGCAGGCCGCCTTGCGGCTGCGTCGTCAGCTTCTGCACCGGCCAGGGGTGGGTTTCCGCGGTGGCGTCGAAACGGTAGCGCGACAGCATGATCGCCAACGCGATGATCGCCTCCTGCATGGCGAAGCTGGCGCCGATGCAGACGCGGGGGCCGGCGCCGAACGGCAAATACTGGAAACGATCGATCTTTTCGCGGTTTCCCGGATGGAAGCGTTCCGGCATGAAAGCGTCCGGCCGGTCCCACAATTTCCGATGGCGGTGGACGACCCACGGCATCACCAGCACCGCGGCACGCCGCGGTATGTAGAGGCCGTTCCAGGTTTCGGGTTCGATCGGTTCGCGGTTGATCGACGGCGCCGGCGGATAGAGCCTGAGCGCCTCGTCGAAGGCGGCGCGGGTGAGCGGCATGTCGTCGAGCCATTTCGTCGGGTCGGGCTCGCGCGCCAACACCGCATCGATCTCGTGCTCGATCTTTTCGCGCTCCCACGGCGCTTCGGCAAGGCAGTAGAGCGTCCAGCCGAGCGCCCTGGCCGTAGTCTCGTGGCCGGCACCGATGAAGGTGATGATGTTGTCCTCGACCTCGGCCCGGGTCAGCCCGCCCGGTCCCTCCGCCTTCAACAGCAGCGTGAGAAAATCCTGCGGCACCGTGTCCGAAGCGCGCCTCAGCCGCGCCTCGCGCATCTGCACCGTGTCGGTTACGATCTTGCGGAAGTAGGCCATGGTCTTGCGGCCGCGGATGCGGGTCAGGCGCGGCAGCCAGTCGGGCGCACGCAAAAGGTCGAGCGGATCGACCCGGCCCATGGTCTCGAACAGGCGATCGATCTCCTTGGCGAAGCTACCGGGCTCGCCCGATATCTCGCCCGAAAACAGTGTCTCGGCCAGGATGTCGAAGGTGAGCAGCGTCATGTCGTGGGCGATGTCCGACGTGCCACCTTGCTCGTAACGGGTGACGAATTCGAGCGTGCGTTTCAGCATCGGCTCGGCGAAGCCGAAGATGTGGCGCGGCGTGAACACCGGCGCCATCGCCTTGCGCGAACGCCGCCACACTTCGCCTTCGGCGGTCAGCAGGCCGTCGCGCAGGATTGGCCGCAATATCTTCTGACGCACCGTCGCCATCTTGTAGTTCTTGGCGTTATCGACGAGCACATGGCGGATGAGGCCGGGATCGTTGGCGATGACCAGCGGCCCGCCGACGCCGGTCACCGAAATCCAGGGCTCGTTATAGGTCGGCTCGCCCCACAGTTCGAGCGGATTGCGGTAGACGATGCGGATCATCTCCAGCGTCGAGGGCGGCGCTGTGCGCGGCTTCGGCGCCGGCGGGACGAAGGGGACGGGCTGACTGTCCATGGCTTGCTCCGCTGACACCTCAATGTAGTGGCGGGCAAGGCAGGCGTCCATGTGACCGGACGACAAGGCGAAGCATCCGCTCTCTGGAATGTGACCGGGGCACCGGAAAGTGCCTGCTTGCTGTGTCCGGCTGCGTGTCTTAGGTGGCAGCACCACAGATGCCACTAACCGGCGGGAGCCTGCCTTGAAGCACCAGTTGAACGTCATCATCGGCAGCACGCGGCCGGGCCGCGCCGGGCCGGTTTTCGCAAATTGGCTGGAGAGCTTTGCGCGCGAGCACGGCAAATTCGAGCCGGTGCTCACCGACATCGCGGCCTTCAACCTGCCGGTGCTGGACGAGCCGCATCATCCGAGACTGGGCAAATACGAAAACAGCCACACGAAAGCCTGGTCGAAGGCAATCGACGCCGCCGACGCATTCGTCTTCGTGGCGCCGGAATACAATTATTTCGCCGCCCCCGCGATCGTCAACGCGGTCGACTACCTGCTCAGGGAATGGCGATACAAGCCGGCCGCCATCCTCAGCTACGGCGGTGTCTCCGGCGGCCTGCGGGCGGCGCAGGCGGTCAAACCGTTGCTGACCTCCGTCGGCGTCATGCCGATCCCGGAAGGCGTGGCGCTGCCGATGTACCAGAAGCTGCTCGACGAGACCGGCGCCTTCTTGCCCAGCGAGCAGGTGCTCGGCGGGGCCAGGACCATGCTGGACGAGTTGTTCCGCTGGAGCGAAGCGCTGAAGCCGATGCGGGTCGGCTGACAACGCGAACGGCCGGGCTTGCCGATGCCGTAACTTGCTCATGCCATAAAGAGATGGAATGCTCCGGCAAATGACCGGGCCGGGGCGGTTCGATTTGCGTTTTCTGTTTGCCTTGCTGCTGATCCTCTCGACGGCCTCCGCTGCCGTGGCGGAGCGGCGCGTTGCGCTGGTCATCGCCGAGAACGACTATCGGCTGATCCGGCCGCTCGCCAATCCCGTCAATGACGGTGAGGTTATGGAAACGGTGCTGAGGAAGCTTGGTTTCGAGGTCTTCCTCGAAACCAACCGCGACCTGCGGCGCATGCGCCGGGCGCTCGACGATTTCCGCGAGGATGCCAAAGGCGCCGACGTGGCGCTGGTGTTCTTCTCCGGCCACGGCGTCGAGATCGCCGGCGAGAATCGGCTCCTGCCGGTCGATGCAGACGCGTCGTCGCTCGCTACGCTGGAAAGGACCAGCCTGCCGCTGGAGGTGATCCGCGCGACCGTCGCCGCCACCAGCAAGGTCGGATTGATCGTGCTCGACGCCTGCCGTAGCGATCCGTTCGCGGCTACGGGCGGCGAAGGCCGCGGCGCGACGGCGCTGGCAAAAGACGTCAGCGACAAGGTCCGGCCGGGCCTTGGCCGCATCGGGCGGGCAGAAAACATCCTGTTTGCCTTTTCGGCGGCGCCCGGCGAGACCGCCGCGGATGGGACGGGCCAGAATTCGCCGTTTACCGCGGCGCTGACGAAATACCTCGGCACCGAAGGTCTCGAGATCCGCTCCGTGCTGACGCTCGTGCAGCAGGAGGTCTACGACCTCTCGCGCGGTAAGCAATTGCCCTATGTCGAGAGCGGCCTGCCGCAGCTGTTCTTTGCCGCCTCGGCCAAGGAGAAATTGCCGGAGCGCGAACGCTTGTTGCTGGCCATGGCCGAGGTGACGCCCGCGATGCGCGGCGAGGTGGAAAAGATCGCCAGCGACGCCGATATGCCGCTGGCGCCGCTCTATGGCGCGTTGATCAGTTCCGATGCCGGCCATCTCTCCGCAAACAGTCTGAACACCAGGCTGCGTGAGGCAGCCGACGCCTTCGTCAAGGTGCGGAGCGAAATGCAGACGCTTGGATCCGACGATCTGCGGGTGGCAGCGTTGCGCCGGCAGGCCGAAGAGCAGCTTTCGCTGGGAGCGTTCGATGCCGCGCGTAAAAAGCTCGCCGAGGCAGCCGAGATCGACAATGTCTCGCGCAACGCGCTGAAGGCCAATTTCGTCAGCCGCACGCTCTCCGAAGCCGCGACGCGCTATCTGTCCGGCGGGGCGGCGCGCGCCGACCTCGACTACGCTACAGCCATCAGGGACTATGAGTCCGTGCTCGCGCTTTATGACGAAGCCGGACAGGTGGTGCTGTCGCTCGACGACGCCGACCGCTTGATCCGCACGCTGGACGAGCTCGGCAAGCTCTATACCACGGTCGGCAATATCGATGCGGCTGGCCGTGCCTTCGAGGCGCTGCAAGCCGATCTCGAGCGGCGGTCGCATCATGAAACCGATCCCAACGTGAAGCGCGACTTCGCCGTCAGCCACGTCAAGCTCGGCAACGTGCGGATGGCGCAAGGCAATCTGCCGTCAGCGCTGCAGAATTATGAGACCGCCAAGACCATTCTGCAGGGCCTGACCGAGGCAGAACCGGACAATCTGGAGTGGTTCGGCGACCTCGCCATGGCCGACGACAAGATCGGCAACGTATTGGCGACCCAAGGCGATCTGGCCGGCGCCGCAGAGGTCTACCAGGAAAGCCTGTCGATCAAGAAGCAGCTCGCCGCCGGAGAGCCCGACCGTGCCGAACTGCAGCGCGACCTGACCATCACCTACGATGAGATCGGTCACCTTGCCCATATCGCAGGCCAACTGGACAACGCACAGGCGGCCTATGAAGAGAGCCTGAAGGTGCGGCTGGCGCTGGCGGCGGACAAACCGGGAGACGCCGACCGGCAGCGTGACGTCTCGGTCAGCCACGATACGATAGGCGACCTGCTGCGCGAACGCGGCGACGCCGCCGGGGCGCTGGCGGCCTACAAGGAAGGTCTGGCGATCGTCAAGCAACTGGCGAAACGCGATCCGGACGACACTGAGTTGAAGCGCGACCTGTCGGTCGGCAACGCCAAGATCGGCAATGCGCTGAGCGACCAGCAGAATTGGCCGGCGGCACTTTCGACTTATCGTGAGGCACTTTCGCAGGCCAGCGCGCTCGCCGCCGGCGACCCGAACAACACCGAATGGCAGCGCGACCTGTCCGTGTGCATCGAGAAAGTCGCCGGCGTCCTGGCGATACAGGGCGACCACAAAGGCGCGCTGAAAGCCTATCTGGACAGCTACGCGATTGCGCAGAGGCTGGCCAAGCTCGATCCCGCCAATTCCGACTGGCAGCGGGACTTGTCGATAACGCTGTCCGAAGTCGCCACGCTGCGCCTCAGGCAGCGCGACGTCAGGGGCGCCCGGCAAGCCCTTCAGGACAGCCTGGCCATTCGCGAGAAACTTGCCCGGTCCGATCCGGACAACGCCACCTGGCAGCGCGACCTGGTGGTCGCCTATATCGACTACGCCCAAGTCGCAAAGGACCCGAAGGCTGTGCTTTCCAAGGCGCTCGACATGACGCTCGAGCTCGACCGGAGCGGGCGGTTGGCACCGCGCCACAAGTTCATGATCAAGTTTTTACGTGAGCGGCTGGCCAGGATCGAAGCCAGGCGCCGGTAGCCGGCTCACGCGATGGTCATTCCGTTCCGAAATGCCTGCAAACCTTGGAAAAACCGCCTTTTGCGCCTATATCTACGACATTAGAAATGCGCGATTCGAAGCCGATTTTTCGCGCTCTGCACCCGGCATCAATCAGACAGGTTTTCATGAGCGACCAGACCGACATCGCCAACGGCGTTGAAGCCGAATACGGCGCCGATTCCATCAAGGTTTTGAAGGGCTTGGATGCCGTTCGCAAGCGGCCGGGCATGTATATCGGCGATACCGACGACGGCTCGGGCCTGCACCACATGGTCTATGAAGTCGTCGACAACGCCATCGATGAAGCACTGGCCGGCCATGCCGACCTGGTGACGGTGACGCTCAATCCGGACGGATCGGTGACGGTCATCGACAATGGCCGCGGCATTCCGACCGATATCCACACCGGCGAAGGCATTTCGGCGGCCGAAGTGATCATGACGCAGCTGCATGCCGGCGGCAAGTTCGACCAGAACTCCTACAAGGTGTCAGGCGGCCTGCACGGCGTCGGCGTGTCGGTCGTCAACGCCCTGTCGGCCTGGCTGAAACTGAAGATCCGCCGCAACGGCCAGATCTACGAGATGAGTTTCACGCATGGCAATGCCGACGCGCCGCTGCGCATCACCGGCAGTTATGAACAAGACAAGGTCCCCGGCACCTATGAGGGGCGCAGCGGCAGCGAAATCACGTTTTTGCCGTCGTCCGAGACTTTCACCATGGTCGAATTCGACTACGGTACGCTGGAGCATCGGCTGCGCGAACTCGCCTTCCTGAACTCCGGCGTGCGCATCGTTTTGACCGATGCCCGCCATGCCGACATCATGCGCCATGAATTGCACTACGATGGCGGCCTCGAAGAGTTCGTCCGATATCTCGACCGGACGAAGAAGCCGTTGCTCGACAAGCCGATCTCGATCCGCGCCGAGCGCGACGGCATCACGGTCGAAGTCGCCATGTGGTGGAACGACAGCTACCATGAAAACGTGCTGGCCTTCACCAACAACATCCCGCAACGCGACGGCGGCACGCATCTGGCAGGCTTCCGCGGTGCGCTGACGCGCCAGATAACCGGCTATGGCGACTCCTCCGGCCTGACCAAGAAGGAAAAAGTGGCGCTGATCGGCGATGATTGCCGCGAAGGGCTGACCGCGGTGCTGTCGGTCAAGGTTCCCGACCCGAAATTCTCCTCGCAGACCAAGGACAAGCTGGTGTCGTCCGAGGTCCGCCCGGTGGTCGAAGGGCTTGTCAACGAAGCGCTCGGCACCTGGCTCGAGGAGCACCCGACCGAGGGCAAGGCGGTCATCGAGAAGGTCATCCAGGCCGCTGCCGCGCGCGAAGCCGCGCGCAAGGCACGCGACATCACCCGCAAGAGTTCGCTCGGCGTCACCTCGCTGCCCGGCAAGCTGGCCGATTGCCAGGAGCGCGATCCGGCGAAATCCGAGATCTTTATCGTCGAGGGCGACAGCGCCGGCGGCTCGGCCAAGGGCGGCCGTTCGCGCCAGAACCAGGCCATTCTTCCGCTGCGCGGCAAGATCCTCAATGTCGAGCGCGCCCGCTTCGACCGCATGCTCGGCTCCGACATGATCGGCACGCTGATCACCGCGCTCGGCACCTCGATCGGCAAGGACGAGTTCAACGCCGACAAGCTGCGCTACCACAAGATCATCCTGATGACCGACGCCGATGTCGACGGCGCCCACATCCGCACCTTGCTGCTGACCTTCTTCTTCCGCCAGATGCCGGAACTGATCGAACGCGGTCATCTCTACATCGCGCAGCCGCCGCTCTACAAGGTGACGCGCGGGAAGAGCTCGCAATACATCAAGGACGAAGCCGCCTTCGAGGAATTCCTGATCGGCTCCGGGCTGGAAGAAGCGTCGCTTGCGCTCAGCACAGGCGAGGTGCGGGCCGGGCAGGACCTGCGCAGTGCCATCGACGACGCCTTGGCTGTCCGCCAGCTCATCAACGGATTGCACACGCGCTATAACAGAGGCGTGGTCGAGCAGGCAGCGATTGCCGGCGCGCTCAACCCGGAGATATTCACCGACCTCCGCCGCGCCAACGAGACGGCCGAGCGTGTTGCCCGTCGTCTCGACATTATCGCCGAGGATACCGAGCGCGGCTGGATCGGCCGCATGTCGACCTCGAACGAGGGCATTGGCGGCTATGTCTTCGAGCGAACGGTGCGCAGCGTCAAGGAGTTCGCGCATCTCGACCTGGCGCTGATCAATTCCGCCGACGCACGCCAGCTCGACCGCTATGCGCCGCGCCTGGCGGAAATCTACGGCGAGCCGCCGGTGCTGCGCCGCAAGGATGTCTCGGAAACCATTTCGGGGCCGCTGGCACTGCTCAATGCCGTGTTTGCCACCGGCCGCAAGGGCCTGACCATGCAGCGCTACAAGGGCCTTGGCGAAATGAACGCCGAGCAGCTCTGGGAAACGACGCTCGACCCGAATGTGCGCTCGCTGTTACAGGTCAAGGTCAATGACGCGACTGATGCGGACAGCTTGTTTTCACGGCTGATGGGCGACGAGGTCGAGCCAAGGCGCGAATTCATCCAGGAAAACGCGCTGTCGGTTGCCAATCTGGACATCTGAGCCAAGGCCGAGATACCCAGCCAGCAGGCATGAAGTGCGTTGGTGCGCCTTGGCGCACCAATACGGCTGCTGCAACGCAACAAAGATCACCAGGACCGCCGGAACGGAAAGGCTTTCAAGGCATTGTAGTCGATCACAATCGCCGCAGGAGGCATCCATGGGACGTGGCATTTTGCTCTGGCTTCTCGGAGTCCCAATTCCGATCATTATTCTGATCATGCTGTTCGCACGGTAGGGAGGCTTCGATGCAGTCCACCGTAACAGCTGTCGACGTTTCCGCCCCGACGGAATCCGCTTCCACTGCTGTCAGCTGGGGGCCAATCGTCGCCGGCGCCTTTGCTGCGTCAACGCTTACCTTCATCTTGATGCTGCTCGGCTCCGGGCTTGGGCTGAGCATGGTGTCGCCATGGTCCGGCTCGGGTGCGTCAGTCACCACTTTCGCCGTTTCCACCGCCGTCTGGCTGATCGTCGTGCAGTGGCTGTCGTCGGCCCTGGGCGGCTACCTCGCCGGACGCCTGCGCACCAAATGGGTCGGCATCCACACCGATGAAGTCTTCTTCCGCGATACCGCTCACGGCTTCCTGGCCTGGGCGCTGGCGACGCTGCTCGTCGCCGGCGTGCTCGGCACGGCGCTTTCGGCCGCGATAGGTACCGGTGTCCAGGCTGCTTCGACTGTGGCATCGGGCGCGGCAATGGGCGCTTCGGCAGGTGCTGCTGCAAACGCGGGTAGCGCCTCGACTGACAACGCCACATCGTATTTCGTCGATACGCTGTTCCGCCCGGCCGATCCGGCAAGGCTCGCTGCCGCCAATCCGGAGAGCGACGCTGCGGCAACGGCGCAGGCATCGCGCATTCTAATCGCGAGTGCCGCAGCAGGCGAAATATCGGCCGACGACAAGACCTATCTGTCGCGGCTCGTGGCCGCCCGCACAGGCCTGTCCGAAGCGGATGCCACCGCTCGCGTCGATACGGTAATCGCCAGAGCGCAGGACGCCAAGGTCAAGGCCCAGCAGGCGGCCGACACCGCCAGAAAGGCAGGCGCCACCTTCTCGCTGATTGGCGCGCTGTCGCTGGTCGTCGGGGCCTTCATTGCCAGCGCGGCTGCAGCACTTGGCGGCAGGCAGCGCGACGACGAGGAAGCGATTTTCCTGACCAATCGTTGATCGGTGACTAAGCGAACTCGGTCCGCTTCGGGAAGATTACGCCCGAAGGGGACCTTGCTTTGAACTGCCGCCGCGGCATTGTCGTGCGCTGCTCGCCGCCTACAGCTCAGCTTCCAGTTTGCGGCCGAGATCGACCGCATCGCGCAGCACGGCAAGGTGCGAGCGCGGCTGTACGCCGGCCGGCGCGTTGACCTCGAGGCCGCTCGCCGTCAGCGACCAGTAGAGCCTGTGCGTGAAGACGCGGCCGCCCGAGCCGCGCAGCTCGACCTGGATGTTTTCCACGCCGGGACCAAAATTTTCCGTCATCCGCCCTGAAATCGGGTCGCCGGTCAGCCAGCCATTGCCCCTGTCGAAAATATTGGTCCAGCGCGTCGCGGCAAACACCGCGCCATGATGCACCGCCCGCTGCGGCTTGCCGGAATGGCTGCGCCCTTCCTGGTAGAGCATGGTCCCGCCCGCCGCCCTGTCGGCGATCGGCGGGCATGCCGAAAACAGGCGCTCGGCGATGCCGCGCCTGAGTTCGGCGAGGTTGTAGGTCACTAGAAACTCGCTGTGGGTCAGCGGACTGCCGAGCGTGACGAAATCGCTGATCTTCCACGGCAGCGGATGATCGGCGTCGCCGACGCGAAGCTGCCGGTAGAGCTCCCATTGGCTGCGCCGGAATGCGGGGAGGTCATCGAGGCTGTCGGGCCAAGCGGAGGCATCGGCGGCCAGCGTCGCCTTGTCGACGGCGTGGATCGCCTTCAGCCTCGCTTTGTCGCGAATGGCTTCCAACTTTCTAGGCCTGAAATCGGCCCACAATATCTGCAACAGATCATAGGCGATGATCGACCCGAGGCTGTGCGAGACCAGCACGATGCGGTCATAGGCATCGTCCATCATGAGACGCTTCAGCAGCTTGAGGCCACGCTCGCGGACCAGCGCCCGCTTCTCGACCGTTGCCGCTTCGGCCCGCACATAGGCGGCGACGTCGCCGAAATAAGGCAAGCCAAACTGGTCCACCGACCAGATGACGAACGACGCCAGAACCGTGACAAGCACACCGGTCGTCCAGGAGATGTAGCCTTGCCAGGTCGACGTTGCGAGCGCCAGCGCCGCGCCGAGGACGACGATGGTGGCCAAAAGCGTGACGACATAGAGTTTGAGCACATCGCGCGGAATATCGGCCGGCTTGCGCCAGAGCAGGGTCGTCACCCAGGCAGCAAGGCGGCTTCGGGTCGTGCCCTGGGTGATGTCGGCCCAGTAAAGCTCGTAGAAATCGGTGCGGCGGCCATCGACATCATAGGGCGTGGTGATCCGGCGGAGTTCGTGCGAATTGGTCCGGCTGTCGGGCGTGATCCAGCTCTGGTTGATCTTCGCACCCATCGGGTCGGCCGGATCGGGGACATGGGCATAGAACGGTGCCCGGGCCGGATCGTGGCTCCATACGGCCTGGACAAACTCCCTCAACGTGTCCATGGGCCGCTGCTCGCCCATGCCGTGCACGACCACTACCGCCTGGCTGCGCTTGCGTGGCGCCTTCTCTGCTGCGGTCAGATCGGCGGCCGGCGATGCAGCAGAACCAGGGTCGGGCACCAGCACCTCCACGATGACTCCGTTAGCAAGACGACGGGTCGGCATCGTAGCTTCAGAACCGGTAACAGCCAAGAAAAAGCCCGGCGCGGAGCCTGGCTGTATTCGACGATCGGCAGTGAGTTGGCAGCGACGCCGTTTCAGTGATCCATCGCTTTGACGATCTCCTCGGTCATCTTCTTGGCGTCGCCGAGCAGCATCATGGTGCCGTCCTTGTAGAACAGCGTGTTGTCGATGCCGGCATAGCCGGAGCCGAGCGAGCGCTTGACGAACAGGCAGGTGCGCGCCTTGTCGACGTCGAGAATTGGCATGCCGTAGATAGGTGAGGACTTGTCGTCACGAGCCGAGGGATTGGTGACGTCATTGGCCCCGATGACATAGGCGACGTCGGCCTGCGCGAACTCAGAGTTGATGTCCTCCAGCTCGAACACTTCGTCATAAGGCACGTTGGCTTCGGCCAAGAGCACGTTCATGTGCCCGGGCATGCGGCCGGCAACCGGGTGGATGGCGTATTTGACGTCGACGCCGTTGGCCTTGAGCTTGTCGGCCATCTCGCGCAGCGCGTGCTGCGCCTGGGCGACGGCCATGCCGTAGCCCGGCACGATGATGACCTTTTGCGCATTCATCATCAGATAGGCGGCATCCTCGGCCGAGCCCTGCTTGACCGTGCGCTCGATGCCGTCGTTGGCAATGGCTGATGTCTCGCCGCCGAAGCCGCCGAGGATGACCGAGATGAAGCTCCGGTTCATGCCTTTGCACATGATGTAAGACAGGATGGCGCCCGACGAGCCGACCAGCGCGCCGGTGATGATCAGCGCCAGATTGCCGAGCGTGAAGCCCAGGGCGGCCGCGGCCCAGCCCGAATAGGAATTCAGCATCGACACGACCACCGGCATATCGGCGCCACCGATCGGGATGATGAGAAGCACACCCAGCACCAGCGAGGCGGCAACGATCAGCCAGAACACCACCTTGGACTCGGCGGTGACGAGCAGCACAATCAGCACGATCAGCGCAATGCCCAGGGCCGCGTTGATGAAGTGGCGGCCACCGATCATGATCGGCTTGCCCGACATGCGGCCGTCGAGCTTCAAAAAGGCGATGACCGAGCCGGTGAAGGTGATGGCACCTATGGCAACGCCGAGGCTCATCTCGATCAGTGCCTGGGCATGAATATCGGCGACGGTGCCGATGCCGAAGCTTTCCGGTGCATAGATGGCGGCGGCCGCCACCATGACCGCGGCAAGACCGACCAGCGAGTGGAAGGCGGCGACCAGCTGCGGCATCGAGGTCATGGCAATGCGCCGTGCCGTGACCGCACCGGCCGAGCCGCCTATCAGCAGCCCGAGCACTATGAGGCCGAAGCGCCCGGCCGAAGGGGTCGCCAGCGCCAGCGTCGTGGCGATGGCGATGCCCATGCCGATCATGCCGTACATGTTGCCCTGGCGGCTGGTGGTCGGATGCGACAGGCCGCGCAATGCCAGGATGAACAGTATGCCGGAGACCAGATAGAGAAAGGAGGCGAAGTTGGCGTTCATAGCGGCCTACTTTTCCTTCTTCTTGTACATGGCCAGCATGCGCTGGGTGACGAGGAAACCGCCGAAGATGTTGACCGATACCAGCATCAGCGCAACGAAGCCGAAGCCGGTGGCAAGCCCTGAGGCCGAGATGCCGACGGCCAGCAGCGCGCCGACGACGATGACGGAGGAAATGGCGTTGGTGACCGCCATCAGCGGCGTGTGCAGTGCCGGCGTGACGGACCACACGACGTAGTAGCCGACGAAGATCGCCAGGACAAAGATGGCGAAGCGAAAGACGAAGGGATCGATGGCACCGCCGGACAGCGCGTGAGCGGCGTCACCCGCCGCCTCGGTGCCGGGCGCGGCCGCCAGGTTCTGCACCGCGAGCCGCACGGCAGCTGTCGCCTCGTCGAGCTGGTCGAGGGCTTTCTGCAGGGTCTGGTCCATCACGCGATCCCTCCGGTGGTCTTGGGCTTCCTCGAAGCGGCCGTTTTCTTCGCAGCCGGCTTCGCCGAAGCCTCGGCAACCATCGTCCTGGCCGGAATGGCCGGTGGTTCGACATATTGGCCCTTTGGCGGCTCCTGCTCAGCCTTTGCGAAAGCCGGATGCACGATCTTGCCAGCATCGGTCAGCATCGTCGCCTTGACCAGTTCGTCGTCGTGGTTGATGGCAAGCGTCTTCGCCGCCTTGTCGACCAGCGTCTCGAGGAAGGCATAGAGGTTCCTGGCATAGAGAAGCGAAGCGGAGGCGGCGACGCGACCGGGAACGTTGAGATGGCCGACGATCTTTACCCCGTTGGCCGTGGTCACCACCTTGCCGGCTTCGGCGCCCTCGACATTGCCGCCGCGCTCGACCGCGAGGTCGACGATCACAGAGCCGGGTTTCATCGAGGCGACCATCGCCGCCGAGACCAGCTTCGGCGCCGGACGGCCGGGGATCAGCGCGGTGGTGATGACGATGTCCTGCTTGGCGATGTGCTCGGCGGTCAACGCCGCCTGCTTGGCCTGATACTCCTTTGACATTTCCTTGGCGTAGCCGCCGGCCGTCTCGGCCGCCTTGAACTCCTCGTCCTCGACCGCCAGGAATTTTGCGCCGAGCGAGGCAACCTGCTCCTTGGCGGCCGGGCGCACATCGGTGGCGGTGACCACGGCGCCGAGGCGGCGCGCGGTGGCGATGGCCTGCAGACCGGCGACGCCGACGCCCATGATGAAGGCCTTCGCCGCCGGTACCGTGCCGGCGGCCGTCATCATCATCGGCAGTGCCCGGTCATATTCGGCAGCCGCGTCGACCACTGCCTGATAGCCGGCGAGGTTCGCCTGGCTGGACAGGACGTCCATCGACTGGGCACGGGTGATGCGCGGCATGAACTCCATGGAAAAGGCAGTAACACCAACCTTGGCCAGCGCGGCGACGGCAGCATCGTTGCCATATGGATCCATGATGGCAATGACGGCAGTGCCCGGCCGATAGGCTTTCAGCTCGGCATCGCTCGGCCGGCGCACCTTCAGCACGACATCAGCCCTGGAAACATCGCCGGCCTTGCCGATCGCGGCGCCGGCCTTGGCAAACTCCTCGTCGGGAATGCGCGAAGCAGTGCCTGCGCCGGCTTCGACGACCACGCCGAAACCCAGCGCCGCCAGCCGTTTCACCGTGTCGGGCGAGGCCGCGACGCGCGGCTCGTTCGCGTCGAGCTCACGAGGGATGAAAACCGTCTGTCCCACCGCATGATCCTTTCGGCCGGAACCCGTTACCCAAGACGCCGGCCGGCCACCGGCGGCGCCCTCGACAAAGGTTGGAGGAGTCTATCGGAGAATAAAGGCGCCGACGGCCAGGATCAGCACGAACAGGATAGTCCCCGAGAAGAAGCCGCCCACAAAGAAGCCGAACGCCATGGCCAGAAGCACGGCGGCGCAAAATAGCGACCCATATTTGGCCAGCATCACAAAGCCGGCATAGGTGCGGTCGTGCTCGGCATAGTCCATCTTCGCGCCCAGTTCGACAGGACCGGTCGGCGTGTGTTCAGCCATAGGAATACCCCTTCGAAGACATCTTTCAGGCACATAGCGAAAAGCCGCGTTAAGGGCAATGGCGCTATTGCCGCATCGCCGCAGCCAACAATCTCAAGCGAAACTGGAAATCGCTGCGTCAATGATGTGGCGCAACATGCGCAGCGGTTATGACTGACCCGAGCCTGAAAACGAAGCGGGGCGGAGCGCGGCGATACCAATCACAATGGATGGCAGGTCCGCTATTGCCGATGTCGTTAGCCGGCGAGATGCGGGAACAGACCGAGCAGGCCGACAACGATCAGATAAAGGGCGACGATATAATTGAGCAGCCGCGGCATCACCAGGATCAGCACGCCTGCAATCAGCGAGATAAGCGGGGTAAGGGCGAGCGTGGAAATGGTCATATCGGTTCCTTTGATCGGATCGCTATCGAAGCGATGCTTGGCGGACGCCGGCCATGCCGACCTACCACCAGCACCCTTGCCCAGAACGCCGAAGCGACCGGAAGGCTCCATGGGCTCGTTCAGGCGGCTTCGCGAAAATACTTGGCGGTGGGCAGGATGGTCAGCGGGGCGAGTTCGCCGGCACCGGGCGTATCGAACAACATGCGCTGCTCCATTGGCGTCGAACGGAAGAACGGAAAGCGAGCGTAGGTTTCATTCTTGATCGCCAGGACATCGGCTTGATAAAGCAGCGCGAAACAGTTGATCACGCCGGCATAGGGCCGCGCATCGCCAATCGGTCGCGCCCGATAGATGCGCTTGTAGAAAGCCGCATGGTCCTCGCGGATCATGGATATGCAATAAGGCGCGCCGAAATGGAAGCAAGCCATGCCCGCAAGGCGCAGCGTCACATACGGGATCTGCGGGTAAAGCCGTGACCATTCGGCGTCCACGGCAAAACGGCTCGGGTCGATAAAGACTTCGCCGGCCGCCAGACGCGGCATCAACAAGTCCTTGTAGACGCTGAGCGCTGGTGATGTGGCGTTATCAGCAGACACGTTATGCAGGCGCATTGTGCTGACCAGCCGCCCCTCGATGTAGATTCCGAACGTATGGCAATTGGGCAGTTCGTCAAACTCGTCATGGACCTGACGGGACGCATTCTCGGGCACCAGATCGTTCATCCGATAGGAATTGTAGCGCAGCCTGTAAATGCTTTCGAAGTCCTCGCCGCTTTCACAGCGTCGGTACTCCGTCCGGTCAAGCAGCGCATAAACATGTTGCGCGAAGCTGGACATGGTCTCGGACGCATCTTTCCCACCAGCGCCCGCCGCATGGCCGAGCGAACTCAACTGGGCACACATGAACTCTATTCCCCGCGATTACCGCCACCAGCCGACACTACGGACGGGTCATGAGATGTAAAGATGAAAATAAGTAGGAGCTCGTTTACCGGTCATTAAGGTTAACAATTAATAAAATTATACTAAAATACGCGGTCTTTCAGCGCGAAGTCAGCGCCGCGGCGCCTTCCTTGCCGTCTGGATGTCCTTGGCGAAGGGCCAGACGGTGCTCGACATCGTCTCGATGCCGGACGCGCTGAGTGCCGACCCGAACAGAAAGCCCTGGACCAGGTCCGGCTTGACCTGCAATGCCAGGATCTTGAGCTGTTCGAAGGTCTCGACACCTTCGACGGTAACCGAAAGTCCCAGCGGCCGTGACAGGTTGACGATGCCCTTGAGCAATTCGAGCGACCGGCTGTTCTGAGTGACATCCATCAGGAACGAGCGGTCGATCTTGATTTTGTCGAGCGGCAGTTTGTGGAGATAGCTGAGGCTCGAATACCCGGTACCGAAATCGTCGAGCGCAATGCGCACGCCGAGCCGCTTCAACTCCTCGATATATTGGCGTGTCAGCGACTTGTCGTCGAGCAGCGCCGTCTCGGTGACCTCGATCTCCAGACGTCCGGCGGAGAGACCGGATTCAGCCAGCGCGTCGCGAACCTTCTGGATGACATCACGGTTGCGGAAATCCTTGGCCGAGAGATTGACCGACACGCTGGTCTGGGCCGGCCATTTGGCGCATTCCGTGCAGGCCGCATGCAGGACGAAGGTGCTGATGTCGGAAATAATCCCCATTTCCTCCGCCAGCGGAATAAAGATACCGGGGGAAATCGGCCCGAGATCGGGATGATCCCAGCGGCACAGCGCTTCGCAACTGGCGATACGCATCGTGCTCATCGCCACGATCGGCTGATAGACCACCCGCAATTCGTTGTTTTCCACGGCGCTGCGCAGGTCCGCCTTCATCAGCTGACGGCTGCGGAAGGCAGCATCCATGGAGGCCTCGAACAGCCGCCAACCGTTCTTGCCAAGCTCCTTGGCCTTGTAGAGTGCAAGGTCGGCTTTGACGATCATGGCGTCGACGTCGGTATCCTTGACCCGCGACAGCACCGCGCCGCCGCTGGCCTGGATGCGTAATCCGTGGCCGGCGACATCGACCTCGCCTTGTAGATTGACAAAGATCTCATCAACTTGGCCGGTCAGGTGGCTTTCATCCTCGATGCGCTCGAAGAAGATCATGAACTCGTCGCCGCCGAAGCGGCTGACGGTGATGCCTGGCCCAGCGACTGCCGCCAGCCGCTCGGCAACGGCGTAGATCAATCCGTCGCCGACCGGATGGCCGAGCGTGTCGTTGACGCTCTTGAAATCATCGAGATCGAGCACCACCAGCCCGCAGAGACGCTCGGGATCCCCTGAGGCCATGGCTTCCACCACCAACTCGTGGAAGTAGGCGCGGTTGGGCAGGCCGGTGAGACTGTCGTAGCGCGCCATGAAGCGGATCTTGTCTTCCGCCTCGACCCGGGCGGTCACATCCTCGAAAGTGACGACGCCCAGTTCCTGGCTGCCTTCGCGCGCCGAAAATTCATAGTGCTGGCCGTTGGTGAGCGAGACCAGGACCTTGCGGTCGCGGCCCTCGCGCAACGCACGCGTCAGCTGGGCTTCGATGTAACGGCAATCTTTCGGCGCCAGCATGCCGCCTGCAGCGCCGCGCATCAGCAGACCGTGGATCGAGCGGCCTAGCAGCGCATCGGCCGATTTGAGCGACATCAGGTGCGCGGCTTCGGCATTGGCCACCGCCACCCGGCCGTCGGGACCAAGCATGACAAGGCCATGCGACATGGTGTTGAGCGCGCGGTTGAAACGCTGCGCGATGCGGTTCGCCTTCTTTTCCTCCGACAGGGCGGTAAACAGGACTTCGCGGACGATGTCGGCGAACCGCTTGATCGCAAACAGAAAAGGGGCCGACATCAGACCGAGGATGATGTGGTAGATATCGCCGCGCAGGATAAAGCCAAGCGATATGGGCCATGTGGTGGTTATGATAAAAATCATAACCATGCGCGGCGACCCATAATTGCGGCCGGCAATCGACGTGACCGATGCCAGAGTGACGCAGACAGAGGCTATTTCGGCATAGTTGTCGTGGCTGTCATTTGCCAGATAGATACTGACGAAACAGAACGCGCCAAGCATGAAACCATGCATCGAACCGAAAATTATGTAATCGTTTTCGCGATCATGGGCTTCTTCCCACGTCGTCGGGGAAGGAAGTCGCCCGTATTTTCGGATGTTGCGAAGGCGCAGAGTACCGACAATGATGAGCCCAGCGGCAACTAGAAGATACGCCAAGTCCATGGTCTTCCAATAGACCAGAATGACGAGGAGCGTCTGCGCAACAAGGCCGATCGACAGCGTGAACCCGTCGCGAAACAGCGTTTCCACGAACGGAATGTAAACGTCGACCGGAATCTCGTTTTTTCGTCTCAGATTCACGCCTGGATCCCAACCCTGGGGAACCCAGCAGTGTCACATTGGCCTTAAGAAAGGTTTAGAGCAGCGGTTCTGGCTCTATTGGCATTCATTGGTGACGCAGCGGAAGCAGGGAAACTACAGTTCAGGTAAACAAGGCGTATCACAGCGCTGAATTATTCGGCGGCTTGAAGTTGCGGCCGCAGCGGCGCCGTCGAGAGGCGGTCGAGCAGACGCTGGCGTTCGCCGGCGGCTTTTTCGGCACTGGCCTGCTTGACGTGGCCAAAGCCGCGGATGAGCGCCGGCACCGAAACAAGCGCGGCAGCAACCTCGATCTTGCCCGGCGCCAGCGCGCCGGCGACAAGCTCCAGGTCGGCTTCATAGAGGGCAAGAAGCTGCCGCTCCATACGCCTCTCGGCGCTGTAGCCGAACAGGTCGAAAGCGGTGCCGCGCAGGCCCTTCATCGCCGCCAGCAGGCGGAACCCGTTCATCGTCCACGGGCCAAAGCTCGATTTCTTCGGCTTGCCGTCACTGCCGCGCCTGCCCATGATCGGCGGTGCGAGATGGAATTCAAGCTTGCCGTAGCTCTGGAACTGCTTTGCGATCTCTGCGGCAAAGGAGCCGTCCGTATAAAGCCGCGCCACCTCGTATTCGTCCTTGATCGCCATCAGCTTGAACAGGTTCTTTGCGGCAGCCTCGGTCACCACGGTCGACCCGGGCACAGCATTGGTTTCGGCCTTGCGCAGCGCCGCCAGTCTGTCGGCATAGCGCTTGCCATAGGCGGCGTTCTGATAGGCGGTCAGGAAGGCGACGCGGCGAGCAATGATATCGTCCAGCGTCTCGGCAATGGCGGCATGCTGCGTGGCCTTGCCCGGCTGGGCAAGAAGGCTGCGCACGAAATCCGGCTGGTGGGCGGCGCGGCGGCCCCAGCGAAATGCCGCGATATTCATCGCTATCGCCTCGCCGTTGAGCTCGATCGCCTTCTCGACCGCCTCCGCCGACAGCGGCAAGCCGCCGTGCTGGAAGGCGAAGCCGAGCATGAACATGTTGGCGCCAAGCGAGCTGCCGAACAGCGCGGTGGCGGTGCGGGTAGCGTCGAAGAAATGCGTCCTGTCGTCGCCCGCGGCCGTTCTTATCGCTTTCTTCAGCCGCTCGACGGGCAGCGAGAAATCGGCCGAACGGGCGAACTCGCCCGGCATGATCTCGGCAGTGTTGGCGAGGAAGATGGTATGGCCTTCGCGCACCGCGGCCAACACCTTCTTGGCACCCGAAACGACGAGATCGCAGCCGAGCACGAGATCGGCCTTGCCGGCCGATACCCGAATGGCGTGGATGTCGTCCGGCGTGCGGGCGATGCGGACATGGGTGAACACCGAGCCGCCCTTCTGGGCGAGGCCGGCCATGTCGATCATGCCGCAGCCCTTGCCTTCCAAGTGCGCGGCCATGCCGAGCACCGCGCCTATTGTGACGACGCCGGTGCCGCCGACACCGTCGATGATCGCCGCCCAGCCTTGTTCACCGAGCGTAAATTGCGCCGGCGCCGGCACCCCCGCGAGCGGGTCGGCCGCGCCGGCTATGCCTTCGGCTTTCCTGATTTTGGCGCCGTGGACGGTGACGAAGGAGGGGCAGAAACCGTTGACGCACGAGAAGTCCTTGTTGCAACTCGACTGGTCGATCTTGCGCTTGCGGCCGAATTCGGTCTCGACCGGCTGGATCGAGACGCAATTCGACTGCACGCCGCAATCGCCGCAGCCTTCGCAGACCAGCTCGTTGATGAAGATACGCTTGTCGGGATCGGGGAAGGTGCCGCGCTTGCGGCGGCGACGCTTCTCGGCGGCGCAGGTCTGGTCGTAGAGCAGCACCGAGACGCCTTTGACCGAACGCAACTCGCGCTGGACGAGATCGAGGTCGTCGCGGTGATGGATGGTGGCGCCGGCGGGAAATTCCACCTTGCCGGTATATTTGTCCGGCTCGTCGGTGACGATGGCGATGCGCTCCACGCCCTCGGCGCGCACCTGCCTTGCGATCATGTCCACCGTCAGGCCGCCCTCGTGCGGTTGCCCGCCGGTCATCGCGACGGCGTCATTGTAGAGGATCTTGTAGGTGATGTTGGCGTCGGTCGACAGCGCGAAGCGGATCGCCAGCACACCCGAGTGGTTGTAAGTGCCATCGCCCAGATTCTGGAAGATGTGCTCGCGCTTCGAGAACGGCGCCTGGCCGACCCACTGCGCGCCCTCGCCGCCCATGGCGGTGAAGCCGACGGTGTTGCGGTCCATCCACAGCGCCATGAAATGACAGCCGATTCCGGCGGCGGCGAGCGAGCCGTCCGGCACCTTGGTCGAGGAATTGTGTGGGCAGCCGGAGCAGAAGAAGGGCGTGCGCGAGGCGATGTCTGACGTGTCGGCCAGCATCGCCTGGAACTGGCGCAACTTCGCCACCCGCGCGGCAATTTCTTCCGACGGGCCGATCGTTCGCAAAATCCTCTCGCCGAGCGCGATGGCAATATCGTTGGGGTCGAGCGCGCCCTTGGCCGGGAACAGCCAGTCGCCGCGCTCGTCCTTCTTGCCGACGATGATCGGCTGCGTCGCGGTGCCGTAAAGGTTCTCGCGCAGTTGCACCTCGATCAGCGAGCGTTTCTCCTCGACGACGACGATGGTATCGAGGCCGCGAGCAAAGTCGGCGATGTGCTGCAGGTCGAGCGGCCACGGGCAGCCGACCTTGAACAGCCTGATACCGATGCGACTGGCGGCCGCTTCGTCGATGCCGATATCCTCCAGCGCCTGGCGAACATCGAGATAACTCTTGCCGATGGTGACGATGCCAAGCTTGGCGCTGCTGCCGCCCGAATAGACGATCCGGTTCAGCCCATTGGCGTGGATGAAGGCCGAAGCGGCGGCGCGCTTGTGTTCATGCAGCCGCTCCTCCTGGCCGAGCATGTCGATCTCGTTACGGATATTGAGGCCGCCGGGCGGCATGTCGAAGTCCGGCACGATGATGTTCAGCCGTTCGAGCGCGGCATCGACCGAGGCCGTCGATTCGATGTTGTCCTTGACGCATTTGATCGCCGCCCAGGTGCCGGCAAAACGCGACATGGCAAAGCCGTAGAGGCCGTAGTCGATGATCTCCTGGACGCCGGCCGGATTAAGGATCGGCACCATGGTGTCGACGAACAGGAACTCGGTGGCATGCGCGTTGGTCGAGGATTCGGCCATGTGGTCGTCACCCATCAGGGCCAGCACGCCGCCATGTTTCGACGACCCGGCGAGATTGGCGTGGCGGAACACGTCGCCGGAGCGGTCGACGCCCGGACCCTTGCCGTACCAGACCGAAAAAACGCCGTCATGGGTACCCTCGCCCAGCAATTCGGCCTGCTGCGAGCCCCAGCAGGCGGTGGCGGCGAGCTCCTCGTTGAGACCGGGCTGGAAGACGATGTCCGACTGCGCGAGCTGGTTCCTGGCCTTCCACAGCTGCATGTCGAGGCCGCCGAGCGGCGAGCCGCGATAGCCGGAGACGAAACCGGCGGTGTTCAGGCCAGCCCGGCGGTCGCGCTCGCGCTGCATCAGAAGCATGCGGATGACTGCCTGGGCACCCGACAGGAAGATGCGCTCCTTTGCCAGGTCGAACTTGTCGTCGAGCGCGACATTGTGCAGCGTCATCAGGCATTTCCTGTGCGGAGGCCGCGCCTGGTGGTGCGCGGCCAACGTCGGAGTCGAGTGCCCACAGTCTTTCTTCCCTTGCCGGGGAGGTCAAACAAAATCGAAGGTGCCAGGCGGTCCGCAACAAACGATCCGTGCGCGGCCGTGTGGCGCCACGAAACGCCTGTCGGGGAGGATGGCCGAGCATGAAAAATTCCGGCGGCGGTCAGTGCCGCTGGTGATGCATCATGCAGGCTTTGGGCAACTGGGCTTCGGTTCACCGGGCAGCTTGCCGTCGACATGGCCGGCCAAGTCCTTGTTGAGCTCGTAGACTGGCCCGACCACCAGAGGCCGGTCGGGCAGGACCGACTGGTCGAGCGAGGACGTCAGAGTGGTCGCGAAACTCTGCAGCAACTTGCCGCTGGAATCCTCGATGCGGATCGACACCGCATAGGGCTTGTCCTTGACAACGCAGGTAAGCGGCGGGCTGGTGAGCGTCACATGCGGCAGCTTCGGCCATATTTTCTGGGTGACGATGATCGGATCACCACCGGCCGGGTTCTGGAAGGAGACCACAGCGACCTGCCCCTCACCCACCGGCCGCAGCGGATTGAGGGTGATGACATAGGTGGCGATACCCAGCCGGTAGTTGAACTCGAACAGCTTCCCGGAAATGGCGAACAGCTGGTCCTTGCCGGAATCACGGCAGGCGCCGAGCGCGGCCGCCGCGAACAACGCCGCGACGACAATCATCGCGCGTGAGAATCTTCTAGACATTGGTGACCTCCCTGGCCGCGGTCCGGCGGCGATAGTGTCGGTTTGCCTTCTGGCGGTTGCCGCACACCGCCATGTCGCACCAGAGGCGGCTGGAATTGCGGCTTTTGTCGACAAACAGCCAGCTGCAGTTCGGACATATCCGCAGCCTGGCGATGGTGTCGCTACGCAGCAGCGACAGCGCCGAGACCGCAAGCGCGGCCTCGAAGGCAATCGGCGTCGCCGGATCACCGAACGGTTTTCCAGGCGTGCCGATTTCGGTGCGGCTATGAGCAAGGCCATCGGCGCAGGCTTCCAAGAATTTCGGCATATCGCCGGTCGCGATCGCACCTTTCGATACCGCGCCGCGAAACAGCCGATCGGTCGTCTCCCGGATCGACAGCACCACCGGTGCGATCTTTTCAGGCGCCGGCGCTACGAGCCGCCTGCCGCCGAGCTCGGCGGCGCGAAAGGCACTCGCGGCTTCGGCAAAGCGGGCGATCTCGGCCGGATCGTCGAAACGGTCGAAAGTTTTCTTCGGATCGTTCCGCAAAACGACGGTGTTCGCCGTATCGAGCGCCAGCATGCCACCGGTAAAGCGGTGCGGAGTCCAGGATACTGTCATATGGCGAATCTAACTGATAACTCGCGTTTGACAAGTTAGATTCCGGGTGCAACGCTCGTCACTGAGGCGATCGCCGTACTGAGAATATCGTTCGTCCCAAACCTCTGCCCCGATTGCGGGGCATGCATAGAGGGTCTTGCATGCTCTATTTCTTCCAGCAGGTTCTGAACGGGCTGCATTCGGGCGCGCTCTACGCATTGCTTGCCTTCGGCTACGTGCTGACCAATGGCATCCTGCACCGTACCAATCTTGCCTATGGCGCGCTGTTCGCCTTTTGCGGGCATACGATGATCCTCACCGCGGCGTTCGGCTATCAGGCGCTGTGGCTGACGCTGTTTGCATCGGTCGCGCTCGGCGTAGCTGCGGCATTCCTTTATGCGGCGCTGCTCAGCCATGTCCTGTCGCGAAGTATCTTCGAACCGCTGGCCGACCGCTCGCCCAACGCCATCGTGGTGACGACGCTCGGCATATTGCTGGTCTTGTCGGAAGCCAGCCGCATCGCCGCCGATACCCATGACCTATGGTTGCCGCCAATGCTGGCCCAGACCATCGTCTTCGCGCAGAATGCCAGCTTCAAGGCGACGTTGACGCTGATCCAATTGCTCGATTGCGCCGCCGTACTGGCGGCCATAGCGCTGGCTGCTTGGGGCTTCGCATATTCGAGCTTCGGCCGGAGCTGGCGCGCCGTATCCGACGATCCCAAGGCGGCTGCGATGTGCGGCGTCGATGTCCGTGCGGTGTTTCGGCGTGCGGTGCTTTTCGGCGGCCTTTGCGCGGCACTGGCTGGCGTGCTCGCCGCCTTCTACTACGGTAACATCAGCTTCGGCACAGGGTTGGTCTACGGGTTGAAAATCCTGTTCGTGACCGCAGTGGGCGGCTATCTTTCGCCTTTGCGGGCGGCACTGGGCGCCGCCGCTTTCGGCATGGCCGAATCGCTATGGGCCGGCTATTTTCCGCTCGAATGGCGGGACGGCTGGATGTACCTGTTCCTCGTCGCCATGCTTGTGCTGATCGGCGCCGGCCGCGACCAACAGAAGATCGCCTGAGCCGCACCCGACTTTGCTTGGGTGAAAGCGCCGCATGTCCTTGGACATGCAAAGGATGCGGCAGCATTTTGCCGCCCGTCATCTCACAACTGTGTTTATGCGGGCTGTCCCGTGTTGACCCGCCGGACCACGCACTGCATACCGTTGGTCCACAGCGACGCGACGGACAGGGAACCGCCGCGCTCTGACACAAGGGAGGAATGCATGGCAGGGCTTCTCGCTCTTTCCAGAACCATTGACCGTTTGAACGAATTCATCGGCAAATGGGTTTCGTGGCTGATCCTGCTGGCGATCCTGGTAAGCGCCGCCAACGCCGTCATCCGCAAGATGTTCGACATGTCCTCGAACGCCTGGCTGGAATTGCAATGGTATCTGTTCGGCGCCGCCTTCATGCTGGCCGCCGCCTACACGCTGAAGCAGAACGACCATATCCGCATCGATATCGTCTACGGCATGTTCTCGCGCCGCGTGCAGCACTGGATCGACCTTTTCGGTCACGTCTTCTTCCTGATGCCGTTCGTGACGTTGATGGTGGTCTATTTCGTTCCCTATGTGTCGCTGTCGTATCGCAGCGGGGAGATGTCGAACAATTCCGGCGGGCTGATCATCTGGCCGGCGAAGGCGATCCTGCTGGTCGGCTTTTTTCTGCTCGCACTGCAGGGCATTTCCGAAATCATCAAGAAAATCGCCATCATGCGCGGTCAGATGGACGATCCCACCCCGTTCATATCGGCGCATGAGCAGGCCGAACTCGAAGCCAAGGCGCTCGCCGAAGAGGTGCGCTCGTGATCGAGTTCATCGCCCAGAACATGGCGCCGATCATGTTCGCCTCGCTGGTCGTCTTCCTGCTGATCGGCTACCCCGTCGCCTTCTCGCTCGCCGCCAACGGCCTGATGTTCTTCTTCATCGGCGTGCTTCTGTCGCCCTATTCGGGCGGCTCGATCAATCTCGCCTGGCCGTTGCTGCACGCGTTGCCGGATAATTTCTATGGCAGCCGGGTGATGTCGAACGATACGCTGCTGGCGATCCCGTTCTTCACCTTCATGGGCATCGTGCTCGAACGATCCGGCATGGCCGAAGACCTGCTCGACACGATCGGCCAGTTGTTCGGACCGGTCCGTGGTGGCCTCGCCTATGCCGTGATTTTCGTCGGCGCGCTGCTTGCCGCGACGACCGGCGTGGTGGCGGCCTCCGTCATTGCCATGGGTCTGATTTCGCTGCCGATCATGCTGCGCTACGGCTACGACCGGCGGCTGGCATCCGGCGTCATTGCCGCGTCCGGGACGCTCGCCCAGATCATCCCGCCGTCACTGGTGCTGATCGTCCTGGCCGACCAGCTCGGCCGCTCGGTCGGCGATATGTATAAGGGAGCGCTGATCCCCGGGCTCATTTTGACCGGCATCTACATGCTCTACATCCTGCTCATGTCGATCTTCCGGCCGAAGTCGATGCCGGCCCTGCCGCTGGAGGCCCGCACGCTCGGCCACGGTGTGCTGTCGCTGCTGGCGGCGCTGCTGGCGGCGGTGGTGGTTTCCTATGCGGCGTATCGCTACCTTGCGCCGAACCATGGCGGCAACGCCGATATCCTCGGCGCCACCATCGGCGTCATCTTCATCTATGTCGTGGCGATTGTTGACCAGCGCCTGAAGATCAACCTGATGTCCAGACTGGCACAGCAGGTGATCATCGTGCTGATCCCGCCGCTGGCGCTGATCTTCCTGGTGCTGGGCACCATCTTCCTTGGCATCGCCACGCCGACGGAAGGCGGCGCCATGGGCGCCGTCGGCGCGCTGGCAATGGCGGCGATGAAGGGGCGGCTGTCGCTCGACGTGGTCAAGCAGGCGCTGGCCTCGACGACCAGGCTGTCGTCCTTCGTTCTGTTCATCCTGATCGGCGCGCGGGTGTTCTCGCTGACCTTCTACGGCGTCAATGGCCACATCTGGGTCGAGCACCTGTTGACGTCGCTGCCGGGCGGTGAAGTCGGTTTCCTGATTGGCGTCAACATCCTCGTCTTCGTGCTCGCCTTCTTCCTCGACTTTTTCGAGCTTGCCTTCATCATCGTACCGCTTTTGGCGCCAGCGGCTGACAAACTCGGCATCGACCTGATCTGGTTTGGCGTGCTTTTGGGCGTCAACATGCAGACCTCCTTCATGCATCCGCCCTTCGGCTTCGCGCTGTTTTATCTGCGCTCGGTCGCCGCGCGCGTGCCCTATCTCGACCGACTCACCGGCAAGCAGATCGCGCCGGTCACCACAGGGCAGATCTATTGGGGCGCAGTGCCCTTCGTCTGCATCCAGGTGATCATGATCGGCCTGACCATCGCCTTCCCGCAGATGGTGATGCACTACAAAGGCACTGTCGTCGATCCTGGCACCATCAACTACCAGGTGCCGGAAACGCCTGGCATCGGCTTGTCGCCGCTTGGCACGCCGCCGGCCAACGGCGGCACTGCCCCGGCCTCACCTTCCACACCGGATTTGTCGCAGCCGCCGAGCTTCGACGAAAAGCCGCCCGCGAAACCGGCGGCGCCGGCAATCGATCTGTCGCAACCACCGAGTTTCAACTGAGGAAGGCCCGGCAGCCATGAAGGCGGTTCGGTTGGAGCGAGTGGGCAGCCTCGCCGTGTGCGAGGTCGAGAAACCGACCGCCGGGCCGAACGATCTGCTGGTGCGCATCGAGGCGTGCGGCGTCTGCGGCACCGACAGGCATCTTTTCCATGGTGAATTCCCGTGCACGCCGCCGGTGACGCTCGGGCATGAATTCTCCGGCATCGTCGAGGCGGTCGGACCTGCCGTATCCGGCTTTTCCGTCGGCGACCGCGTCACCGGCGATCCCAACATTGCCTGTGGCCGATGCGAGCATTGTCAGGCCGGCCGGGTCAATCTCTGCGGCAATCTACGCGCCATCGGCATCCATTGCGATGGCGGCTTTGCCGAATATCTTGTCCTGCCACAGAAACAGGCCTTCGTCTTGCCAGGCGATCTGAAGCCTACGCATGGTGCTTTCTGCGAGCCGCTCGGCTGCTGCCTGCATGGCGTGGACCTTGCCGCGATCAAACCAGGCTCGTCGGTCGCGGTGCTCGGCGGCGGCGTGATCGGCCTGCTCACCGTTCAGCTGGCAAAGCTCGCCGGTGCGACGACCATTATCTTGTCGACCCGTCAGGCCTCGCGGCGGGCTCTTGCCGAGCAATTTGGCGCAACGGCGACGCTCGATCCCAGCGCCTTCGATGTCACCGATGCGATCGTCGGCCCGTCGGGTTTCATGCCGGGCGGCGTCGACGTGGTGTTCGAATGCGCCGGCGTGAAAGACACTGTTGAGCAGGCGATGCGGCTGGCCAAAGCGGGCGGCACCGTCGTCGTCGTCGGCGTGATGCCGCAAGGCATGAAAGTGGCGTTCGAACCGTTCGATCTGCTGTTCCGTGAGTTGAAGGTCCTGGGTTCCTTCCTCAACCCCTTTACCCATCGCCGGGCCGCCGATCTTATCGCCTCGGGGGCGATCGAAGTAGATCGGCTGATATCACGACAAGTCAGCCTCGACGAGGCGGTGGCGATCATTGCCAACCCGCCGGCGCCAGGTGAGGTCAAAGTCCTGGCAGTGCCTCAGAGCTGATCCATCGGGCCAGTTGCCACCGGCAGGCTTCGCGGTTCTGCGTCGCATCGATGGCTTCATCCTCAATCTGATAAAGCCGGGCTGATGAAGCCGGGGAAAGGCGACCCCGCCACCTATGCCGACGCCGGCTTACAACCGGGTGAAGGTCCAGCAACTGATGCGTGGCCGCATCAAGTCGACAGTGTTCTATTGCCATGCTCCGGGCGGGAATACCGGTGGAAGTCAGTGCGTCCGAGGCTGACAGGAAGGAACACAGGGCGTGCTCAGGGTCCTTTGACAAGAACCACGTCTTCCTGGAGCGGAATGCATTCAAATAAAACCGGGCATCCGCTTTGTTTTAGCCCATTTCTGCGACGCCGAGTGGAGCCACTCGGCGTCGCAGAATGTTCTAGAGCTTGCTGTTGCGCTGCTGGACCATCATGAAGGTGTCATAGTTGTACTCGGCCACCTGCGCCCAGAGATAATGCTCCTTGCGGAACGCCTTGATCGAATCCCAGATCTTCTTGAACGGCGCGTTCGAGGCTTCCATCTCGGCATAGACTTCGTTGGCCTTTTCGAAACAGGCGGCCATGATCTCCTGGCTGAACGGGCTCAACTTGGCACCGCCGGCAACCAGCCGCTTAACCGCCGCCGGATTGAGATAGTCGTATTTCTGCAGCATGTTGGCGTCGGCCGCTTGAGCGGCAGTATGCACCAGCGACTTGTAAGCCGGCGAAAGTTCGTCGTATTTCGCCTTGTTGAACATCAGATGGACAGTCGGTCCACCTTCCCACCAGCCGGGATAGTAGTAATAGGGCGCAACCTTGTAGAAGCCGAGCTTCTCGTCGTCATAGGGGCCGACCCATTCGGCGGCATCGATCGTGCCTTTTTCCAGCGCCGGATAAATGTCGCCACCGGCGATCTGCTGAGGAACCACGCCGAGCCTTTGCACCACTTTGCCGGCAAAACCACCGATACGCATCTTGAGGCCGGAAAGGTCGGCGACCGTTTTGATCTCCTTGCGGAACCAGCCGCCCATCTGCACGCCGGTATTGCCGCCCGGCAGCCCAAACAGACCCTGCGTCGCCAGGAACTCGTTGAACAGATCGATGCCGCCACCATGATAGTGCCAGGCGTTTATGCCGCGCGCGTTGAGCGAAAACGGAACCGCCGCTCCCAGCGCCCAGGTCGGGTCCTTGCCCCAGTAATAGTATGCCACCGTGTGGCAGGCCTCGACGGTGCCGGCAGTGGTGGCATCGGCGGCCTGCAGGCCGGGAACGAGTTCGCCGGCGGCGAAGACCTGGACCTGGAAGTTGCCGTCGGTCGCCTCCGACAGCATCTTGGAAAACACTTCGGCGCCACCATAGATCGTATCGAGCGACTTCGGGAAGGACGACGCCAGCCGCCAGGTCACTTTCGGATTGGACTGAGCGATGGCCGGGGCGGCAAGTGTCGCGGCAGCGGCCGCGGCGCCAACGCCGGCGGTGCCGGCCTTGCGGATGAACGAACGACGATCCATGAAGTTCCTCCCTTTTGGATCCACTGACCGACATTCGGGACACTGGGGCCCGGATCGGCTTCGAGCCGACAATACACAGGCAAGGAGTCGAGTCCAGCACGGCAGCCCGGTTTGAGCGGCGCATTTCGGGGAAATTCACGGCGTTGGGGCAGATCTTGCAACTATAGTCTAAGGTCGATTAACTGGCCTACGCGACACGCCGAAACTTGCCATGGAAATGCGCCTTCGGATCGCCTATTTTGCAGGCAGATAATTCGTTGCACCCGATGGGATCCGGACCAATGCACCAGCCGCTCGTCGCAATATCGACCGACGTCCGCCAGTTCGACAATTACACCTGGCATGCCACGCCACAGCAATATCTTGAAGCGGCGCTTTCGGGTGCAGGCGTGTTCCCGCTGCTGGTACCATCCTTCGGCGACCGGCTCGACTTCGACGAACTGCTTTCCGCCGTCGACGGCGTCATGGTCACCGGTTCCAAATCGAACGTCCATCCCTCGCTCTATGGCGGTGACGCCAGCGAAGCCAATGGTCCTTACGACTCCGCCCGCGACGCGACGACGTTGCCGCTGATCCGCCGGGCGGTGGAGCGCGGGGTGCCATTGCTCGCCATCTGCCGCGGCATCCAGGAGATGAATGTGGCGCTGGGTGGCACGCTGGCCACCGAAATCCAGGAACGCGCCGGTTCGCTCGATCATCGTGCGCCGGCAAGCGACAAACAGGACGAACGCTTCGCCATCCGCCAGAGCGTGTCAATAAAACCCGGCAGCTGCCTGGCCGGGGTCTTCGGCGCCGGCGACATCATGGTCAATTCGGTGCATCGCCAGGCCATCGACCGGCTTGGCCCAAAGTTGCAGGTCGAAGCGGTCGCCGCCGACGGCACTGTCGAGGCGGTTTCGGTGCGCGATGCACGGGCTTTCGCCGTCGGCGTCCAGTGGCATCCCGAATACTGGGTCAAATCGGACAGTATCTCGGTAAAGATATTTCGCGCATTCGGCGATGCGGTGCGCCTGCATCAGGCGGCGAAATCGGGTGCGCGCGCAGCCGCGGAATAGGTCAATCGCAGAGGTCACCCGACGCTGACGTTGCACTCGGCCGGCCAACAGAAGGCGCTCAATAAACCGCCGACAGCAGAAGCTGCCGGTGGCACAGTTCATAGGGCAGCTGTCTCGTTTTGCGGGAACATGGCGCGACGTGTTTCGGTATCGAGCTCCGTCTTGAAGGCATGCTTCGCCTTCATATCCAAGGCGCGCTGGACAGCAGGGCGCTTGGTCACTTCATTCATGAAGTGCATGACATTGGGATAGTCGCCAAGACCTTTGGCGCCGAATACATATCCGGCGGAGGCGGCCCAACCCCAAAGTGCCATGTCTGCGATCGTGTACTCGTCGCCTGCCAGATATCGGGCCTCCCCGAGGCGACGGTCCAGAACCGCGTAGTGGCGCTCAAGCTCCTTCACGTAACGATTTTTCGCATAGGCGATATCTTCCGGCGCATAGTGAAGGAAGTGGATCGCCTGGCCGGAAAACGGCGACAGGCCCGTTGCCACGAACTGCAGCCATGACAGCATGACAGCCCTGTTCTTCAGTTCGGCGGGAATGAATTTTCCGTGCTTCTCGGCGAGGTAGAGGAGGATGGCATGAGAGTCGAATATCGTCACATCCCCGTCCACCATCGCCGGAACCTTGCCGTTTGGATTGACCTCCCTGAATTCCGGCGTGTGCTGTTCGCCCTTGAAGATATCGACCGGCGAGATGTCGAAGGGCAATTCCAGTTCTTGCAGCAGCACCGCCACCTTCATGGAATTCGGCGTGGCATGAAAATATAAATTGAGCATTTTTTCTGTCTCATCGTTGAACATCTGCCCAGTCAACCCAATTGGCCGTCTGCCGATGTTGGAATCAGAACATGCTGGCTTGCGCACCAACGCGCCAATCGATCTCGCGGATTGGTGGCATCGAGCCCGTTCATGGCAGGTCGGGCGATGGGATGGATTTGGATTTCAGCAAGCGCCAAACCCATGAACACGATCGATCGGTCTCATCATGAAAGGCGATTTCTCGAGGGGCGCGCGGGGTTCTAGAGCGGTGACATCAACCGATCGAAAGGAACCAATCATGATCTCTCGCTCTCTAATGGCTGGCGTCGCCGCTATAGCTTTTTTCAATCTTGTATCGCCATCGATGGCCGACAGCACGGCTCATGGAATTTCGTTTACCTCCGACCAGAGTTATCCGGAAAGCATTACGTGGTCGGCCAAGCAGGACACCTTCATGGTCGGCTCGGTGCGTCATGGCCTGGTTGGCAAGGTCGACGAAGCCGGGAAGTACACGGTGTTCGTCCACGACGCGAAACTGATTTCCACCGCGGGCCTGCTCGTCGACGACAAGCGCAATACGCTCTGGGTGACGAACTCCGATCCGGGCGTCGGCGATCGCACCAATGCGGCGAGCCAGGGCAAGCTTGCGGGCGTGGCCACATATGATGCCACGACCGGCCAGCCTCTTGCCTATCATGACCTCGGCAGCCTCAGCGAAGGCACGCATTTTGCCAATGATATCGCGCTCGACGCCGGCGGAAACGCTTATGTGACCGACAGCTTTGCCCCGATCGTCTACCGGATCGATACAGCGGGCAAGGCGACGATCTTTGCGCAGGACCCGCGCTTCAAGGATGGCGGTGGCTTCAACCTGAATGGCATCGCCTGGCACAAGGACGGCTATCTGCTCGTGGGCAAATACAATACGGGTGAGCTGTTTCGGGTCAGCATCGCCGACCCCAGCGAGGTCGAGCTAGTGAAACTGCCCGAGGCCCTGACGGGTGCCGACGGCATTCAGCTGATCGATGACCAGCATCTCGTCGTCGTGCAGAACCTTGGCGTCGATCGCACCGTCGAACTGGTTTCCACCGACGGGTGGACATCGGCAACGATCGTCCAGCAGGAGCGCAGCGTCATGTCGATGCCAACGGCCGCGGCGATCATGGGCGACGTCATCTACGTGCTGAACTCGCGGCTCGATACGCTGTTCGATCCCGCTGCCGACAAGGTCGGCGATTACCTGCTTCAGAAGTTCTGATTGCGCGACATGTGGTGGCCGGAACGGTTGCGTGGCGTCCGGCCGCTACTCTTCGTGACTATTACGAGCGCTCTGCATCACCAGTTTGCGCAGCCATATGTGGGCCGGGTCACTCCGCATCCGCGGGTGCCAGAACAGGTTCATGGCGAACGGCGAGAGCTCCAAGGGGGCTTCGAACAGATCGAGGACCTCAGCGAAGCGCTTCAGAAAACGCCGGGGCAGGGTGCAGATCAGATCGCTGTTCGCTAGAACGAGCGGGGCCAGGGCGTAGCTCTGGATGGAGACCGTGACGTTGCGCTCGCGGCCAATCTCGGCAAGCGCGTCGTCGATCATTCCTGCAAAGTGCCCGCCGCTCGTCGAAATGAGCAGATGGTCGAGGGCACAGAATTCGTCCAGGGTAATTGGTCCCTTGCCGCGTGGATGGCCGGGCCGCTGGGCCGTGACGAATTCCTCTTCGAACAGTTTTTGTCCGATCAGACCACCCGAACCGTCTTCTGCGGCTCCGATGAAGAGATCGACGTCGCCTTGCTCCAGGTGCTCCACGATCCTCGGCTTGTTGGGCACCGTAAAGGCGACCTTTGCGTTGGGAGCTTGGGATTTAAACTGCGGAATGAGGTCCGGAGCCAAGATTGCCGCCGGATTGTCCGTTGCGGCAATGCGATAGACACGTTTGCTTGTCGCAGGGTCGAACAGATGGGCAGTATTCACGAAATCGCTCAACCGTTCGAGCAGCCGCGTGAGCTCGGCCTCAAGTGCCAAGGCGTGAGGCGTCGGGGTCATCCCCCGTCCGGACGCCGCGGTGGTGAAGAGTGGGTCGTTCAACAACTGACGCAGCCGCATCAGGCGGGCCGACAAGGCAGATTGGGTGATGTTCAATCCCGTCGCTGCGTGGGTGACGTTCTGGTGCTTCAATAGCGCGTCGAGTGTCAGCAGCAAGCCGATGTCGAACTCCGATAGTTGTTTAGTCAATGGGACCTCGCAACAGCAGGCGCTATTCAACCGGAGCGATCTTTAGCACGGCTCCCCAGTTTGACGGGCATGCGGTCGCAGTCAACTTGCGATGGCCTCTAGCCGGTCCTGTCATTAGCTGTTTCTAACATCCGGCGGCTTGTTCTGCTCATGGTCTGGCCGCTAGCGATAGCAGCGGCAGCGCCGGCGCGTAGGATTCATAGCCATCGCCGTCGGCAACCGCGAACGTGACGATCGGATCGCTGCCATTGGCGCTGAGGGACACCGTGCCGTCCTCCTGCTCACGCCAGAATTTCGCCCGCTCGATGCCGGGCAGAAGCCGACGGCAATTCGAAGCGACGGTCAGCAGCGACAGGCCGGCCGAGACTTCGGCGCCGCGCCTGACCGCGCAATCCGCCTCGTCGCCGTTGGCGGTCAGCCGATAATTGCTGGAAGGCACTGCCTCATTGGCCGCACGGCTTTCGCCGGTGCCGCCGTGAAACAGCTGAAAGCCGCCGAAAAGCGCCGCTGCCACAATCAATGCAGGAAGCGTTTTCATCCTGTTTCTCCGCATCCTAGAAGCGCATCGCGTCTAAAGAGGCTCACGCGGCGCTTCAAATCCTGCTCTCCTGCATGTTGCCCAAAACCGCTGCGCAGTTCAGGTTACATGCCTAACGAAGTATGCAGAATGTTTCCAAAGCGTTAAGCCGGCGTTAATAAATGTGGCGGACCGCAGCTTAAACTCGCGCTTCAACGTCTGCCGTCTCCGGCACCGGCGTCAGCGCCTTTCGCTGCGAAAACCACGAGACCAGATTGTCGACGCACAGGTCCGCCATGGCGCGGCGGGTGTGCTGCGAGGCTGAGCCGACATGCGGCAAAAGCGAGGTGTTGGGCGCGGCAAGCAACGCCGCTGGCACATTCGGCTCGTCGGCAAAGACGTCTAGCCCGGCAGCGGCGATGCTGCCGCTGGCAAGTGCGGCGGCAAGAGCTGGTTCGTCGACCGTGCTGCCCCGGCCGATATTGACGAAGACGCCGTTCGGCCCCAGAGCCGAGAGGATTTCGGCATTGACGGCCTTTTCCGTCGAGGCCCCGCCGGGCGCCACCGAGATCAGCGTGTCGACCGCCTCGGCGAGACCTTTCAGCGTCGGGTGATAGTCATAGGACAGGCCTTCGACTCGGCGCCGGTTGTGATAGGCGATGGGCAGTCCGAAAGCATCGAGCCGCCGGGCAATGGCGAGGCCGATGCGGCCCATGCCGAAGATGCCGACATGGCGACCGCGCAAAGTCAGCCGGCTCAGCGGATAGTTGCCGTTGCGCAGCCAACTTCCGTCGCGCAGCCAGGCCTCGGCGCGCGGCAGTTCGCGGACGGTATTGATCAACAGGCCGAGCGCCGTATCGGCGACCTCTTCGGTCAGCACATCCGGTGTGTTGGTGACCATGATGCCGCGCCGTGCGGCGTGGCGGACATCGACTGAATCATAGCCGACGCCGAAATTGGCGATAATCTCGAGCTTTGGCAGCGCGTCCATCAACGCGGCGCTTATGCCGCCAAAGGCGGCTATGCCGCGCACCGTACGACGCATCTCGTCGGTGACCAGCGACGGATCGGCGCGTTCGATCCGGACGCGGCTGAAGGCCCCGTCGATGCGGCCAACCGCATGGTCGTTGAACTGGCCCGGCACCAGAATGGTAACATGTTGCTGTTCGGTTTTTGTCATGCACGTTCCACCGGTTTGCCGGTCGACTGGCGCACATGCAGTTCCGGCTTGATCAGTTCCTGCGACGGCCGCACCGTCTGTCCGTTGAGTTTGTCGAGCAGCGCGCTGGCGGCGCGGCGGCCAACCTCGCGCTGGCCGTTCCACACGGTAGTCAGCGCCGGCGTGGCGATCGCCGCTTCCTCGAGGTCGTCATAGCCGGTAACCGAGATGTCGATGCCCGGCACCAGCCCGGCGCGGGCAATGCCATTCATCAGGCCGATGGCGACGAGGTCGTTCCAGCAGCAGGCTGCGGTCGGCCTGTCCTTCAGCGCCAGGAACTGCCCGGCGGCCTCGAAGCCGGCCTGCTTGGTGCGCGGGCCGGCGATGCGCCAGGACGGCCTGACCTCAAGCCCTGCCGCCTCCATGGCGTTGACATATCCCTGATAGCGGTCGCGGCCGGTCGAGGTCTGGTCGGTACCGCCGATCATTGCGATGCGCTTGTGGCCAAGCGAGATCAGATGATTGGTAGCAAGCCCGGTGCCATAGGCATCGTCGCCGCGAAACACCGGCACGTCGGCACCTTCGACGGTGCGTGCAATCAGCACTGCCGGGAGACCGTTCTCCTCGGCCATGATTATGTCTTCGGGCGGCGTGCCGATGGCCGGCGACATGATGACGCCGTCGGCGCCGAGTTGCAGAAGCGTGTCGATGAAGGTGCGTTGTTTCTCGAGTTGGTCGTAGTGGTTCGACAGGATGAAGGTTTGCCGGCTGCGGTCGAGTTCGCTCTCGATCGAACGCAATATCTCGGCAAAGAACGGGTTCATGATATCGTGGACGACGACGCCGACAATGCCCGAGCGCGAGGTGCGCAGGCTGGCGGCGCGGCGGTTGTAGATATAGCCGATGGCGCGGGCATGTTCCTTGATGCGATCGCGGGTGCCGCCGGCGACCAGCGGGCTGTCGCGCAAGGCCAGCGAGACCGTGGCCGTGGACACGCCGAGCGCATCCGCGATGGTGGAAAGCTTGATCTTCTGTGCCAGCGCCCTGCGCTCCCGAAGCAATTTAAACTGTTTAAAGGCCGGCTCTTATGCCATCGATCCCGCGCAAATCAAAGTTTTTTTGCCAGCGCTTCCGCCTCCGCGTCCAGCGTCGCGCGGTTGCGCACACGAAGCCGGTGCTCGCGGTGGACGATGTAGAGGCCGCTGGCGACGATGACTGTCGCACCGGCCAGCGTCCAGCGGTCGGGAAACTGGTTGAAGACGATCAGGCCGGAGATGATCATCCAGATCATCTGCGAATAGGGATAGGGGGCCAGGGCCGTGGTGGTGGCAAGGCGATAGGCCTGCACAAGAAGCCAATGGCCGATGGCGCCGAAGACGCCCAGCATCAGCAATATGAACCAGTGCCAGCCATCCTGCGGCAACGAAAGCGAAAACGGCAGTGTCGGCAGCAGCAGCACGGCCGGCGCCAGTGCCGAAAACAGGATGAGGCTTTCCGAGGTTTCCGTCGCCGACATGCGGCGCGTCATGATGACGTAGAAACTGTTCGATAGCATCGAGCCGAGCGCAAAGAGATGGCCGACGCCAAAAACCCCGATGCCCGGCCGGGTGATGATGAGGACGCCGACAAAGCCGCTCATGATCGCCAGCCAACGCCGCCAGCCGGCCCATTCCCCTAGCAACGGACCGGCAAGCGCGGTGATCACCATCGGGCCGAAGAAGTAGATCGAGGTGGTTTCCGCCAGCTGCAGCGTCCGCAGCGCGAGAATGTTGCATATCGTCGATCCGAACAGGAGCAGACCGCGCGTGAGATGCGCCGGCAGGTTGGCGGGACGAAAGCGCAGCGGCTCACGCCATCCGTGCAGAAAGACGCCGACGATCAGCACATGGACCGCGAAGCGGGTCCAGGCGACGATCAGCGCCGAGACGCCGGCCAGCACAAGGTACTTGCTGCTGGTGTCGAGGAAGGTGAAAAACACATAGACGGAAAGCATGCACAGGATCGCCGCCGGCGATGTCGCGCTTTCGTCTTGTCTTGGGGGAGCATTCAATTTCAGGCCGGACGGGAAGCAAGGCGGTCCCTCACCAATGCGGCAATTGTCGCCTGCGGGCAAGCCAAAACAGTCTGGCACAACGACAGCCGCCGACAGGCTCAGTTTGTTTCCCAGTGGCCGACCTAGTGGCCGACGACTCAGGCGTGCATGCGGGCGCCCTTGGTGATCTTGTCGACGAGCTTCTTTTCGGCGCGAAGCGCGATGCCGACCACCTTGGCATCCTCCGGCGCAAATTCGGCAAAGACGGCGCGGTTGGCCAGATCATACCCGGTCGAAAACATATCCTCGACATAGAGCGAAACCGTCACACCACGCTCCAGCGCCCGCCGCTGGATCGCGCCGAGCGTCTGGCCGTCCGCCGAAAGCACGATGACCGGCTGGATCGACAGCGGGTTGTAGATATTGCCGGCGCGATCACGGTAGGGGTCGCCGATAATGTCGGGAAATTGCGCGACGATGCCGCTGGTCAGAAAGGCGGTGACATTGAGCTTTTGCCAGACGGGAAGATCATCCTTGAGCACGATTGCAAATTTCGTATCGAACATGCGACAGTTTCCAATCCGAAAAGGGGGCCAATCCGAGGCTGCGAGTGAAGCGATGGCGCACGATCTAGACCGGGAAGCCTTTCAGGGTCTTGGACGTTTGTGCGTGGATGCAGCCGAGAACTGCATCGTACCGGCACCCGGTGCTGCCGGGATGGAACGCATCGAGGCCCGGTTCCACGGCAATGCCTTCGATCTCCATCGCCACGACACCTATGCGATCGGGGTGACGTTTTATGGCGTGCAGCGCTTCCGCTATCGCGGCCAAACGCATCAGAGCCTGCCTGGCCAGATCATTATCCTTCATCCCGACGAACTGCACGATGGCGGTGCCGGCACCGAAGACGGCTTGCGATACAGAATGCTCTATTTGGAGCCGTCCCTGATGCTCGATTGTCTCGGCGGCGGATCACTACCATTCGTCGGGAATGCCGTGGTGACAGACCGCGATCTCCGGGCGACGCTGCTTTCCGCGCTCGGGCCGTTGAATCAGGAACTGGACGAGCTGTTTGTCGTCGATTTCATGACGCAGCTTATGCAAAGCTTGGCCCGGCACGCCGGTCAGCCGACGAAACCGGTAGCGAAAACTGCGTGGCGCGCCGCCAGCCTGGCGCGCGACTATCTGGAGGAAAATGTCGCGCGGATTGTACGTTCGGATGAATTGGAGGCGATAACCGGATTGGACCGTTATGCCCTGTCGCGGCATTTCCGCGCCACCTTCTCCACCAGCCCGCACCGGTTCCTGTTGATGCGCCGGCTTCAACGAGCCCGTCGGATGATCGAAGCCGACGAGCCGCTGGCGCAAATCGCCATCGCAGCCGGCTTCAGTGATCAAAGCCATTTCAATCGGCATTTCAAGAAGGCGTTCGGCGTCACACCGGGACGTTGGTCGGCACTGACGCGGCGGCCGTCAGCGGCGAACGCGTGAGCTATTCAAGCATCTTGTCTTCGATATCGAGTTCGTCATCCGGGAGCACCATTTCGCCGTTCGACAGGTTCGCCTCGACGCGGGCAAGCAGCTTGAACAGCGCTTTCTGATCCTTCTTGTCGAGACCCTTCAATGCCTGCTTTTCGGTCTTCTTCACCGACTTCTCGATGGCGTGGATGATTTCGCGGCCGGTGTCGGTGAGGAAAATATGCGCCTGGCGGGCATCGGCGGACGAGGCCCGTTTCTCCAGAAAGCCCTGCGCCTGCAGCCGGTTGATGGTCTTGGTGATGGTCGGCGGACGCACGCCGAGGCGGCCGGCAAGGTTGCCGGGCGTCTGCCCGTCCTCGCGGTCGAGCGCCAGCATGATCTGGTCCTGGCCGGCATAGAAACCATGCGCCAGAAGCCGGGCGGCGAGCGCCGTGCGCGCCAGCCGCGCCGCCGAATGCAGCCGGCTCATTGTTGCAGTCTTGTCCGCCTTGGCCATGCTCATCCCTCCTCGGCCGAACCGGAGCGGACAGCATAGAAGCAGGCCGCCGGTTGGCAATGACGATCGAAAACATTCCGGCTCGGAAAATAGCTTTGCCGGCAAGCTTCGCGGTGTTCGCCGTGGCTAATGCCAGATGTTTATTTCAGTTAGATGACAAACGACTTTCCGCAATGGCTGGATGGGGACGTGACGAGGCGTTCTCAACCGGCCTTCACCGCGACCACCATCAGGGCCTGAAAGGCGTCCGCCATTTCCCGCAGCGCTGCCTGCGACAGCGGCCCGGCCTGCCGCGCAATGCCGTCCCGCGCGTTCGATGTATCGCGTTTGCCGGGGCGATCTTTATAGGGCGCGACGGTGGCGAATATCTGCTCGCTGAGGCTGTCGGGGAAGAACATCTGGCCGGTCATCACCGAGCGGTCGTCGGGGAAGATCTTGAAATGGATGTGGGTGGTGCGGCCGCGATACCAGCCGGGATAGATGGTGGCGAAAGAAGCGATGCCGCTTTCATCGGTTCTCTGCCAGCCGCGGAGAAAGCTCTGGCCGGACGTGTCGATATCCTGCCCGTCGCCCTGTCCGGGATAGCCGGAATAGGTGCCCTGGGCATCGCAATGCCAGATATCGACGCGTGCGCCGGGAAGCGGCCGGCAGGCGGCGTCGACGATTTGCAGCCGCACATTGAGGCCGATGCCCTTCTTGCCCTCGGTGATATCGGCGCGTTCGAGCTTCGGGTCGAAATAGAACGGCCCTTCGGTGACCTCGGGCGTGATGGCGCAGACGCCGGCACCGGCTTCGAACAAAGCAAGCCCGGCATAGGGCGAAACCTGCCCGGCCCTTGCACCGGCGGGCAGGAATATGCCGCCAGCGGTAACCGCAACGAGACCGAGCGCCTGCCGACGGCTTAGTGGCAAGGACTTGTCGGACATCTGGCGCCTCTTCAACGCGAACAGCTCCGTAAATGACCCCGCCTATCTAGGGCCCGCTGTCAGGCGGCGCCAATGAAAGTTCGGTAATGTGAGGAAAGTTCGGCAATACCAGCCCCTCTTTGGCCCACCGGTTTGCCTCGTGCAAAAGCCGAGCACACATCCTATATGGAGCCGACAATCCCTATTCGAGGCACAATATGAGCGACGCACAGACGCAGATCCCCGTAACCGTCCTCACCGGCTATCTCGGCGCCGGCAAGACGACACTGCTCAACCGCATCCTTTCGGAAAACCATGGCAAGCGCTACGCCGTCATCGTCAATGAATTCGGCGAGATCGGCATCGACAACGAGCTGATCGTGGAATCCGACGAGGAAATCTACGAGATGAACAATGGCTGCGTCTGCTGCACCGTGCGCGGCGACCTGATCCGCGTCGTCGAAGGCCTGATGCGCAGGCCTGGCCGCTTCGACGCCATCCTCGTCGAGACCACTGGCCTCGCCGATCCCGTGCCGGTGGCGCAGACCTTCTTCATGGACGACGACGTGCGTTCCAAGACCAAGCTCGATGCGGTGGTGGCGCTGGTCGACGCCAAGCACCTGCCGCTGCGTCTGAAGGATTCCCGAGAGGCCGAGGACCAGATCGCCTTTGCCGATGTCGTCGTACTCAACAAGACCGATCTGGTCACCCCCGAAGAGCTGAGCAAGGTGGAGGCGACGATCCGCGCCATCAACCCGGCGGCACGAATCCATCGCACCACACGCGCCAGCGTGGCGCTGTCCGAGGTGCTCGATCGCGGTGCGTTCGACCTGTCCCGGGCGCTGGAGAACGATCCGCACTTCCTCGAGGCGCATGACGATCACGACCATCATGATCATGATCATGACCACCATCACCATGATCACGACGGCCATGATCACCACGATCATGACGGGCATCATCACGCGCATCCTTCCGACATCCATGACGTGACGGTGCAGTCGGTGTCGCTGCGCGGCGGCGAGATGGATCCGAAGAAATTCTTCCCCTGGATCGAGAAGATCACCCAGATGGAAGGCCCGAACATCCTGCGGCTGAAGGGTATCATCGCGCTCAAGGGCGATGACGAGCGCTATGTCATCCAGGGCGTGCACATGATCATCGAGGGCGACCACCAGCGCGCCTGGAAGGATGGCGAGAAACACGAGAGCCGGCTGGTGTTCATCGGCCGCGATCTCGACGCCGAGCGGCTGAAGAAGAGTTTCGAGGCCTGCCAGGCGGCTTGATTTCCAGATCTTATAACGTTAGCGCTGCCCCTTCTTTCCTTCTCCCCTTGTGGGCTAGCGTGCGCACACATCTGCTTCGGAGAGGTGTCAAGGGAGTTTTGGTTGGGTAGCAGGTTTGGCTT